>NZ_LOWY01000023.1:0-71061 GCF_001524185.1 Burkholderia sp. FL-7-2-10-S1-D7 | reverse complement strand
GCGATCGGGCCGTCAAGTCCCGTCCCGCTCGTTACGCTGTCCGGTTCCTCAGAAAGAACCTTAACTGAACGGCATTAGCCCGAAGGCGGTCTTTCACAGGCACGTGGATGCCTCGCGTGCGAAACGACGGCGGCTACGCGCCCGCGTCGCCCCATGGCGTCGGCGCGGGCACTTCGCATGGCCCGTCGACGTCGATCGACTTGAAATCGGCCGGCCCGACGATCTCCAGATACTCCATGTCGGGCGAATAGTCGAACAGGTAATGCACGATTCCCGGTGCCTGGTGCACGCAGTCGCCGGCGTTCACCAGCGTCTCGCGGTCGCCGTACATGAAGCGCGCCCAGCCCTTCAGCATGATCACGATGTGGAACTCGGCCTCGTGACGGTGCCAGCCGGTGCCCGCCGTCGGTGCATGATTCGCCCTGACGAGTTGCGCGACGACCTTGCCGTTCGTCGCGGCCGCGATGCCGAGATCGCGATACAGGAAGAAGTCGCGCAGGCCTTCGCCTTGATACGCGGTGTCCTGCGGCCTCACGTGGGAAAACGCGGTAGGGGTCGGCGTGCTCATCGCGGTGCTCCTCGATCGAAAGAGTCATCCGGGACAAGCATTTAGCGTTCCAGGCCGCAGCAGCGCCCGCTTACTTGAGCCGCCCCGACAGGAACTGCCCGAGCCGCTCGCTCTTCGGATTGACGAGAATCTCCCGCGGATCGCCCTCTTCCTCGATCTTCCCCTGGTGCAGGAAGATCACGTGATTCGACACGTTGCGCGCGAAGCCCATCTCGTGCGTGACGACGACCATCGTGCGGCCCTCCTCGGCCAGCTTCTGCATCACCTTCAGCACTTCGCCGACGAGTTCCGGGTCGAGCGCCGACGTGGGCTCGTCGAACAGCATCACCTCCGGTTCCATCGCGAGCGCACGCGCGATCGCGACACGCTGCTGCTGTCCGCCCGACAGGTGCGACGGATACATGCCTTCGACGCGCGGCGCGAGGCCGACCTTCTCCAGATACTTGCGCGCCCGCGCGACGGCCTCTTCCTTGCCGATTCCGAGCACGGCCATCGGCGCCTCGATCACGTTCTCGAGCACCGTCATGTGCGCCCACAGGTTGAAGTGCTGGAACACCATCGACAGCTTCGTGCGCATGCGCTGCAGCTGCTTCTGGTCGGCCACGCGCAGCGAGCCGTTGCGGTCGCGCGTGGTCTCGATCGGCTCGCTGCCGATCGTGATCTGCCCCGAGCACGGCTGCTCGAGGAAGTTGATGCAGCGCAGGAACGTGCTCTTGCCGGAGCCGCTCGAGCCGATGATGCTGATCACGTCGCCGGCCTTCGCCTTCATCGACACGCCCTTCAACACCTCGTTGTCGCCGAATTTCTTGTGCAGGTTGTCAACGGTGAGCTTGTACATGCTTGGTCCTTCCTTGCGAATCTTGCGAATGCGTTAATGGCCGCGCGGCGACAGGTACGCGAGCCAGCGCGTCTCGAGCTTGCGGAACGCCCAGATGAGCGCGAACACGACGATGGCGTACAGCACGGCCGCGATGCCATAGGCCTGGAACGACATGTACGTGGCGGAGTTGACATCGCGCGTGACCTTCAGGATGTCGGGCACGGTCGCGGTGAACGCGAGCGTCGTCGCGTGCAGCATCAGGATCACTTCGTTGCTGTAGCTCGGCAGCGAACGGCGCAGCGCGGACGGCAGGATGATGCGCGTATAGAGCTTGAAGCGCGACATCCCGTAAGCCATCCCGGCCTCGATCTCGCCGGCCGACGTCGCCTTGATCGCGCCCGCGAAGATCTCGGTCGCATACGCGCATTCGTTCAACACGAACGCGAGCAGCGTGCAGTTCATCGCGTTGCGGAAGAACGTGTCGAGCAGCACGTGGTTGTGCACGACCTGCAGGCTGTAGATGCCGGTGTAGCACATCAGCAGCTGCACGTAGAGCGGCGTGCCGCGGAACACGTACGTATAGAGCCACACCGGGCCGGAAATCCAGCGGTTCGACGACGCGCGCGCGATCGCGAGCGGCACGGCCAGCGCGAAGCCGAGCGCGATCGACACGACCAGCAGCCACAGCGTGATCGCCAGGCCGCTGAAGCGGTAGCCGTCGGTGTAGAGATAGCTTTGCCAGTACTGGCTGATGAGTTCGATCACAGTGCAAGCCTCCGGACGCCCACGGAATAACGCTTCTCGAGGTGGTGCAGCACGACGTTCGACACCGTCGTGATCGCGAGGTAGATCGCACCCGCCGCGAGCGTGAAGAAGAAGAAGTCGAGCGTGCTCTTGCCGGCGTCCTGCGACGCCTTCACGACATCGGCGAGGCCGATGATCGACACGAGCGCGGTGGCCTTCACGAGCACCTGCCAGTTGTTGCCGATGCCCGGCAGCGCGAAGCGCATCATTTGCGGGAACATGATCCGGTGGAACACGCGCCAGCCGCTCATCCCGTATGCGAAGCCGGCTTCGAGCTGGCCGCGCGGCACCGCGAGGAACGCGCCGCGAAACGTTTCGGTGAAGTACGCGCCGTAGATGAAGCCGAGCGTCACGACGCCGGCCACGAACGGATCGATGTCGATCTGGTCCCAGCCGAGCAGGTCGGTCGCATCGTTCAGCAGGATCTGGATCCCGTAGAACAGCAGCAGCATCAGCACGAGATCGGGCACTGCACGGATCAGCGTCGTATAGAACGTGCCGACCGACCTGAGCACGCGGTTGGTCGACAGTTTCGCGCCCGCGCCCGCGAGGCCCAGTATGAGCGACGCGGCGAGCGACAGCACCGCGAGCTTCACGGTCTCGACCGTGCCGGCCCACAACAGCGGGCCAAATCCTTGGAAGATCATGTGAGCGTATCCAGAAAGACCGGCGGCGCAGCGCGGCATGCGCCGCGTGCGCCGCGAAGGCGTCAGCCGCCGTAGACGTCGAATGCGAAGTACTTCTTCTCGAGCTTCTTGTACGTGCCGTCCTTGATCATGTCGGCGATCGCGCCGTCGATCTTCGCCTTCAGGTCGGCGTCGTCCTTGCGCAGCCCGATGCCGGCGCCATTGCCGAGCGTCTTCGGATCGTCGATGTCCTTGCCGGCGAAATCGAAGTTCGCGCCGCGCGGCGTCTTCAGGAAACCGAGGTCGGCCTGCACCGCGTCCTGCAGCGCGGCGTCGAGGCGGCCGGACATCAGGTCCTGGTACACGCCGTCCTGGTTCTGGTAAGGCACGACCTGCACGCCCTTCGGCGCCCAGTAGGCCTTCGCGTAGGCTTCCTGGATCGTGCCCTGCTCGACGCCGACCGACTTGCCCTTCAGCGATTCGGCCGTCGGCTGCAGGTTCGCGCCTTTCTTCGCGACCAGGCGCGTCGGTGTGTTGAACAGCTTGTCGGAGAACGCGATCTGCTCGGCGCGCGCCGGCGTCATCGACATCGACGACAGCACGCCGTCGAACTTCTTCGCCTTCAGCGCCGGGATCATCCCGTCGAAGTCGTTCTCGATCCACACGCATTTCGCCTTCAGCCGTGCGCAGATCTCGTTGCCGAGATCGACGTCGAAGCCGACGACCTTGCCGCTTGCGTCCTTCGATTCGAACGGCGGGTAGCTGGCGTCGACGCCAAACCGGATCGTCGACCAATCCTTGGCGTGGGCACCGACCGCGAGGCAGGCAAGGGCAATACTGAGCGCGAGTTTCTTCATGGCGTTCCTGTCTGAGGCGAACTGGGCACGGGTCCCGTCGGGCGTCGCCGCCGCGAACCCTTCCAACCTGGAGCCGCCCGTCGGGCGCCCTCTAAGTTGTACATACAACTTTGCCTTTTTCAGGTCGCTGCCAGCAATCCGTGTTTATCTCTAATTGTCGGCGGATTGTTTCCATGAGCGAATTTTCCTTATATTTCAATTCGCTAAAGATTACATGCGGGTGAAATCCAGCTTTCTGTGCAGCTTCGGCACGTCGTCGTCGCGCCTGCATTTGTCTATACTTTTCCGTCTGTCGCGCTCGCCGACGCGGCGGCCGCGGCCCGTACGGCCCCTGCGGGCCGCTGCGCCCGCCCCGATCGGCGCTCCGGATGCAGGCCGGAATAACCCGAATCCCGGGCCCACAGTCGGGCCCGCGCCGCGTCGAACCCGGTACACTCCGCCCGAACACCGCACGAAGGCCGGCCTGCGACGGCACGCGGCCGCCGTCTCTTGAACAGCAATGCAATGACCACACCGATCTATCAGGAAATCAAGGACTTCATCCTCGCGCGCATTCATGCGGGCGAGTGGGCGGAAGGCGACCAGGTGCCGTCGGAGAACGAGCTCGCGCGCGAATTCAACGTCGCGCGGATGACGGTCAACCGCGCGCTGCGCGAGCTGACGGCCGAACAGGTGCTCACGCGCACGCGCGGCTCGGGCACGTATGTCGCGTCGCCGAAATACGAATCGACACTGGTCGCGATCCGCAGCATCTCGGATGAAGTCGCCGCGCGCGGCCATGCGTATCGTGCGCAGGTGCTGGAGGTCGGCGCGGCCGTCGCCGACGCGAAGCTGGCCGATGAGCTGCAGCTCGACTCCGGCAGCCCGATCTTCCATTCGCGCGTGCTGCACTTCGAGAACGACACGCCCGTTCAGCTCGAGGAGCGCTGGGTCAACCCGGCCTGCGCACCCGAATACGCGCTGCAGGACTTCACGACGACGACGCCGAACCAGTACCTGACGCGCGTCGCGCCGCTGCAGCGGGTCGAATACCGGATCGAGGCTGCGATGCCCGATGCGGCAACGCGCAAGCACCTGACGACGGACGAACGCGAGCCGTGCCTGCTGCTGCATCGGCGCACATGGTCGCAAGGGATGGTCGCGTCGGTGGCCAATCTGTGGCATCCGGGAAGTCGTTACCGGTTCACCGGGCATTTCTGACGCAGGCTGGACGCGTTCAGCGCACGCCGGGGCGCCCCCAGCGCTCGATCGCGCCGACCGCCAGCCCCACCCCGTCCTCCCGCGCGATCCGCGCACCGAGTTCGGCGGCACGCGCTTGCGTGTCGGCTCGTGCCGCGAACGCGATCGCGCGTGCAAGCGCCGCGGCGTCCACACGCCGCCCCGCCACCGGCGCATCGGCCACGCCGACGCGTTGCAGCCGGCTCGCCCAGAAGAACTGATCGCCCGCGAACGGCACGACGACCGACGGAATGCCCGCCCGCGCGGCCGAATGCGTGGTACCCGATCCGCCGTGATGGATTGCCATCGATACATGCGGAAACAACCGGTCGTGCGGCGTCTCGCCAATCACGCACACGTGCGCCGGCAGCATCGACACATCGATGCCGCTCCAGCCCGGATGGAACAGCGCGCGCCGGCCGTCGAGCGCCTGCAACAGCGCGTCGACCATCGCGGCCCGGTCGAACCCGGCCATGCTGCCGAAGCCGATGTACACGGGCGGATCGCCCGCGCCGAGAAAGCGCGACAGCGCGGGCGGCGGCGTCCACGCCGGCGCGTCGACGCGCCACTGACCGCATGCCAGCACATGCGACGGCCAGTCGGCCGGACCGGCCAGCAGCGCGGGCGACACGCCGTACAGCATCGGATGATCGGTCCATACGGCCCGGCGCGGCGGCAGTCCGCACACGCTCGCGCGCGCCGCATTGGTCGCCCGCCTGAACGCGTGCCACAGCAGCGCGTTCACGAACCGGTGGCTCGCGCGATTCAGCCAGCGCGGCACCTTGCCGGGCGGCAGAAACGGCGACGCGAACGTCGCGGTCGGCGTGATCGGGATCATCCCCGTACCGATCGCCGGCACGCCGCGATACTCGGCAACCGACAGCCCGACGAACGACGCCAGCCCCGACACCAGGATGGCATCGCAACCGGCCGATGCGGCCGCGACTTCGCGCATCCATGCCGCCGTGTTCGCATTCGCGATCGCCGCGAGCGCCTTCGACGTGTCGTTGAAACCGCCGCGCCCGCGCACCGCTTCGGACAACGCACCATCCGGCGCGATCGCCGCGCGGATGTCGCCGGACAGCGGCTCGCAAGGCACGCCGAGCGCGGCGGCCGAACCGAGCGTCGCGACGTCGGCCAGCAACCGGACCTCATGGCCGGCATCCAGCAGCGCGCGGCCGAGCGCCGCGAGCGGGCGCGTGTCGCCTTCGGTGCCGTAGGTGGCGATGACGAGATTCATGCGTGGTTCCTCCTGCATGATGCAGGCGAGTGGATTCACAAAAGTGCACGTCGTATACTAATGCAATTCGTGCACTTTCAGTCGATACCGAACCATGCCAACGACGACCGACGATCCGGGCCGCCGCGCACGCAAGCGCATCCAGATGCTCGCGCATCTCGCCGAAACGGGCGCACGCCTGTTCGATGCGCACGGCTACGATGCAGTGACGATGGAACAGATCGCCGCGCAGGCCGATGTCGCGAAACGTACGCTGTACAACCACTTTCCGACGAAGGAGGCCGTGCTCGCGCACTGGCTCGAAGGCGAACTCGCGCGCGACCTCGCGCACCTGCAGCGCGACGTCGCGCGACGGAAGACCTTCGCGTCGCGGATCGCCTGCGTGCTCGACGCGTCGGCCGCATGGTGCGAACAGCATCCGGTGTATCTGCTCGCCTACCTGCGGCATCGGTTCCTGAGCATCGGCGTGGCGCAAGCGGAAAGCGGGGATGATGGCGGCGGCGACATCGCGTGCGTGTGGCAGCAGCTGATCGCGGCCGGACAGCAGGCGGGCGAACTGAACCCGGCGCTGGCGGCCGACCAGCTCGCCACGTGGTTCCATCACCTGTATCTCGCGGCGATGCTGCGCTGGCTGACCGTGCCGGGGTTGTCGCTGAAGCGGGAATTCCGGTCGGTCGCGAGGCTGTTCGTCGAAGGTGCGCACGCAAAAGCGTGAGCGCCCGCGCAGGCGACGCCCGGTCGGGAAGGTGCGTCCGCATCGAACGTGCACCGCGCTTACGCAATTCGCGCGAACGTCGAGCGAACGTCGAGCGAACGTCGAGCGAACGTCGAGCGCCCTGCGCGCTGGCCGGCGATCTGGAACGCCATCGGGAACGGCAGGTGCCCGGCACAGCCGGCGACACGCAGCCGGCGGACGCACCGCGCATCGCGAGCGGCGACCGTTGAAGGCATCGCATGATGCGGAGGGATTTTTACAACGATCGCACGGACGGGATGCCAAATTTCCCGCGCAGCAGTATGCTGGTGTCGTACGACCGCGCACGATGCCTCGGGCAATCCCTTAGTCCGCACGTCGTCGCGCCGCCGTCGCGACCGCAATCATGCGTTGCAAGGAGGGCTTCTCGATGGCTACCACGCATCCGCACTTCCACCTCGAACTACGGCACGCCACCGCGCCGACGTATTTCATCAGCTACCTGTTTCCCGCGTTGCTGTTCGTCTACGAACTGCTGCGCGTCGGCCAATGGATCCGCGATCACGGGATGCAATTCGCCGCGTTCAAGCAGATGGGTTACGAGTATCTGCTGATGCTGCTGTTCGTCGGGCTGCAGATCGTCGTCGAGGCGGTCTTCCTGCTCGGTGCCGCGATGCGCCGTGACAATCGCGACTTCGAACACCGGCTGCCAAACGTGGTTCTCGGCATCGGCTGCTCGATCGCGATTCTCGCCGTCGACCTCGCAATCCAGCTGTCGTTCTGAGCACCGGCGGGTCGGGCCCACCGGTTGCATCGCACGCCCGCGCCCGGCGTTCAGGCGAGCGCGTCGCGCAGGAACGTCGCCACGGCCGCGAGTACGTCGTCGGTCCGCTCGCGATGCGGCATGTGTCCGCATCCGTCGAGCAGCAGGAACGACGACGGCCCCGCGACGCGCGCGGCGATCCGTTTCGGATGCACGTCCGACCCGTATTCGTCCTGCTCGCCGTGAATCGCGAGCGTCGCGCAATGCACGCGCGGCAGTTCGTCGTCGAGACTCCAGTCGCGAAACGCCGGCGACAACCACGTGTCGACCCACGCACGCAGCACCCATTCGGCCTTGTCGCCGTGATAACGCGCGAGCCGGTCGAGCTGGCCGGGCGCGTCGAACTGCTGCCCCGCCTCGCGAATGCCGTCGCGCGTGCGATCCTCGACGAACGCCTGCGCTGAGACCGTCACCAGTGCTCGGCAACGCGCCGGATACGCGGCCGCGCATCCGACCGCCATGCCGCCGCCGACGCTGTGCCCGAACGCCACGAACGCATCGATGCCGAACCGCTCGAGCAGCGCATGGAATCCGTGATCGGCCTCGTCGCGCACGAACGTCATGCCGAGTTGCCCCGGATGACGATCGGACCGCCCGAAGCCCAGCCGGTCGTATGCGATCACGTCGCGCCGGGTGGCGCGCGCGAGTTGCGCGGGGAAGTCGCGCCATAGTTCAACGCAGCCGAGCGAATCGTGCAGCAGCACGATCGGTGCGGCCGGCTCAGGTGCGACCGGCGTAGGTGCGACCGGCGCAGGTGCAGCCGGTGCCCGCGCGGGCACGCCGCGCCAGCGCTTCGCGAAGAGACGCCCTTGCGGCGTCTCGATCCAGGTCTCCTCGGTCACGATTTCAGTCATGTGTGTCGTCGTCTGCATGAAGGCGGCCGCACGCGGGCGGGCCGCATCGAATGCCGACGATGGTGGCCCGGCGACCCACGCGGCGTCAAGCAAGGCCCCACCGCCCGCACGCTCATTCGGGCTGCGGCGGCAGATACTCCATCTGCGCTTCGTCGTACAGCCGGTAGATCAGCGCCTGCATCGCGCGGATGTCCTCCGATTCGTCGAGCATCCGCATGCTCATGATGATCGGCGACACGAGGTTCGGATCGTCGAGCGGCTTGTAGCTGATATCGTCGCGCTTCAGGCCGTACACGCTGTGCGGCACGACCGACACGCCCTCGCCCATCGCGACGAGTCCGAGCGCGATCTGCAGTTCGCGCGTCTCGTAGATCTTGCGCGGCTGCAACGCGCGATCGTGAAAGGCGGCGAGCACCTGGTCCGCATAGCTCGGCCGCGGCGCTTTCGGGAAGATGATCAGCGTGTCGTTCACGAGATCGTGCAGCGACAGCACGGGCTTCGCGCCGTCGAGCACGTGACCGACCGGCAGCGCGACGATCATCCGCTCCTCGCGCAGCACGACGCGCCGCACGCTCGGATCCTCGTGACGGATGCGCCCGAACCCGACGTCGATGCGCCCTTCCTTCAGCGCCTTGATCTGGTCCATCGTCGACATCTCGTGCAGGCTCAGCTCGACGGCCGGATACTCGCTGCGAAAGCGCCGGATGATCTTCGGCAGCATCCCGTACAGCGTCGAACCGACGAACCCGACCGACATGCTGCGCTCGATCTTGCCGACCCGCTTCGTCATCGATTCGAGCTCGGTCGTCTGCGCGAGCAACTGCACCGCGTGCGAATAGAAGAACCGCCCCGCGTCGGTCAGCTTCAGCGGCCGCGCGTTGCGCTCAAACAGCGGCACGCCGAGCGCCTCCTCGAGCTGCTGGATCTGCCGGCTGAGCGGCGGCTGAGCGATGTGCAGGCGCTCGGCCGCACGCGTGAAATTCCGCTCCTCGGCAACCGCGACGAAGTAGCGGAGGTGTCTCAACTCCATTTTTCGATCCCTCCCGGACCAGCAACGGACGTTCGTTCGGCCCCGCGCAGACGCGTGCCGCACCGGTCGTCCCGTGATCGCCCGATCCCGATGCCATGACGATACCTCAGCCCGTGCCGAAACCGGCGCGAGCAGCGTCGTGCCGCCCTCGCGTGCGGCACCGCGCAATGCAAAACGGGAAGCCGCCTGGCTTCCCGTTTCTTCATCGACGCCGCGTCGCGGCAGCGTCTCGACCGCGCATCACGCCTCGGTCGCGTACAGCGCATCGCGCTGCGCGTCGCTCAACGAGTCGAGCGGCACGTCCGGCAGCCGATAGCAGATCATCGCGCCGTACAGCTCGGCCAGGCAGTTGCTGCCGGCGTCGAGCGCGTAGCCGTCCTCGCCGTCCGGCGCCGGCGGATACACTTCGCGCCACGCGTTGATCGCGGCTTCGATTCGCACGATGGAAACGGGTCCGGCCTTCCGCTCGGCGGGTGATGCACTCATGGATTCCTCTGGGTTGCGCGCTCCGCGGGCCGTGCCGGCCACGGCGGAACGATGGAAACGCCGGGCGCCGCCGGCCGCCGCGAGAGGCGCGCGCCGGATGCCCGATCCGCGCCGCGCTCGTCGCGCCGGCCGGGCCGTGTGGCCCGGTAGGGTCGGGCAATATAACCGGCTTTGACCCCGTGCAGGGGAAAGCGGACAAAAAAAACGGGAAGCGTGCGGCTTCCCGTTTCGTCGCGCCTTCGCGCGGCCACGTGCCGCGCCGGCATCAGCCCGCGGTTTCGCGGTTCTCCACGCGCTGCAGCTGCGCGCCGCGGTTCGCGGCGACCCACGGTGCGATCTCCATGTCCTCGTAACGCACGAAGCGGCTCTTGTTCAGGAAGCGATAGCCGAGCCACACGACGAGGAACAGCGGAATGCCGACGTAGGTCGCGGCCACACCCGCCCAGTCGATCCGGTTCGCGAGAAACGCCTGATAGTCCTGGCCGAGCGCGATCACGAGACACAGCACGAACGCGAACAGCGGGCCGAACGGGAACCACTTCGACTGATACGGCAGCTGGTCGACCGCGTAACCCTGCTTCACGTAGCCCTTGCGGAACCGGTAGTGGCTGATCGCGATGCCGAGCCACGCGATGAAACCCGTCATCCCGGACGTGTTCAGCAGCCACAGGTACACCGTCTTGTCGCCGTACAGCGACGTGAAGAAGCACAGCGCGCCGACGGCGGTCGTCGCGTACAGCGCATTGCGCGGTACGCCGCCCGGCGACAGCTTCGCGAACAGCTTCGGCGCGCGGCCTTCCGTCGCGAGGTTGTAGAGCATCCGCGTCGACGCGTACATACCCGAGTTGCCGGCCGACAGCACGGCCGTCAGGATCACCGCGTTCATCACGCCGGCCGCGAACGCGAGGCCCGCGTGGCGGAACACGAGCGTAAACGGACTCACGCCGATGTCGGTCACGTCGCTCTTCAGCAGGTTCGGATCGGTATAGGGAATCAGCACGCCGATCACGAAGATCGCCAGCACGTAGAACAGCAGGATGCGCCAGAACACCTGACGCACCGCGCGCGGGATCGTCGTGCGCGGGTTCTCCGATTCGCCGGCCGCGACGCCGATCAGCTCGGTGCCCTGGAACGAGAAGCCCGCGATCATCGCGACACCCATCAGCGCCGGCAGGCCGCCCGCGAACGGCGCGTCGCCGATCGTCAGGTTGCCCCAGCCGTTGCCCGGCGCGCCTTTCAGAATGCCGAAGATCATCAGCAGACCGACGCCGATGAACGCAACCACGGTGACGACCTTGATCAGCGCGAACCAGTATTCGGCTTCCCCGAAGCCGCGCACGGTCAGCGCATTGAGCAGGAACATCACGGCGAGGAACGCGGCACTCCACCAGACGCCGGGCACGTCCGGGAACCAGTAGTGCATCACGAGCTGCGCCGCGACGAGTTCGACCGCGATCGTCACGGCCCAGTTGTACCAGTAGTTCCAGCCGAGCGCGAAGCCGAAGCCTTCGTCGACGTATTTCGCGCCGTAGGTCGCGAACGAGCCCGACACCGGCATGAACGCGGCCATTTCGCCGAGGCTCGTCATCAGGAAGTAGACCATCAGGCCGATCAGCATGTACGCGACCATCGCGCCGCCAGGGCCGGCCTGCGAGATCGACGCGCCGGACGCGACGAACAGGCCCGTGCCGATCGAGCCGCCGATGGCGATCATCGTCAGATGGCGCGCCTTCAGCGCGCGATGAAGCTTGGGTGGGTTCGCGGACGAACCGGGTTGGTCGGAATTCGGAATTGCGGACATAAACGAGACGAACGTTGAGCGGGCCGGCATCCGGAGCCGGCGCATGCGGGATCGGGGCGCGGCGCGCCGCCTGCTGCGATGCCTTCGATGCGGCCCCGATACGCGTTGCGCGCCGGGCGCCTGCGGCGAAGCGCGGATTCTACCTGATTCGCCGCGGGGGCAGCTGAGCGCCGAACGCCCCGCCGCCGCATGCAGACGCAGCAGAATCAACAAGTTGGACACGGCGGGGCGACGAGACGACGGCACGGCTGCGGGTTGCGGGGGACAGGTCGTGCCATGCGAGTGGTCATCCGCGATGGCGAACCGTGCAAGGCGTAATCGTTCCCGCGCAATCGTCCGATCCTGTATTAAAACGACAAATCGATCCGCAAACGCCGCTAATAATCAGACAAAATACCGGTCACTCGAAATTGATTCAAATCAAACTGGACACCGGCTCACGGTAATGATGTGTAATCATTCCGAATCACCGTCGGCGCATGCATGTTTTGCATCGCACGGCGAAATTCAGGGATTCGCGAGATAATGCCGATTAATGCGAATTAATCACTGCGCGGAATCGTCTACGACGCAAATTTCCGCCGCCCACCCCCGAGGATGAAGCCACACACGCCGCTCGCCACGGCGCGCCGTCACACCGCGTCGGCCGTGGCACGCATTCTGTCGCCCCGCGGCGTACTCGTCGCGGGCATCATGCTGCTCCTGTTCAGCTGGGGACTCTCGACGTCGCTTTTGATCGAGGCACGCCACGACGCATACGACCATGCGGTCGAAAATGCGCGCAACCTGATGCTGCTGATCGAGCGCGATATTTCCCGCAATATCGAACTGTATGATCTTTCGCTGCAAAACGTCGTCGACGGCCTCGCCGATCCGGAACTGATGGCATTGCCGCCGCAGCAGCGTCACCGGCTGCTGTTCGACCGCGCCGCGACCGGCGCGTATCTCGGCGCCATTTTCGTGATGGATCCGCACGGCAATATCGTGATCGATTCGGGCGCATCGCCGCCGCGACAAGGCAATTTCGCCGACCGCGAATACTTCGCCGTGCATCGCGACCGGCTCGCGCAGGGCCTCTTCATCAGCCGGCCCTATGCGTCCCGGCTGCGCGGCGGCGCATTGACGATCGCGCTCAGCCGACGGATCACGCTGGCCGATGGCCGCTTCGGCGGGATCGTCGTCGGCACGCTCAGCATCGACTACTTCCGCGCGCTGCTCGACGGTCTCGCGGTCGGCAAGCACGGCAGCGCGGCGATCGTCGAGGACAACGGCGCGCTCGTGTCCCGCCTGCCGTTCGATGCGCGCGTGGTCGGCCTCGACCTTCACGACGCCCCGCTCTTCATCGAGGCGCAGCGCAGCAGCGAAGGCGCGTTGACGGGCGTCGGCGCGATCGACGGCGTACGGCGCATCTATGTGTACAAGCATCTCGAGAATCTGCCGCTGGTCGTCGACGTCGCGCCCGCCGAGATCGACATCTACGCGTCGTGGCGCCATCGCACGATCTGGACCGCCGTGCTGATGGCCCTGTTTACCGTGTTCATCGCGTGGGGCTCGCTCGCGCTGTCGCGCGAACTCAAGCGCCGGCAGATCGCCGAGTCGAAGCTGTACCGGCTCGCGCACACCGATTCACTGACCGGGCTCGACAACCGCGGCACGTTCGACACGGTGCTCGCGAAGGAAGCGCTGCGCGCGTCGCGCAGCGGCCGCCCACTGTCGGTGCTGTTCGTCGACGTCGATCATTTCAAGGCGTTCAACGACTACTACGGCCACCTCGCCGGCGACGATGTGCTGCGCCGCGTCGCGCAATCGGCGTCGCGCTGCCTGCGCCGCGACAGCGACCACGTCGCGCGCTACGGCGGCGAGGAATTCGTCGTCACGCTGCCGGACACCGATGCGCGGGGCGCGGCGACCGTCGCCGAAGGAATCCGCCGCGCGATCGCCGGGCTCGACATCGCGCACGGCCGCAGCCCGTACGGGCACGTGACGGCGAGCATCGGCGCCGCGACCGCCGCCGGCGGGCGCATCGACGCCGCGACGCTGCTGCGGCAGGCCGACGAGGCGCTGTACCGCGCGAAGTCCGGCGGACGCAATCGCGTGTCGAACGCCGAGGCGAACACGGCCGACGCGTGACGCGGCGGCCGGCGGCACCCGCACCGCGTCGCCGTGGACAGCCCGCGCGCGTTCGGCTAGCGTTACGTCAGCTGCGCGTGCGGCGCGGCGCCGGCCCGCGCGAGCCGCCCGCGCGTATTCCGGCCACCCCGCCGGCCATCCCTGCTCCGTCATGAACGCCCAGCTTCCTGCCCGACTGCCGCAACTCCTGCGCCACGCCCTCCGTCCCCTGCTGGACCCTTACCGCCGCTACCGGCACGCGAAGCTGATCCATGCGGCGCGCGTCGCGCTCGCGATCCTCGTGTCGATCGCCTTGTCCACCGGGCTGCGCGTGCCGCACGGCGAATGGTCGACGATCACCGTGCTGATCGTCGTCGGCGGGCTGCAGCACCACGGGAACATCCGCAAGAAGGCGGCCGAGCGCGCGCTCGGCACGTCGATCGGCGCGCTCGCGGGGCTCGGGTTGATCGTGCTCTACTCCGTGCTGCACGCGCCGCTCGCGATCTACTTGCTGATGGCGATCGCGTGCGGACTCTGCGCGTATCACGCGATCGGCAAGGCCGGCTACATCGCGCTGCTGTCGGCGATCACGATGGTGATCGTCGCCGGGCATGGCGACAACGAGATCGTCGACGGCCTGTGGCGCGCGGTAAACGTCCTGAGCGGCATCGCGATCGCGCTGGCGTTCTCGTTCGCGCTGCCGCTCTACGCGACCTACTCGTGGCGCTACAAGCTCGCCGACGCGCTGCGCGCGTGCGCGGCCGTGCATGCGCGGCTCGCCGGCGACCGCCACGTGAGCGACGACGCGCACCTGAAGGAAATGGCCGCGCTGAGCGCGCTGCTGGTGCAGTTGCGTTCGCTGATGCCGTCGGTGTCGAAGGAATGCGAGATCTCGGTCACGCACCTCGAAGCGATCCAGCGCAGCCTGCGCCTGTGCATCAGCTACCTGGAGATCCTGTCGAGCATGGTGCCGGCCCGCGACGACGTGACGGCCCGCGAATACATGCGCAACGAAATGAAGGCCGTGAACCGGCGCATCCGCGACACGCTCGTCGGCGCGAGCCGCGCGCTCAAGTTCGGCACGCCGAGCCGGCTCGCGGCGCGCCGCCGGCCGGCCGAGCCGCCGCACGACATGCCTCCGCCGCAGTTGTCGGGCTACGTGTCGATCACGATCAAGGTGGCCGGCGAAGTGGATCAGTTGCGGGAGAAACTGCTCGATACCGCGCAGGCGTGGAATATCTGAGGGTCGCGGGCTCCAGGCCTCGCGCGACAATCTTTCAAAAACCTTTCGGAGCGGCGCGCTCGCATCCCGACGGCGGCTGCCCCGCCCTTCAGCCGATCCGGCCCCGGAACCACGGCCCGCGACGGCGCTCGGCCGAGACCGTTTCGGCCGCCGCTCGGCCCCGGTTTGCGCGGCGTTCTCTGCCTGGGTCGCCGCCCGCCGGGCCCGCCGCGACAGGCCCGACGACGTATTGGCGCGAAAATCAGGTCTTGCCCCAACTTCCCGGACAGCCGATACTCGCATATTCCGCGAAATACGATCCCACCGGCTTCAATCCACGGTAATTCCTATGAGCACGATTCTCGAAAGCCTCCCGACCGGCCAGAAGGTCGGTATCGCCTTCTCCGGCGGCCTGGACACCAGCGCAGCGCTGCACTGGATGAAACTGAAGGGCGCCGTCCCGTACGCATATACGGCGAACCTCGGCCAGCCCGACGAAGACGATTACGACGCGATCCCGAAGCGCGCGATCGAATACGGCGCAGCCGGCGCCCGCCTGATCGACTGCCGTGCGCAGCTCGTCGCCGAAGGCATCGCCGCGCTACAAAGCGGCGCGTTCCACATCACGACGGCCGGCGTCACGTACTTCAACACGACGCCGATCGGCCGCGCCGTGACGGGCACGATGCTCGTCGCCGCGATGAAGGAAGACGGCGTCAACATCTGGGGTGACGGCAGCACGTACAAGGGCAACGACATCGAGCGCTTCTACCGCTACGGCCTGCTCGTGAACCCGGATCTGAAGATCTACAAGCCGTGGCTCGACCAGACGTTCATCGACGAACTCGGCGGCCGCGCCGAAATGTCCGAATTCATGAACCAGGCCGGTTTCGCGTACAAGATGTCGGCCGAGAAGGCGTATTCGACCGATTCGAACCTGCTCGGCGCGACGCACGAGGCGAAGGATCTCGAAAGCCTCGAGAGCGGCATCAAGATCGTGAACCCGATCATGGGTGTCGCGTTCTGGCGCGACGACGTGAAGATCGCCGCCGAGGAAGTGACGGTGCGCTTCGAAGCGGGCCAGCCGGTCGCGCTGAACGGCGTCGAGTTCAAGGACCCGGTCGAGCTGCTGCTGGAAGCGAACCGCATCGGCGGCCGCCACGGCCTCGGCATGAGCGACCAGATCGAGAACCGCATCATCGAGGCGAAGAGCCGCGGCATCTATGAAGCCCCGGGGCTCGCGCTGCTGTACATCGCGTACGAGCGTCTCGTCACCGGCATCCACAACGAAGACACGATCGAGCAGTATCGCGAGAACGGCCGCCGTCTCGGCCGCCTGCTGTACCAGGGCCGCTGGTTCGACCCGCAGGCGATCATGCTGCGCGAAACGGCGCAGCGCTGGGTCGCGCGCGCGATCACCGGCGAAGTGAAGATCGAACTGCGCCGCGGCAACGACTACTCGATCCTGAGCACGAAGTCGCCGAACCTCACGTATCAGCCGGAACGCCTGTCGATGGAGAAGGTGGCGTCGACGTTCTCGCCGCGCGACCGGATCGGCCAGCTGACGATGCGCAACCTCGACATCACCGATACGCGCGACAAGCTGCGCGTCTATACGCAGGTCGGTTTGCTCACGCCGGGTGAATCGTCGGCGTTGCCGCAGATCAAGGGCGACAGCGGCGAGTAAGCCGGTCGCTTTCGCGAGCGGCCGGGCGGCATGAAAACCGCCCGGCCGCATGCAGTACTCCCCTCCCGCCTTTTCTTCAAGCACTGCCGGATTCGGAACGCGCATCGCGACGATCCTGCAGTCGCATCAGGATCATTTCGATGCCGTGGCCGTCCCGGTCGCAGTCGCAATCGCCGCAGCCGCAGTCGTCTTCGCAGTTGGAGTGAGTGGCTTTTGGTTGTTGACGGAACGTTTTCTCCGAGCCGCCTCACGTGGCGCGCTTCATCGAACAAATCTTTCTCATCGCTTCGGCATGACAAACGGATTGCATGTCGAGGCACAATGCAGGCGTTCCGATCCAGCACGCCTTCATGATTCCTCCAGCAAACCCGCCTCTCACCGTCATTCACCTGAACGGCCCGATCAACAGCGGCAAGACGACGATCGGTCGCGCGCTCGCCCGCGTGCTGCCGGATGCGCGCTTCATCGACGGCGACGATCACGCTGCCCCCGAAGATGCACCGTTCGACGTGCAGTGGGCGATCGCGCTGGAGCGCCTCGTCACGCAGATCGCGCAGGCCAGAGAACGTCATCTGGTGATCGCCTATCCGATCGGCGAAGCCGAATTCGCGCGGCTGCGCGCGGCCTGCGATGCGCGTGATGCACGGTTGATCGTCGTCACGCTCGCGCCGCCCGAGGCGATCGCGGCGTCGGATCGCGGCACGCGGGTGCTGACGGAATGGGAGCGGCAACGTATCGCCGAGATGTATCGGGAAGGGTATGCGGCGCGCGCGTTCAGCGATTGCGTGATCGATTCGTCGACGGCTTCGGTGGATGCATGCGCGCGAGAGATTGCGCAACGCGTCCACGCATCGCATGCATAGCGGCACGCGGCCACCGCCTCACGCCGCGTAGTGGGCGAACGCCTCGTTCACGCGATTGCCGGCACCGAAGCGGAACACCTCGACCGCGCTGCGGCCGTTTGCGCCGCGATAGTGAATGGCGATGCTGTCCACGCCCGCCAGCACCGCAATGAACTCGAAACGCAGGTCCGGGATGCGTTGCAGCGCCTTCGCCCAGTACGCGCGCACCGCCTCCTTGCCGCGCAGGCATCCGCTCGGCTCGCCCGCGATCCGCACGATCATCGGCGAATGCATGACGAAGGCGTCATCGTAGTGCGCGAGGATGCGGTCGAGATCGTGCGCGTTCCATGCGTCGATCCATTCCTGCGCGAAGTGCTGCGCGAATGCGTCGGTGATGGGTTCCATGCGGCTCGTCGTCCCCCTATCGGGCGCGGCGTGAATGCCGGCCCGTGCGCCCGAGTGTATCAGCGGCCGCACGGTTTCCGCGCACTCGCCGCGGCTGGCATGCGCGCGCTCAATGATGCTGCCGCACCCCCGACACAACCTCCTCGCGCGCCCCCTTGCGGCTCAGCAACAGCGTGACGACCGCCGACACCGCGAGCGTGCCGGCCACCACGTACAGCCCGGCCGCATACCCGCCCGTCATGTGCTTGAGCCAGCCGATCGCGAACGGCCCGACGAACCCGCCGAGGTTGCCGATCGAGTTGATCATCGCGATCCCCGCGGCCGCGCCGGCGCCGGACAGGAACGCGCTCGGCATCGCCCACAGCGGCGCCTTCGCGGCGCTGATCCCGATGTTGACGACGACCAGCGCGAGCACGGTCAGGAGCGCGGTGTTCGCCTGCCCCGCGAACACGAAGCCGACACAGGCCAGCACGCACGGAATCACGACGTGCCAGGTGCGCTCGCCGGTGCGATCCGAATGTCGTGCCCATCCGATCATCGCGACGACCGCGGCAATGCTCGGGATACCGGTGAGCAAACCTGTCTGCAGCGCGGTGAAGCCGAACTGCTTGACCATCAGCGGCGCCCACAGGCCGAGCGTATAGAGGCCCGCCGACGTGCCGAAGTAGATCAGCGCGAGCGCCAGCACGCGCGGGTCGCGCAGCGCCTGCCACGCGCCGGCCGTGTGTCCGGCATGCGTGTGCCGCGCGTCGGCCTCGGAATTCAGCTTCGCGATCAGCCAGTCGCGCTCGTCCGGCTGCAGCCATGCGGCCTTCGACGGCGCATCGGTCAGGCACTTCAGCACGACGACGCCGAGCGCGACCGCGGGCAGCGCCTCGACGATGTAGAGCATCTGCCAGTCGGCGAGGCCGAACATCGGCGGCATCTGCATGATCGCGCCCGACAGCGGCGAGCCGATCGCGGTCGAGATCGGCGCGGCCGCCATGAACCACGCGGCGGCCACTGCGCGCTGCTTCGCGGGAAACCACAGGCTCAGGTACAGGATGATGCCGGGAAAGAAACCGGCTTCCGCAACGCCGAGCAGGAAGCGCAGCACGTAGAAGCTCGTCGGCCCGGCCGCGAACGCGGACACCGCCGACACGATGCCCCACGTGATCATCACGCGCGCGATCCAGATGCGGGCGCCGACACGATGGAGAATCAGGTTGCTCGGCACTTCGAAGAGAAAGTAGCCGATGAAGAACAGGCCGCCGCCGAGTCCGAACGCGGTGGGCGACAGGCCGATCGCCTGGTTCATCGTCATCGCCGCGAAGCCGACGTTGACGCGATCGAGAAAGCTGACGAAATAAAGCAGCATCACGAACGGAATGATGCGCCACATCAGTTTCCGCGCGACGCGGGTTTCCAGATCAGCTTGCATGTGTCTCCTCCTTCGAGGTCGGGCCGCGCGTTCTCCGCACGAGCCCCGTGAGTGCTTGCCGGCTTCACGACGAATCGTGTGCGCCGGCGCCCGGCTCACGTCGAATGCGCGAGTCGCGAGCAGGAAAATCCGGTGAGCGGTGAACGCAACGCGGCCGGCGCAGCCCGTGCTGCCGTCAGGCTGCGACCGCCGCGCGCGCGACGCGCTCGCAGACGGCGGCCGTTACCTGCGCGGTCGTCGCGCTGCCGCCGAGGTCGCGCGTATGCAGCGACGGATCGGCCGTGACGGCCTCGATCGCCTGCATCACGCGCGCTGCCGCTTCCGTCTCGCCGAGATGCTCGAGCAGCATCACGACCGACCAGAACGTGCCGACCGGATTCGCGAGGCCCTTGCCCATGATGTCGAACGCGGAGCCGTGGATCGGCTCGAACATCGACGGATAGCGGCGCTCGGGATCGATGTTGCCGGTCGGCGCGATGCCGAGGCTCCCGGCCAGCGCGGCGGCGAGATCGCTGAGGATGTCGGCGTGCAGGTTGGTCGCGACGATCGTGTCGAGCGACGCCGGGCGGTTCACCATGCGCGCGGTCGCGGCATCGACGAGTTCCTTGTCCCACGTGACGTCGGGGAATTCCTGCGCGATCTGCTTCGCGATCTCGTCCCACATCACCATCGCGTGACGCTGCGCGTTGCTCTTCGTGATGACGGTCAGCAGCTTGCGCGGACGCGACTGCGCAAGCCGGAATGCGAAGCGCATGATGCGTTCGACGCCGGCACGCGTGAGGATCGACACGTCGGTCGCGGCCTCGATCGGATGCCCCTGATGCACGCGGCCGCCGACGCCCGCGTATTCGCCTTCCGAGTTCTCGCGCACGATCACCCAGTTCAGGTCGTCCGGCCCGCAGCGCTTCAGCGGCGCATCGATGCCGGGCAGGATGCGCGTCGGGCGCACGTTCGCGTACTGGTCGAAGCCCTGGCAGATCTTCAGGCGCAGGCCCCACAGCGTCACGTGATCGGGCACGTCGGGGTCGCCCGCCGAGCCGAACAGGATCGCGTCCTTGCCGCGCAGCGCATCGAGGCCGTCGGCCGGCATCATCGCGCCGTGCCGGCGGTAGTAATCGGCGCCCCAGTCGAAATCCTCGAACTCGAACGCAAAGCGGTCGCTGCCGCGAGCCAGCGCTTCCAGCACCTGCTTGCCGGCCGGCACCACTTCCTTGCCGATGCCGTCGCCGGGAATGGTCGCGATACGGTAGGTCTTCATGCCACATCCTCGATTGATCGTGAGCGTGAACACACTTTACCCAACTGGAAGTGCGGTAACCGGTGCTAGACTCAAAGCATCTTTAACTTCAATTCACGAATCCCGTCATGACGGATACCGTCCAGCCGGCCGATCTCGCCTTCTTCTCGACGCTGGCCGCGTCGGGCAGCCTGAGCGCGGCCGCGCGCGAACTCGGATTGACGGCGGCGGCCGTCAGCAAGCGGCTCACGCAGATGGAACGGCGCGCGGGCGTGACGCTCGTCAACCGCACGACGCGGCGCATGATGCTGACACCCGAGGGCGACGTGTATCTCGACTACGCGCGCCGGATCCTCGATCAGATGGACGAGCTGGGCGAACTGCTCGGCAGCGCGAAGCAGCGGCCGAAGGGGCTGCTGCGCGTGAACGCGACGCTCGGCTTCGGACGCAGCCACGTCGGCCCGGCGATCTCGCGCTTCGTCGCGCGCTATCCGGAGGTGTCGGTGCAGCTGCAGTTGTCGGTGATGCCGCCGCCGCTCACCGACGACGCGTTCGACGTGTGCATCCGCTTCGGCGAGCCGCCCGATACGCGCGTCGTCGCGCGGCGGCTCGCGCCGAACCGGCGGCTGCTGTGCGCGGCGCCCGCGTACATCGCTCGACACGGGACACCGGGCACGCCGCACGACCTGACGCGGCACAACTGCATCGGCATCCGGCAGGGCGACGAAGGCTACGGGATCTGGCGGCTGACGAGCGGACGCGGCGCGGCGCGCAACACGGAAGCCGTGCGGATCAACGGCAACCTGACGACGAACGACGGCGAGATCGCGGTGAAGTGGGCGCTCGACGGGCACGGGATCCTGATGCGCGCCGAGTGGGATATTCGCGACTATCTGGCCGACGGGCGTCTCGTCGTCGTGCTGCCGGACTACGAGACCCCGAGCGCGGATATCTATGCGGTGTATGCGCAGCGGCATCAGATGTCCGCGCGGATACGGGCCTTTGTGGATTTTCTGGCGGAGGCGCTTGGCGGGTGACGGGTGACGGGCGGCGGGCGGCGGGCGGCGGGCGGAGCGGGCATGGGTGCCGGAAACGCTGATATTCTGGCGAATCGACCATTGAATGATCGGAAAATCCGCGCCGCCGCATCATCCCTCGCCGCTGCGCCAACCTTGCCGGAGCCGCCATGTTCGACCTGACCACGCTGACCACCTTCACCGCCGTCGTACTGGGTCTGTTCCTGATTCCCGGCCCCGCCGTGCTGCTCGTGCTGAGCCGCACCGTGCAGGGCGGCCGCAAGACCGGCATCCTGACCGGGCTCGGCGTCGCGAGCGGCGACTTCGTGCATACGCTGTTCGCGGCGGTCGGGCTGTCGGCGCTGCTGATGACGTCGGCGCTCGCGTTCAATGTCGTGAAGCTGGTCGGCGCCGCGTACCTGATCTACCTCGGCGTGCGCGCGCTGCTCGACAGGCCGTCCGATCCGTCGCTGCCGAAGGTGTCGCCCGTCACGCCGCTGAAGGCGTACCTGCAGGCGATTCCCGCCGAAGTGCTGAACCCGAAGACCGCGCTGTTCTTCCTCGCGTTCATGCCGCAGTTCGTGCATCCGGAACGCGGCTCGACGTTCGTGCAGTTCGCGGTGCTCGGGCTGATTTTCGTCGTGCTCAGCTCGCTCTACACGACGCTGATCGCGTGCTCGATCCGCCCGCTCGGCCGCCTCGTGAAGCGGCTTGCGTGGCTCACGCGCTGGCAGGGGAAGATCATCGGCTCGATCTTCATCGCGCTCGGGCTGCGCGTCGCGGTTCAGCAGCGCTGACGTGCGCGCCGGCGCGGTCGGCTGGCTCGCGTGCGATCTCGACGCCCTGCCGCGCGTGAGCGGTTGAATGCCGCGCCCGCCTGACTACCTCGCGCCCAGCGCGTCCCGCACGCCGTCCCAATCGAGCCCGAACCGCGCCAGATACTTGCGCAACCGGTCTGCGTCGTTCGGCTGCTTCTTGTTCTGCCGCGACACCGCGAACAGCGCGCGGCCGGCCTCCGACAAGCTCGCCGACGCACGGCACACGTCGAGCACGCGTTCGAGCTGCGCGCGGTCGAACAGGTCGAGTTCCGCCGCACGCGCGCCGAATACCGCGTCGACGCATCCGTCCGTCGAACTTGCACCGCCCGGCTGCGACCACGTGCGCGTCAGTCGCTCGACCTCCTGCTCGACAATCGTCTCGGTAATCCGCCCCGCATCGGCGAGCGTCGCCATCCGCGTGACCGATGCGGACAACTCGCGGAAGTTGCCAGCCCAGGCCGCGCGCGGCGATGCCGCGAACGCGAGATAGCGCCGCTTCGCTTCCACGTTGAACCGCACCTGCTCGCCCTGCTCGCGGCCGAAGCGATCGAGCTCGAATTCGAGGTTCGGCTCGATGTCCTCGCGCCGTTCCGCCAGCCCCGGCAAGTCGTACGTCCACAGATTGATCCGCGCATACAGATCCTCGCGGAACGTGCCGGCCGCCACCATCTGCCGCAAATCGCGGTGCGTGCCGGCGATCAGCTCGAAATCGCTGGCCACCTCGACGTCCGCGCCGACCGGCAGGAAGCGCTTCTCCTCGATCGCCTTCAGCAGCATCGCCTGCTCGTCGAGCCCGAGTTCACCGATTTCGTCGAGAAACAGCAGGCCGCCGTCCGCCGCGCGCAGCAAGCCCGCACGCGCGGACTGCGCGCCGGTGAACGCGCCCTTCACGTGACCGAACAGCGTCGACATCGCCGCGTCGCCGCGCAGCGTCGCGCAGTTGATCTCGATGAACGGCCCCGCGAGCCGATGGCGGCCGCGCTTCAGTTCGTACACGCGTTTCGCCAGAAACGACTTGCCGGCGCCCGTCGGACCGACGAGCAGCATCGGCGCGCGTGAGCGCACGGCCACGCGCTCCAGTTGCTCGATCAGCGCGTTGAAGCGCGCATTGCGCGTCGCGATGCCCGCCTTCAGGAACGACACCGTCTCGTCGCGCTCGCGCGTGAAGCGCTGTGCGATGCGGTTGTAGCGCGACAGGTCGAGATCGATCACCGACACCGTGCCCGGCCCGCTCGGCCCCTCGTCGGTCTGCTTCGGCGGCCCCGTCTGCACGAGGCGCGCGGGCAGGTAGCGCGCTTCCGCCAGCAGGAACCAGCAGATCTGCGCGACGTGCGTGCCGGTCGTGATGTGGACCAGGTAGTCCTCGCGGTCGAGGTCGAACGGATAGGCGCGCGCGAAGTCGTGCAGCGTCGCGTAGACCTCCTCGAAATCCCACGGGTCATGAATCGTGACCGGCGTGAGCCGCACCTCGGTATGCGGCGACAGGTTCGCGAGATCGTCGCGCACCTGATTGGCAAGGCGCGCGTAGCCAGGCGGATGCAGCAACTCGAGCCGGTCGATCGCGAAGTCCGGCTGCATGCAGAGCGAGACCGTCGGCCGCCACTTGCGATAGCGGCGCGGCGCACGGCCGCCCTGGTCGAGCACGGTGCCGAGAAAACCGATGGCGACGGTCTTGCGCATGTTTATCTCATGGGATAAAAAACGATCCGATTGTATCGGAATTCAGCGGCGATGCGATGCGGCGACCTGCCCTCCGCAACCTTCGACAATCATGAATTTCCCTTTCTCTTCAAAGACTTGATTGCCTTCCCCGCAGCCTGCCCCGCCCGCTGGCACGCTCCTCGCTTAATGGAAGACGCCGGATGTCCCGCTGGCCCGCGAGCCAGGGTTCACAAAGCCCTGCTGGTGCGCCGCCGCCGAACCTGGTTCGTCGCGGCAGCGCATGCCGCCATGGACAGACGAAGGCAAAGGGGCGCGCGAGGCAGCCTTGTCCGGGTTCGAATCCCGGAGCGCCCACTGTTCGGAAGCTCATTCAGGTGGAGCAGCCGGCGCGAGCCGGTGTGTGGCGGGTTCGAATCCCGTCCGAACGCCGTCCGCAAGGACGGTCTGTCGAAAGAAGCAGTACCCGCCGGTGCGGGCCGACAGGCCCGCCGCGCGTCGGACCGGTTGCGGTTCCGCGCGATCGGCCGGGCGGCCGGACGGCCCGCGCGAATGCGCTCGACGACGCGATGCAGGATGCGTCGCCGCGTGCAGCCGCGCCGGACCCACGCGCCGCCCGCCCGATCGCGTCGCACCCCGATCCGTGCGATGCGTGTCGCCCGGCGGCCATTGAAGAAAAGGACAAGAATATGTGGAAGCGTCATGTGGTGAAAAAGAACGAACGCGCGCTGCTGATGAATGAGGGCGATTTCGTGAAGGTGCTGGAACCGGGCGTGTTCAAGGCCTTCGATCCGTTCAAGCGTCTGTCGGTGCAGACCGCGCGTCTCGACGCGCCGCTCGCCGACGCGGCATTGGCCGACTACCTGCGTCACGACGCGCAGGACGTGCTCGCGCAATACTTCGTCGCGATGGATCTGGCCGACGACGAAGCGGGCCTGCGTTACGAAGACGACGTGCTCGTCGAGATCCTGCCGCCCGGCACGCGCCGGCTGTACTGGCGCGGCCTCATCGCCCATCGGCTGGAGCGCGTCGACCTCGCGCAGGACAGCATGCTGCCGGCCGCGCTCGCGAAGCGCATCGCGCAACCGGCGCTTCGTGCGCGCGGCGTGGCGGGCCTGACGGGCGTGCTGCTGGCGCAGGTGCCGGCGTATCACGTCGGTGTGCTGAAGATCGACGGCAAGATCGAGCGGCTGCTGGATGCGGGTGTCGCGGCGTTCTGGCGCTTCAACCGCGATGTCGCGGTCGAGCTGGTCGACCTGCGCCTGCAGGCGCTCGAAGTCGCCGGCCAGGAAATCCTGACGCGAGACAAGGTCGCGCTGCGGCTGAACCTGTCGGCAACGTGGCGCTATGCGGACGTGCTGCATGCGTTCGGCCAGTTGCAGAAGCCGGTCGAACATCTGTATCGCGAACTGCAGTTCGCGCTGCGCGCGGCGGTCGGCACGCGCTCGCTCGACGAGCTGCTGGAGGACAAGCAGGCGATCGACGACATCGTGATTGCCCAGGTGCGCCCGCGGCTCGAGCAATCGGGCGTGGACGTGCGCAGCGTCGGCGTGAAGGATATCGTGCTGCCGGGCGACATGAAGACGATCCTCGCGCAGGTGGTCGAGGCCGAAAAGGCCGCGCAGGCGAACGTGATTCGCCGTCGCGAGGAAACGGCGGCGACGCGTTCGCTGCTGAACACCGCGAAGGTGATGGAAGAGAACCCGACCGCGCTGCGGCTCAAGGAGCTGGAAACGCTCGAGCGCGTCGCGGAACGGATCGACCGCATCTCGGTGTTCGGCGGCCTCGACCAGGTGCTGAACGGACTCGTCAGCATCAAGGGCGCATGATGCACGAAGCAAACGGCGCGGCGCATGGGTGCCGCGCCGCACGAATGAATCAGGTGAAGCAAATGACTGACATGGATTATCAGGTGATGGAACTGGCGAACGGCAAGCCGGTGAAGATGTGGACGCAAGGCGTCGCGGTCGAGGACGACGCGCGCGCGCAATTGCGCAACACCGCGCAGATGCCGTTCATTTTCAGGCACGTCGCGGTGATGCCGGACGTCCACCTCGGCAAGGGCTCGACGATCGGCAGCGTGATCCCGACGAAGGGCGCGATCATTCCGGCCGCGGTCGGCGTCGACATCGGCTGCGGGATGATGGCCGCGCGCACGACGCTCACGGCGTCCGACCTGCCGGACTCGCTCGGCGGGCTGCGCAGCGCGATCGAACGCGCGGTGCCGCACGGCCGCGCGCCGGGGCGCCGTGACCCGGGCGCATGGGGCGATCGCACGCCGGCCGCCGTGACCGAGTCGTGGAAGTCGCTGCTGCCGGGCTTTCGGCGGATCGTCGACAAGTATCCGAAGCTGGAAAAGACGAACCACTACGCGCATCTGGGCACGCTCGGCACCGGCAACCACTTCATCGAAGTGTGCGTCGATGAAGCGGACCACGTGTGGTTCATGCTGCACAGCGGCTCGCGCGGCGTCGGCAACGCGATCGGCAGCCTGTTCATCGAGCTCGCGCAGGCCGACATGCGGCAGCACATTGCGAACCTGCCGGATCGCAACCTCGCGTATTTCACCGAGGGCAGCCGCCACTTCGACGATTACGGCGAAGCAGTCGGCTGGGCGCAGGACTACGCGCGCCGCAACCGGCAGGCGATGATGGACGCGGTGATCGGTGCGGCGCGCGGCGTGATCGCGAAACCGTTCTCGGTCGACGAGCACGCGGTGAACTGCCACCACAACTACGTGCAGCGCGAACGCCACTTCGGCGAGGACGTGCTCGTGACGCGCAAGGGCGCGGTGTCCGCGCAGAAGGGGCAGCTCGGGATCATTCCGGGCTCGATGGGCGCGAAGAGCTTCATCGTGCGCGGGCTCGGCAATCCGGAGAGCTTCTGTTCGTGCAGCCACGGCGCCGGCCGCTCGATGAGCCGGACCGAGGCGAAGCGCCGCTTCACGGTCGACGACCAGGTGAGAGCGACGCGCGGCGTCGAATGCCGGAAGGACGCGGGTGTCGTCGACGAGATTCCGATGGCCTACAAGGACATCGATGCGGTGATGGCGGCACAGCGCAGCCTCGTCGAAGTGGTGCACACGCTGCGCCAGGTGGTGTGCGTGAAAGGATAGCGCGGCGCGCGGCCGAAAGCCGGGCGGCCGCGCGCAATGAAAGATCAGTGGCCGCGACTGTATCGCACGGCCCGCCGACGACCGCGCTGACGCGCCGCCGTCACCTCACGCGCCGACGATCGAAATCGAGAACCCGTCCCAGCCCTTCTGCCCGACCGTCTGCACGGCCGTCGTCGTGAGCGTCGGCTCGGCCGCGAGACGCGCGAAGCCTTCCCTCACGCCGACCGCATCGGGCTCGCGATTGTCCGGATCGGCCACGCGCCCGCCGCGCACCACATTGTCGACGACGATCACCGTGCCCGGCCGCGACAGCTTCAACGCGGCGTCGAGATACACGGCGTTGTTGTCCTTGTCCGCATCGATGAAGATGAAGTCGAACGGCGCCTCGCCCGCAGCGACGAGCCGCGCGAGGCTGTCTTTCGCGCTGCCGACGATCACCGACACCACGTCCGCGAACCCGGCGCGCGCGATGTTCCGCGTCGCGACCTTCGCGTGATCGGGGTTCAGTTCGAGCGTCACGAGCGTGCCGCCCGGCGGCAACGCGCGCGCGAGCCAGATCGTGCTGTAGCCGCGGAGCGTGCCGACCTCGAGGATGCGCCGCGCGCCGCGAATCGTCGCGAGCACTTGCAGCAGCTTGCCCTGGTTCGGCGCGACGTTGATCGCGGGCAGCCCGGCCGCGTCGCTCGCCGCAAGCGCGGCGTCGAGCACGTCGTCGGACGGCACGAGCGTCGCGGAGAAATACGCATCCACCCTGTTCCACTGATCCTGATCCATCGCGCACCCTTCGTCTGCGGAAAAACGCATTCTATGCGCGACGGCCCCATAAGCAACCAACCATTCGTTCTAAAGGCAGCAGCGCACCTGCTCCTATAATCGCTCGACCACGACAACAACAGATGGAGCACCCATGACCGATCAGGCCTCTTCGAACTGGCGCCTCGAAACCATCGCCGTGCACGGCGGCTATCGACCCGACCCGACCACGCGCGCGGTCGCGGTGCCGATCTACCAGACCGTTGCGTACGCATTCGACGACACGCAGCACGGCGCGGACCTGTTCGACCTGAAGGTCCAGGGCAATATCTACACGCGAATCATGAACCCGACGACGGACGTGCTCGAGCAGCGGATCGCCGCGCTCGAGGGCGGCATCGGCGCGCTCGCGCTGGCATCGGGCCAGGCTGCCGTCACGTACGCGATCCAGACGATCGCCGAAGCCGGCGACAACATCGTGTCCGCCAGTTCGCTGTACGGCGGCACCTACAACCTGTTCGCGCATACGCTGCCGCAATACGGGATCACGACGCGCTTCGCCGATCCGCGCGACCCGGCGTCGTTCGAGCCGCTGATCGACGCGCGCACGAAGGCGATCTTCGCGGAATCGGTCGGCAACCCGCTCGGCAACGTAACCGACATCGCCGCGCTCGCGGAAGTCGCGCATCGCCACGGGATCCCGCTGATCGTCGACAACACTGTGCCGTCGCCGTACCTGCTGCGCCCGTTCGAACACGGCGCGGACATCGTCGTGCACTCGCTGACGAAGTATCTCGGCGGCCACGGCACGAGCCTCGGCGGTGCGATCGTCGATTCGGGCAAGTTCCCGTGGA
Source organism: Burkholderia sp. FL-7-2-10-S1-D7 (assembly GCF_001524185.1). Taxonomy (NCBI): domain Bacteria; kingdom Pseudomonadati; phylum Pseudomonadota; class Betaproteobacteria; order Burkholderiales; family Burkholderiaceae; genus Burkholderia; species Burkholderia sp. FL-7-2-10-S1-D7. The sequence goes on along the minus strand of NZ_LOWY01000023.1, from coordinate 42,103 downwards.
CGCAGCACGCGGACCGCTTCAAGCGGCTCAACGAGCCCGACGTCAGCTATCACGGCGTCGTGTACACGGAAGCGTTCGGGCCGGCCGCCTATATCGGGCGCGCGCGGGTCGTGCCGCTGCGCAACATGGGCGCGGCGATCTCGCCGTTCAACGCGTTCCAGATCCTGCAGGGCATCGAGACGCTCGCGCTGCGCGTCGAGCGCATCAGCGACAACGCGCTGAAGATCGCGCAGCATCTCGCGCGCCACGAACACGTCGAGTGGGTGAACTACGCGGGGCTGCCCGATCACCCGGATCATCCGCTCGTCGCGCGCTACCTGTCGGGCCGCGCGCCCGGCATCCTGACGTTCGGCGTAAAGGGCGGCCGCGACGGCGGCGCGAAGTTCCAGGACGCGCTGAAGCTGTTCACGCGGCTCGTCAACATCGGCGACACGAAATCGCTCGCCACGCATCCGGCCTCGACGACGCACCGCCAACTGTCGCCGGCCGAACTCGCGAAGGCCGGCGTGAAGGAGGAAACGGTGCGGCTGTCGATCGGCATCGAGCACATCGACGACCTGCTCGCCGATCTCGACCAGGCGCTCGCGCAGCTGTGACCCGACGCGGGCGTGCCGACACGCCCGCATCAAATGGCTCGAGCATGTTCGCATCGATGCTACGAATCCGGTGCAGTGCGAACATGCGCCGAAGATGACAATTCCGTCATGTTGGATGCGACGGAGTGCGGACGTGCGACGTCCTGCGGGAGCAGGATCCGCTTCGGAGATCGAACGGTTTCAGTGAATGTGCGTTGCGATCGCCGCACGGAAGGAAAATGAAGCCCGGCCCGCCGACACCGCGGGCTCGACCATGTCCGGCACGCAGCCTTACACGCTGCCCCGCTTCGCGCGCCGGCGTTGCACCAGCCAGTCGAGCAGGTGTCGTCCGTCGCGTTCGCCGAACCAGCGCGCGTGCCCGAGCAGGTAGCCGTCGTACGCGATGTCGACGATCGCCGGCACATCGATGATGCACCCGAAGTACGCGACCTCCGACAGCGCGAACTCCACATGCGCGATCGGCAGCATCGCGACCAGCGCCGCGTACGCATCGTCGCTCAGCGGTTCGAGCGATTCGTAGCCGTCGAGCAGCGCATCGATGTGCGCGTATTCGATGCGGCGCGCATCGGCCGGCGCCATCCAGTCGACCGTATTGCGCTCGATCGCCAGCGCGACGTCCATCACCGCGCACGTGCGATCGGCCAGGCCGAAGTCGAGCACGGTGCGCACCCGCGCGCCGGGGCCGGCATCGGTCCACAGCAGGTTCGACGCGTGCCAGTCGCCGTGCGTCCACAGCGGCGGCAGCGCGGGCAGCAGCGGTACGAGTCGCGCGTGATACGGGCCGATCGCATCCGCCACATCGCCACGCCAGTCGCGCGTGCCGAGTGCGCGCACCAGCAGCGGCTGCGCCTCGACCCAGCGTTCGAGCGCGCCCGCCAGATCGGTGGACGAAAGCACCCGGAAACTCGACAACAGCGTGCGCACGGGCCGTGCCGGCGCATCGTAGCCGGCCGACGCGCGATGCAGTTCGGCCAGTGCGCGGCCGGCCGCGTACGCATGCGAAGCATGCGTGAACGGCTGCCACGACATCACGCCGCGATACGCGTCGACACCGGGCGCGACCGCGTGCACTTCATAGGTCCAGTCGCCGGATGCGAACGCGGTCGCACCGTCGCGACCGGCGAGCACGTCGGCGACCGGAATGCCGCGCTCACGCAGATGCGCGATGAAGCGATGCTCTTCCTCGAGTCCGGCAACATCGCGCAGGCTCACGTGATGACGCTTGACGAACAGCGTGCGCTCGTCTGTCGTGCGCACCAGCACGGCCGCCGAGAACGGCCGCGGGCTGTGCCACGCAAGCCGCGCCGGCGCGCCGACGCCATCGATCCGCGCGAGCACGCCCGCGACCTCGTCGTGCGTCATCAGCGGCCAGTCGCGTTCGGCCTGCTCGCCGTCGACGCCGAATTGCGGCGGGGCGACGTCCCGCGCGTCGGCAGCGTCACGCGACGCAGGCGCGTTCGGCTCGAGAGGAAATGTCATGGACGGCGCAGCTCCGTAGTTGAATCGGCCCGTGAATCAGCCCGCCGGGCTCGCCGTTGCGCGCAGCGCGTCGGCCGTCCGGCTCCAGTCGCGCCAGCCGATGACGGCGAGCGCGATGAACAGCGCATAGAGTCCGGCCGTCAGATACAGTTCCTTGAACACGAACATCCCGACGTACACGACGTTCACGACGATCCACAACCCCCACGACGCGATGTAGCGCCGCGCGGTCCAGTATTGCGCGACGAGGCTGAACGCGGTCAGCGACGCATCGACGAACGGCAGCGCCGCATCGGTCCAGCGCGCCATCATTCCGCCGAGCAGCGCGCTGCCGACGACGGCCGCGATCAGGTCGGGCAACATCTGCCGGGGCCGCACGCCGGTGACGGGCGCGACGTCGCCTGCCGGCGCCGCGCCGCCGCCCGCCTCGAGCGTACGCTGCGCGATCCACCGGCGCCAGCCGTACACCTGCAGCACCGCGAACGCGCCCTGCAGCAGCATGTCGGAATACAGCTTCGCATCGAAGAAGATCCAGCCGTACAGCGCGACCGACGCGAGCCCGACCGGCCAGCACAGCATGCGCCGCTTCGCGGTCAGCCAGATCGCGAGCGCGCTGACGATCACGCCGGCGATTTCGAGTGGGGACATCGTCTGTACTCTCCTGGTTGGCTGCCGGAGCCGCGCATCATGCGGCCGGGTCCGGACGATCAGAAATCATAGGTCAACGATACGCGGGCGGTGCGCGGCGCTCCCGGGAACAGGTACGCGTCGCCCTGCTGCTCGCCCGCGTCGCGCCAGTAGAACTTGTTGAACAGGTTGTCCACCGACACGCGCAGCACCGTGCGATGGCCCGCGATCTTCGTCGTGTAGCGCGCGCCGAGATTGAACACGAACCACGACGGCACGCGCGCGGTGCCCTCTTCGTTCGCGTTGCGGCCCGCGCTGTATTCGACGCCGCCGAGCATGTTCAGCCCCGCGACGCCCGGCACCGCGTAGTCCGCATACAGCGACGCGCGCAGCGCCGGCACGTTGATGATCTGGTGCCCTTCGTACGCCGGCGAACCCGAATCGTACGCGCGCGCGCGAATCGCCGCGACGCTCGCCGTCAGCGACAGCCGCTCGGTGAGCCGTCCGGCCGCGCCGAGCTCGAGCCCCTGGTGACGCTGCGTGCCGCGCTGCACGAAGGTATAGCTCGTGCCGGACGCATCGGGATCGGCGAACTGGAACGGCTTGCTGATCGAGAACACGGCGGCCGTCAGACTCAGCCGGTCGAGCCAGTCATACTTCGCGCCGAGCTCGATCTGGTGCGATTCGACCGGCGGCAGGAACGCATACGCGTTGGTCGCGCGCACCGGCGCCTGGTCGCCGAGCGACAGCGCCTTGCTGTACGACGCGTACAGCGACAGCACGTTCACCGGCTTGTAGACGAGCGCGACCTGTGGCAGGAACACCGAGCGATCGGTATGGGTGGCGTCGCCGTCGAGGCTGCCCCAGCTGCGCTGGCGCAGCAGCACTTCCTTGCCGCCCGCGAGCACCTGCCAGTGCTCGCCGATGCTGATGCGGTCGAGCCCGAACACGCCGTACTGCCATGAATCGAGCTGCGGATACGACGGCCCGGCCGTATTCGGCGACGGTGCGAACGCGACATCGGGCCCGTAGATGTTCTCGCTGCCCACATAGTCGTACACGGCGTTCGCCATGTGCACGACGCGGCGCTGCACGCTCACGCCGAGCGTCAGCTCGTGGCGCAGCGGGCCCGTCGCGAACTTGCCCGTCGTCACCGCGCGCAGGTCGTCGTTGCGACGGTATTCGCCGGGGCTGCGGAAGTCGTAGACGTCGTAGTCGCCGTTCGCGCCGAAGAAGAACGGCGACGTCGTGCCGGCCGCGCAGCTCGCCGCGTAATAGCAGCCGTACGCGAACGCGCTGTTGTCGTCGATCATCGTGCGGCTGCGGCCCGCCGCGACATACGCCTTCCAGTCGTCGTTGAACTGGTAGTCGAAGCGCGCGTTCAGGTTCAGCGCATCGGTCGTCACCGGCTTCGCCCACGGCTGCGTGCCGAGCGCCTTCGACGTCGTGTTGACCGACGGCACGACGGTGCCGCCGAGCAGTTGATAGCCGGGCGCGGAGCGCTGGATCCACTGCTGGAATTCTGCGTTGAGCTGCAGGCTCGCGCGCGGGCTGATGTCCCAGTCGGCTGCGATCGAGCCGAACGTGCGCCGTCCGTTCGTGCCGTCGATGTACGAGTGCATGTTCTCCTTCGCGGCATTGATCCGGAAGCCGAACTGATTGTCGGGGCCGAAGCGGCGGCCGAGATCGACGGCCGCCGACGTCGAGCCGCGGCTGTCGACGCCGCCCGTCACGCTCGCGACGTTCGCCGAGCGCTTCGTCACGAAGTTGATCACGCCGCCCGGCGCGACCACGCCGCTGTCTATGCCGGCCAGCCCTTTCAGGATCTCGACGCGCTCCTTGTTCTCGAGCGGCACGTTTTGCTCGCCGGACACCGTCAGCCCGTCGATCCGGATCGCACTCGCGAGATCGACCGGGAAGCCGCGGATCGCAAAGCCTTCGTAGTAGCCGACCGGCGCGTAGTCGTTGACGACCGATGCGTCGTTGCGCACCACGTCGCTCAGGCGCTTCGCCTGCTGGTCGTCGATCTGCGCGCGCGTGACGACGTTGACGGACGCCGGCGTGTCGCGCAGCGGCGCATCGTCGAGCCCCGCAACCGACGCTTCGCGCGCACGAAACGCGCTGCCGCGCTCGCCACTGACCGTGATCGTCGGCAGTGTCGCAGCGCCGGCTGCATCGGCGACGGATGCCGGCGCGTCGCCCTGTGCCGCGGCGGCCTGCGCCGCGAAAAGCGTGATGCCGAGACCGACGCCAAGCCCGGCCTTCGCGCGCCGCCGCCGTGCGGGCGCCGCTGTTGTTCTATTCACCGTCATTGTTCTGGATGGAAAACTCGCCACTCGACCCTGTCGAGACACTCGAAACTCGTTGTGCAGCCGCGAAGCGCGACCTCGCGCATGAACCCGCGACCGTGCCCGGCAACCACCGGGCACGAACGTCGACACGACATTCGTCAGACGAGTCGGACGATCGGGCCGCATGCGTGCCGATCGATTCGGAAAGCGCGGAAAGGGGCATCGGATGCCGGTGACACGCCCGGCACCGACGCGGCCGCCGGTCCATCGATCGGGTTCGGGTCGGGCAGCCAGCCGCGTCGCACGGTCTTGTCACGCGGGGGGACGCTTCGAACGCCCCGGTGCGGGCGCCGTGCGTTGCGCCGTTCGTCGGAACGCCGCAATGCCCGTCGCGCGCGACATCGCGGCGTGGCGCGCATTTTACCCCGGGCGGAACGGGCGGCAGGGAAAACCGCCGCTCGGGCGGTCATGACGGGCGTGGCGGGCGGCAAGACGAGCGCCCGCGCGGTACTACGCGGTATCGGCGGCTTTCAGCCCCCATGCGTCGATCATCTGCTGGCGCATCACGAATTTCTGCACCTTGCCCGTCACCGTCATCGGCAATTCGTCGACGAAGCAGACGTACTTCGGGATCTTGTAGTGCGCGATCTGGCCGGTGCAGAACGCGCGCACGTCGTCCTCCGACATCTGCTCGCCCGCACGCAGCACGATCCACGCGCACAGCTCCTCGCCGTATTTCGCGTCGGGCACGCCGAACACCTGCGCGCTCTGGATCTTCGGATGCCTGAACAGAAATTCCTCGATCTCGCGCGGGTAGATGTTCTCGCCGCCGCGAATCACCATGTCCTTCAGCCGGCCGACGATGTTGCAGTAGCCGTCAGCGTCGAGTGTCGCGAGGTCGCCCGTATGCATCCAGCCGTCGACGATCGATTCCTGAGTCTTCGCATCGTCGCCCCAGTAGCCGAGCATCACCGAATAACCCTTCGTGCACAGCTCGCCCGTCGCGCCGACCGGCACGATCTCGCCGCTCGGATCAACGATCTTCACCTCCAGATGCGGCTGGATGCGCCCGACCGTCGTCGTGCGCTTCTCGAGCGGGTCGTCGGTCGAGCTCTGGAACGACACGGGGCTCGTCTCCGTCATGCCGTACGCGATCGTGATCTCGGACAGATGCATCTGCGACACGACGCGCTTCATCGTCTCGATCGGGCACGGCGAGCCGGCCATGATCCCGGTACGCAGCGTCGACAGGTCGAACTTCGCGAAGTCCGGATGATCGAGTTCCGCGATGAACATCGTCGGCACGCCGTGCAATGCGGTACAGCGCTCGTCGGCCACGGCCGCGAGCGTCGCGACCGGATCGAACGCCTCGCCGGGAAACACCATCGCGGCGCCCGTCGACACGCACGCGAGCACGGCCAGCACCATCCCGAAGCAGTGATACAGCGGCACCGGGATACAGAGCGAATCCTGTTCGGTGAAACGCATCGCCATCGCGATGAAGCGCGCGTTGTTGACGACGTTCCGGTGCGTGAGCGTCGCGCCCTTCGGGCTGCCGGTCGTGCCGCTCGTGAACTGGATGTTGATCGGATCGGTGGCCGCGAGCGTCGCGCCGATCGCATCGAGCCGCGCGACATCGAGCGTGTCGCGGCCGCGCGCCATCACGTCCGCGAAGCGGAACATGCCGGCCGGCGCCGCCTCGCCCATCGATACGATCGTACGCAAGCTCGGCACGCGTGCCGCATGCAATTCACCCGGCACGCAATGCGCGAGTTCCGGTGCGAGCGCCTGCAGCATCTCCAGGTACTTCGACGACTTGAACTGCTCGGCCGCGATCAGCGCGCGGCAGCCGACCTTGTTCAACGCATAGTCGAGTTCCGCGAGCCGATAGGCCGGGTTGATGTTGACGAGGACCGCGCCGATGCGCGCGGTTGCGAATTGCGTGAGCAGCCATTCGCTGCGGTTCGGCGACCAGATGCCGACGCAGTCGCCCTTCTCGATCCCGAGCGCGGCGAGGCCGGTCGCGAGCACGTCGATTTCGTGCGCGAACGTGCGCCAGTCCCAGCAAATGCCCTGCTCGCGGAACACGACGGCCGGCCGCGCCGGAAAGCGCGACGCGGTGTCGTGCAGCAGCGCGGCGACGGTCGCATCCGACAGCGGCACGTCGGTGCGGCCTCGCACGATCGACAGGCCGTCGCGCGGCACGCCGGTGGCGATGGCGGTGGTCATGGAGTCTCCTGATCTACGGCGCCGGCCCGCGGGCCGGCGCATCCATCATCGTGTGAAAATCTGCGCGGTGGTGATCGCCATGTCGCCGCCCGGCACGCGAATGTCCTTCAGCTTCTTCAGTGTGTCGGCATCGTATACGGCGACCGTGTTGAAGGTGCCCGCGAGATAGAGCTTGCTGCCCTCACGATTGAACGACAGGCAGTAGTACGAATGATCGAGCGGCGCGGCCTCGACCAGTTTCTCGTTCTTCACGTCGTACTTCGCGAGCCGGTTCAGCACCCCGTACATCGCATTCGGATCCCTCGGCGACAGCCCGCCCGTGAAATACACCTCGGTGAGCGGCGCGAAATCCTTGACCGTCGCGTTGCCCGTCCTCAGGTCGATGTCGACGTAGCCGTACATCGTCTGCGCGGAGGCAGGATCCTTCTTCTCGTCCTTGAAACGGTCAGCCGTATAGAGCAGGTTGAGCGTGTGCTGCGGACGCTGCTGCGGCCACACGTACAGCACGTCCGGCTGGCCGTGCAGCGGCTGCTTCCAGTTGCGCAGCGGCACCGCGACGTCGTACTGGCCGGTCTGCACGTTCATCCGGTAGATGTCCGCGCCGACGACGAACAGCGATCCGTCGTCGGCGGCCTGCAGCATCGTCGTCTGGCGCGGCGCCGGGAACGTGCGCGCCGGCTTCGCGTCGAGCCCGGCGTCGGTACGGTACACCTGCAGGCGCGGCGCTTGCACTTCGTAGCTGTCGCGGTTCAGCTTCGTCGGATTGACGACGCTGTAGATCTCCTTGCCGTCCGGGCTCAGCGCGACCGAGAACATCGCGCGCGCCCGCTCGTTGCCCGCTTCCGCGAGATCCGCATGGAACACGGTCTTGCACGAATCGAGATCGACGCCGTACAGGTCGCCGTAGTGATTGTTCAGCACGTACGCGCGCGTGCGGTCCGGGCTGATCTGGATCGTGCCGGGGCCGAACGCATCGGGCAGCGCGCAGGTCTTGACGATGCTGTCGGTGCCCGTGTCGATCACCGTCAGGTTGTTCGGGTAGTTCGTGACGGCGAGGTATTCGTGGCCGGTCTGCAGCGGACCGTCGGCCGCGGCCGACAGCGACGCGGCCGAGACCAGCGCGGCGGCGAGGAGCGTGCGGCTCAGGGGTGTCGTGAATCGCATGGAGAATCCTTGATCGGTGCCGGGTGGATCACTTGTCTTTGGGGAACACGCTGCCGAGCTGGCGCCAGTCCGCGCCGGAATCGGCCGCGTGCTTGTTCCAGTCGGGATAGGTGCTCATCATGTCGGGCACCTGCGCGGGCCACCAGCACGGGTCGGAGCAGCCGTACAGGTCGGCCTCCATAGGCTGGCACAGCGACGCGACCCCGCCGAACACGTCCGTTTCCCAGCCGGGGTCGGTGGTCGACGTGCAGCCCGCGACGGACGTCATCGCGACGACTTCCTCGAGTCGATCCTGCTGCACGGCCTCCTCGAGCTTTTTCGCCTTGTTGTTGAGCGGCTTCAGATGTTTCATGTCAGTTCGCCTTGCGCGGAGTGATGTAGTTGCCGATGAACGCCGGGTTGCCGGCGATGATCCGGCTGTAGACCTCGATGCCGAAATCGATCCAGTCGCGCATCAGCTCGCAGTAGTGGTAGGTCGGATGCGCGGGATCGCCGTAGCGCGCGTAGCTCTCGTGATAGCAGCCGCCCGAGCACAGGTTGCGGATCCGGCAGGTTTCGCAGCCGGTGCCGCTGCGCTCGAGGCGTTGCGACAGGAAGTCGTTGAGCTCCGCCTGCGCGACGCCTTCATGCACGTTGCCGAAGGTCGGCAGCGCCGAGCCGGTGAAGCGGTGGCACAGGTTCAGGTCGCCCTTGTGGTCGACCGCGAGCATCTTGAGCCCCGCGCCGCACGGCAGCGACTTCTTGTGCCCCTCGTGCAGGTCGGTGATCAGCTGGTGCAGGTTCGAGAAGCCGATGTTGCGGTTCTCGAGCGCGGCGGCGAGATAACGCCGACCGAGCGCCTTCATGGTCGCGAACACCCGTGCGAGCTCCTCGGGCTGCAGGTTGAACGTGTCGAGCTGCCCCGACGTGACCGGCGCGAAGCCGACTTCCGCGAAGCCGAGTTCGTTGAACAGGTGATCCCAGATGCCTTCGATGTCGGTCACGCCGCTCGTCAGCGTCACGCGCGCGCCGACCGGGCGGCTGCGGTAGCGCGCGAGCAGCATCTCGACCTTGCGACGCACGACGTCGTAGGTGCCCGCGCCCCCGACCGTGCGGCGGTTCAGGTCGTGGATCGAGCGCGGTCCGTCGATGCTGACCGACAGCCCGAAGCGATGCGCGTCGAGCCACTCGACGATCTCCTCGGTCAAGAGCGTCGCGTTGGTCGTCATCACGAACTCGACCTGCTTGCCGAGCGCGCCGAAGCGCAGCTCGCAATACTCGACCATGCACTCGATCAGCTTGCGATTGCTGAGCGGTTCGCCGCCGAAGAACACGACCGTGTAGCGCGGCAGGTCGGGCGACTCCTTCAGCAGCATCTCGACCGACGCCTTCGCAGTGTCGATGTCCATCCGCCGCCCGGCGGACGGCGTGTCGAGGTCTTCCTTGTAGCAGTACGTGCAGCTCAGGTTGCAGCCGGTGTTCACGTTCAGCACGACCGTGTCGATCGCGGTGCGCTCGACGCGCTTCACCGCGATCTCGGGCGTGAGCGGCGAGCCGTCGCTGACGACCTCGAGGGCCATCAGCTCGCCGAGCGTCTCGGCGAGTTCGCTGTGCGGCGAGCGGCCGGCCAGCCGCGCGAACAGCTCGTCGGCCGTGCAGCTGCTCGCACGCAATGCGTCGATGATGTCGGCCGTCACGCGATCGGCCGCGAACAGCGAGCTGCTCGGCACGTGAAACATCAGGCGCTCGTCGTCGACGCGCACTTCGTGCACGTTGCGTTCGACCACGTTCAGCAGGGCGCTCATCGGATTCTCCTTGCGTTCGTCGATTCGGACCGAGCCGCGTCGCGGCCCGGCGCCAGTGGATGGGCGGCCGGTCAGGGCAGCGGCGGATTGTTCCAGCGCTGCACCGCGACGATCATGTGCCCGGTGCCCGTCACCGTGCGCGAACCGTCCGTCACCGTCGCCACGACGTTCAGGTTGCCCGTGTTGTTGGTGCCCATCCGGCGTGCGGGATTCGGGCCGGCGTCGGCTGGTGTGAAGATCCCCGTCGACGCCTGCATCACGCCCGCGAACTGCGTGTCGCGATCGCCCTTCGACTGATCGTCGAACGGCGCGACCGACCATTGCGCGGGCACGACGCCGATGCGGAACGGCTTGCCCGCCCCGTCGACACCCCACGCGACCGCGTCGAAGCGGCCCTCGACTTTCGGCGTCGAGCCGCCGTTGCCGCCGATGCGCGCAACCGCGAAGTCGGGCTCGACCTTCACGTCGTGGATCTCGCGATAAACGGCAAACCCGTCCGCATGCGCGGCGCCGACGCTCACGCGGCGCACGCCGGCCGCGCTGCCGTCGGCGGCCTTCACCCGCACCCGCACGTAGCCCGGCGTGCGCTCGAGCACCGATGCGACCGTGACACCCGCGCCGAACGCCGGTGTGCCCTGCAGGTTCGCGCCGACGATCGTCACGTCGGTCTCGCTACCCGCCTTCACGTACGCCGGCTGCACCGCCACGATCCGTGCGTTGCCGAGCTTCGCCGCGTTGAAGTCAAGGCCGCGCTCGTCATGCGCATCGTCGAACATGCGGCCGCGCAGCGTGCCGTCGCTCGCCATCAGCACCTGACGCATCGTCGTGTCGCCGACCTTCACGCTCGCGCGCCATTCGTAGCCGGTATAGAGCGTCGCGGTACCGGTGCCGACGAGCGGGCTGCCGTCCGCGAAGCGGCCCTTCAGCTCGACGTCGAAGCGGTCGCCCGTGCCGCCCTTCACGGTCATCGTGCCGTACGCGTCGCCCTTGCCCGGCATGTGACCGCCGAAGCTCCAGGTGCCGGCGAGCGCGGTGGCAGGCGGATGGTGCTGCTTCCACGCGGTCCATGCCTTGCTGTCGTACGGGTAGTCCTTCGCGAGCATCGGCGCCATCTCGGTGAGCGCGATTTTCAGCCAGTCGCGGTCGCGGCCCATCGCCGAATACTCGATCGACGGCCACTGCCCGAGGTGAAAGTTCACGAGCTTGTCCCACTCGGCGACGGGGCGGCGCTGCAGCAGCGGGCGCGCGGCCGAGTGGCAACGCGCACACATCTGCTTGAATTCCTCGTTGTTGACGGTCTCCTGCGTGTTCAGGCGACGCTCGGGTGCGTAGCGGAAATCCTTCGTCTCCGACGGCGCGAGGCCCTGCGTATCCGACAGGTACTTCACGAGAATGCGCCGCTCGTCGTCGCTGATCGTGAGGCCGTGCATCGTCTGCATCCGCGCGATCGTCATCAGCCAGCCTTCCGGCGTTTTGCGCTGATGGCTGATGCGGCTCCACGAATCCTTCGACTCGGCCGCGTGACACGCCGCGCATGTCTGGCTCAGGATCGCGTGAGCGTCGCGCGGTGCCTGGGCCTGGGCGTGCACGGCACCCGCGGCCAGCGCCAGCGCGCCAGCGGCGGCGACGGTCGCGGCCGCGCGGGGCGGCCTGCTGCGTCGAATGAAAGTCTTGAACAAGGCTCTGCTCCTTTACGTGGGGTCTCGAATCGTCCGGCATGCAGCGCTGCGGCGCTTGTCTCTCGCTCTTCAAGCACAGCCCGTGCCAATTGCCGACGTCGGGTTTGCCACAAGGAAAACACGCGCTTTTATCGCCGAACGCTCGGGAAAATCCCGATTCAAAGCGGCGCGCCAAACCGGCATTCGCGCGCCTTTGCGGTGGTGTCGCCGGAGCGGCCGGCAGCGCGCGTGCCGCATGTCGCGTCTCACATTGCATCCGGATTCTCAAATTGAGACGCCGCACCGCGAACGCGGCGCGATGCCGGTCGTGCATGCCGACGACGGGCGTCACGCCGCACGCCCCGCGCCGCATGGCGCATGCGGCGTGCACGCAGGCCGCCGCCCGGTCGTTGGTATGGAAGCTGCTTTTCGCCTCGACACCCGAACCCCGATGAGCGAGGAGCTTCCATGCAGGCAACGTTGTCGTTACTTCCGCAAACCCAGTCGTTCATCGCACGCACGCCGTCGATGCTGATCGGCGATACGTGGCGCAGCGCCGAAAGCGGCGCCACCCTGGCCGTCCACAACCCCGCGACCGGCGACGAACTGTGCCGCGTGCCGGCGTCCGGCGCGGCCGACGTCGACCGTGCGGTGCGCGCCGCGCGCCAGGCGTTCGACGATTCCGCGTGGAGCCGCATGCGGCCCCGCGAAAGACAGAACCTGCTGTGGCGTCTCGCGGATCTGCTCGAACGCGACGCCCAGCAGCTCGCCGAGCTCGAATGCGTGAACAACGGCAAGAGCGCGCAGATCGCGCGCGTGATGGACGTGCAGCTGGCGATCGACTTCCTGCGCTACATGGCCGGCTGGGCCACCAAGATCGAAGGCGCGACCGTCGACGTGTCGATGCCGCTGATGCCCGACAGCCAGTTCCACGGCTTCATCCGGCGCGAGGCCGTCGGCGTGGTCGGTGCGATCGTCGCGTGGAATTTCCCGCTGTTGCTCGCGTGCTGGAAGCTCGGCCCCGCGCTCGCGACCGGCTGCACGATGGTGCTGAAGCCCGCCGACGAAACGCCCCTCACCGCGCTGCGGCTCGCCGAACTCGTGCAGGAAGCCGGCTACCCGGCCGGCGTGTTCAACGTCGTGACCGGCACCGGCATCGAAGCGGGTGCCGCGCTCGCGCATCACCCGGACGTCGACAAGCTGACCTTCACCGGCTCGACCGAAGTCGGCAAGCTGATCGGCAAGGCCGCGATGGAATCGATGACGCGCGTGACGCTCGAACTCGGCGGCAAGTCGCCGACGATCGTGTTCGACGATGCGGACCCGGCCGTCGCGGCCTCGGGCGCGGCCACCGCGATCTTCTTCAATCACGGCCAGGTGTGCTGCGCGGGCTCGCGCCTCTACGTGCAACGCAAGCACTTCGATCGCGTGGTAGGCGACATCGCGGGCATCGCGAGCAACATGAAGCTCGGCAACGCGCTCGACCCGTCGGTCGACATGGGCCCGCTGATTTCGGCGAAGCAGCAAAAGCGCGTGGCCGGCTACATCGAGCGCGGCCGCGAACTGGGCGCCCAGCTCGCGTGCGGTGGCGAAGCGTTCGGCCCAGGCTACTTCGTGAAGCCCACCGTGCTCGTGGACGTCGACCAGAAGGGTCCGCTCGTGCAAGAGGAAATCTTCGGGCCGGTGCTGGTCGCGATGCCGTTCGACACGATCGACGATGCGATCCGCCTCGCGAACGACACGCGCTACGGACTCGGCGCGAGCATCTGGACCCACAACCTGTCGGCCGCGCACCGGATGATCCCGAAGATCCGTTCGGGCTCGGTCTGGGTCAATTGCCACAGCGCGCTCGATCCGGCACTGCCGTTCGGCGGTTACCGGATGTCGGGCTTCGGCCGCGAGATGGGCGCGGCCGCGATCGAACACTACACGGAACTGAAATCGGTGCTGATGAACGTGTGATCGCGTCGCGGATGTGAGCAATGCATGCGCCGCGCGACGATGTCGCGCGGCGCGCCTGTTCCGCCCGCGCGCGTATCTTCCGCGCCTTTCCCCGAACCATCACGACAACGAGACATCCGATGCCGCGCCTCCCCGCTGCCCGCCGCGCGCTCATGATCGCGGCCGCCGGCCTGCTGTCGGCCGCCGCGCTGCCGCGCGCCGCCTGCGCCGCGTCACCGCTGCTGGACGAAACCAATACGAACGCACCGAGCCCGATATTCGCCGGAAAACGGGTCGCGAACGAAGGCAGGTGCAACGCGCACAACCTGCGCACGTAAGCGCCGCCGTCGCGCGAAGTTCGCCCGCCCTGAAGCCATGCACGCCACTCCGTCACGCGCGCCGAATGCGGGCCGCCCGCGCGCGCCGATCGCCCGCACGGCCGCGCCCCGCCTGGGTTTTAGGTTTTTGACCGGATGGATTTATGCCCGGGCTTGTGCCAGACTCGGCGGGCCTTTTTGCGAGCGGCCGCGCCGGATCGGACGGCCCGACATTCTCCTGAGGAGGGGCGACGTGCAAGACTACTTCCCTTCCGGCCAACGCCTGCCGGACCGGCTGCAGGCAACCCGCCTGATTCGCGAACGCCTCACGGCCGACGGCGTGCTGCCACAAGGCTGCCTGCGCCTCGAAATCGATCAGTCGTGGCGGCGCAGTCTCGATCACGGCGTGCGCTGGGACGACGACGCGCGGCTGAACCTGCACGAATTCTGCAATCTCGACGAGCTGCGCGACGCGAACCGCCTGCTGCTCGACGCGGCCACCCCCGAACTCGCCTTCCTCGCCGAGCGCTGTGGAAGCGACGGGATGATCCTGCTGGCCGATGCACATGCAACCATTCTGTCGGTCGACGGCAACGCGAGCCATCTCGCCGCGCTCGGCATCGGCGACATCCGCGCCGGCGCGAACTGGTGCGAATCGCTGCGCGGCACGAACGCGCTCGGCACCGCGCTCGTCGAAGGCTGTGGGGTCGCGATCGACAGCGGCGAGCATTTCCTCGGCCAATTGAGCCGCTTCTCGTGCCGCTCGCTGCCGCTGTGCGATCCGCACGGCAAGCCGATCGGCGTGCTGGACCTCACGCGCGAAGGCGATTTGCCGCTCACGCTCGACGGCGTGTCGATGCTGATGAGCGCCGCCGCCACGCACATCGAGACGCGCCTGTTCGACGCGTATTTCCCCGAACATGTCGTGCTCGTGTTTCACCCGCGCCAGGCGTATCTCGGTTCGAGCTGGAGCGGCGTGCTGGCCGTGTCGGAAGCCGGCCACATCGTCGCCGCGAACGCGCATGCGTGCGAGCTGCTCGGCGCGGCGCGCGACGCACTCGTGGGTCGCCGCTGCGAAAGCGCGGCGGTCGCGCGCACGCCGTCGTTCATCGCATTCGCAGAGCAAGGCGGAATGCTGCGCGTCGAAGGCGTGGACGCCGCGTTCCATTGCAAGGCGCTGCGCCTGCCGCGCGCAACCGTCGTGCCGGCCTCGCGCGAACGCGCGCCGTCACCGGCCGCCGCTGCCCGCGACGATGCCGGCACACAGGCGCTCGCGGCCCTCGCCGGCCGCCAGCCGCGCCTGCTGCGCGCGCTCACGATGGCGCGTCAAGGGCTCAACAACGGGCTGCCCGTGCTCGTGCAGGGCGAGACGGGCACCGGCAAGGAAGTCGTTGCGCGCGCGCTGCACGATGCGAGCGCACGAGCCGGCAAGCCGTTCGTCGCGGTGAACTGCGCGTCGATTCCCGAAGGGCTGATCGAGTCGGAACTGTTCGGCTACCGCGACGGCGCGTTCACGGGCGCCCGCAAGGGCGGGATGACCGGCCGGCTGATGCAGGCGCACGGCGGCACGCTGTTTCTCGACGAGATCGGCGACATGCCGCTGCACCTGCAGGCGCGCCTGCTGCGCGTGCTGCAGGAACGCAAGGTCGCGCCGCTCGGCGCGGGCGACGAGCAGTCGATCGACATCGCGGTGATCTGCGCGACGCACCGCGACTTGCAGACGATGGTGCGCGACAAGTCGTTCCGCGAAGACCTTTATTACCGCATTCACGGCGTGAACGTGCTGCTGCCCGCGCTGCGCGAACGCGACGACGTCGACCTGATCGTCGCCGCGTTGCTCGCGCGGCTCGGTGCGCCGCACGTGAGCGTGAGTGCCGAACTCGCCGACGTGTTCCGCCAGCATCGCTGGCCCGGCAACATCCGCCAGCTCGAGATGGTGCTGCGCACCGCGCTCGCGGTGCGCGACGAGCATGACCACGTGCTCGGCCTCGATCATCTGTGTGACGGCTTCATCGACGGCGTGTGCCCGGCGCCGGACGCGTCGTTCGGGCTGATCCGCCGCCACGAGGACGACCTGATCCGCGAATCGCTCGCGCGCCACGACGGTAACGTCGCGGCCGCCGCGCAGACGCTCGGCATCAGCCGCGCGACGCTGTACCGCCGCCTCAAGCGGCTGCAGTCATGATGTCGCGCGCGCGTTCGTCCATTGCATTCGTTACGGACCGATCGCGCCGATGCTGAAACTCGTCCTGCGTTTCGTGAAGACTGACGACCGCGCGCAGCTCGCGCGCGCGCTCGGCTGGCTGTACGGTTTCGTCCGGCCGCACCGGCTCGCGATCGCCGGGCTGCTCGCGCTGTCGGCCTGCGCGTCGCTGCTCGCGGTCGCGCAACCGTGGCTCACGAAGGAGCTGATCGACCGCGGGCTGGTCGGCAAGGATTTCCGGATGCTCGTCGCGATCGCATTCGCGATGGTGTTCGCGGGCTTCATCGGCACGCTGCTCGGCGGCATCAACCGCTACCTGCACACGCGGCTGTCCGGCCGCGTGCTGTTCTCGCTGCGCGGCGCCGTCTATGCGCACCTGCAGCGGCTGTCGCCGTCGTTCTACGGCCAGCGCCGCCTCGGCGACCTGCTGTCGCGCCTCGACGGCGACGTCGCCGAGATCCAGCGCTTCGCGCTCGACGCGCTGTTCTCCGCCGTGTCGAACGTGATCGGGCTGGTCGGCACGCTGGCGCTGCTCGTCATGCTGTCGTGGAAGCTGTCGCTGCTCGCGCTGCTGCTGATTCCGTTCGAGATTCTGTGGCTGCGCACGATGCGCCGCAAGGTCGAGCGCGATGCGCGCTCGGTGCGCGAAGGCGCGGCCGACGTGTCGTCGTTCCTCGTCGAGACGCTGCCCGCGATGAAGTTCATCCAGGCTGCCGGACGCCAGCGTGCGGAACAGGCGCGGCTCGACGGCCTCGGCGACCGCTACATGGAACGCCTGCTGAAGCTGCAGGTCACCGAGTTCATCACGCAATCGGTGCCCGGCACGCTGACGTCGGTGTCGCGCGCGGGTGCATTCATCGTCGGCGGCTACTGGGTAATCCGCGGCGACTGGCCGCTCGGCTCCCTGATCGCGTTCTCGAGCTATCTCGGGATGGCGATCGGCCCCGTGAAGAGCCTGCTCGGCCTCTACGTCGCGCTGCAGCGGATGACGGTCAGCCTCGGCCGCGTGATGGAACTGCAGCGCGCGCCGGTGGCCGTGCAGCCGCCAGCCAACGCGCGCGAACTGCCACCGCGCGGCGATCTCGAATTCGTCGACGTGTGGTTCGCGCACGACGAGCGCGCGCGGGCGGTGCTGCGCGGCGTCAGCGCGCGCGTGCCGGCCGGCAGCAAGGTCGCGCTGTCCGGACTGTCGGGCAGCGGGAAATCGACGCTGATCGACCTGATGCAGCGCTTCTACGACCCGCAGCGGGGCAGCGTGCGGATCGACGGCATCGACCTGCGCGACGTCGATCTCGACGCGCTGCGCCGCCACATCGCGGTCGTCAGCCAGGACATCGTGCTGTTTCGCGGCAGCCTCGCCGACAATATCCGCTACGCGGCGCCGTTCGCGACACACGACGACGTCGTGCATACCGCTCGCGCCGCGCAGCTCGACGAACTGATCGCAACGCTGCCGGGCGGCCTCGACGGTCCGGTCGGCGAACGCGGACAGCAACTGTCCGGCGGCCAGAAGCAGCGCATCGCGATCGCGCGCGCGCTGCTGCAGGCGCCGGCAATCCTCGTGCTCGACGAGGCGACGTCCGCCGTCGACGAAGCGACCGAGCGACAGGTCATCGCGCAGATCGACACGCTGTTCGGCGACCGCACGCGCATCCTCGTCAGCCACCGTGCATCGACGCTCGTCGGCGTCGACCTGCATTTCGAACTCGCGGACGGACGACTCGCACGACGCACGCACCGCGATGTGGCCCATGCCTGACGACCGGGCCGTGCGCGTCGGGATCGTCGACAGCGGCTATCCGCCGTCGCTGAGCGCACGCGTCGTCGACGCGCGGCGCTTCGCGTTCGACGATGCTTCGACGGTACAGGCGCGTGCGGTCGAACCCGATCGCGTCGGTCACGGCAGCGCGATCTGCACGACGCTCGCGGCCGCCGCGCCCGAAGCGGCCTTGGTCGTCGCGCAGGTGTTCGAGGCGCGCGGCGTGACGAGCGCCGCGCAGATCGCGCATGCAATCGACTGGTTGCTCACGCAACGTGTTCGTCTCATCAACCTGAGTCTCGGTGTGCGCGCCGATCGCGACACGCTGCGCGACGCATGCGCGGCAGCCGTCGCGCAACGCGTGACCGTCTTCGCTTCGAGCCCCGCGCAAGGCGCGCCGGTGTTTCCGGCGAGCTATCCCGGGATCGTGCGCGTCACGGGCGATGCGCGCTGCGCGCCGGGGCAATGGTCGTGGCTCGACAGCGCGCAGGCCGATTTCGGTGCGGTCGTGTCGAGCGGCGCACCGCGCGCGCCGGCCGGTGCGAGCATCGCGTGCGCGACGCTCAGCGGATATGCGGCGGACTGGTTCGCGCGGTATCCGGATGCCGACACGGCAGCGCTGCTCGCGCACCTGCGCGCGAATGCCGCGTACATCGGCGTCGAGCGACGCACCCAGGCATCGTGAGCCGTCCATCGATCGTCGTGCTCGGCGCGGGGCCGGCGGGCGCCGCCACCGCGCTCGGACTCGCGCGGCTCGGCTATCCGGTCACGATCGTCAGCGAATGGAGGCACTTCGACGCGGTGGAAGGCGTGTCCGATCGCGTGCTGCAAGGACTGCGTCATGCCGGGCTCGCGCACGCCGCCGCATGCGCATTGCCGCCTTGCGCGCGCACGACGCACTGGAACGGCGACACGCGCACGCTCAACCACGAACACCTGATCGACCGCGGCCGTTTCGACACGGCGCTGCGCCGCGATCTCGCCGATGCAGGCATTGCGGTGCGTGAAGCGACGATCCGCGCGGTGCAGGCCGACGGCGACGCGCATGCGATCCGCATCGACACGCCGGACGGTGAACGCACGCTGCACGCGGCGTTCGTCGTCGAGGCGCGCGGTCGCCTGGCACCGCGCACGCGCGACGCAATCCGCGGCCCGCAGACGCTCAGCCTCCTGAACGTGTGGCAAGGCACGCCCGGCGACGCGGCGTCGGCGATCGAGAGCTTGCCGGACGGCTGGGCGTGGATGGCACGCCTGCCCGACGGCCGCTGCTACTGGCAGGTGACGCTCGACGTCGCGACCACCACGCTGCCGCCGCGCGACGCGCTGCCCGCGTGGTGCGCGACGCTGCGGCAAACGCCGCTCGCGCGCGGCTTCTTCGGTGTGGGTGGCGCGGATACCGGCACCGATGCGCGCGTGTTCGCGCGCACCAGCAGCGCGACGCTGTCCGGCGACACCGGCGGCGCGAACTGGCTGCGCGTCGGCGACGCGGCGATGGCCGTCGATCCGCTCTCCGGCAACGGCATCTTCCAGTCGCTGTCGTCCGCGCTGCAGGCGCCGGCCGTCATCCATACGCTGCTCGCGCATCCCGAACGCGCGGCACTCGCGCTGCGCTTTCACGAACGGCGCATCAACGCACTGTTCATGCGCTTCGCGCGGATCGGCCGCGACTTCTATGCGCTCGACACGCAATGGGCCGACCGACCGTTCTGGCACGCGCGCCGCGCATGGCCCGACGATGCGCCGTCGCATCGTGCGCCCGATTTCGACGCGCTCGCGATCGAGCGGGCGCCCGTGATCGACGGCGACACCATCGCCGAAGCCGACGTCGTCACGAGCCCCGACCAGCCGCTCGGGATCTGGCATCTGCAAGGCATCCCGCTCGCGCCGATCGTCGCGGCGCTGCGCGAACGGCCGGTTGCGCAAGTACTCGCGGAATTCACGCCGCCGCAGGCCGCGCTGGTACGGCGCTGGCTCGAGACACAGGGTTATCCGTTCTTACGCGCGTGACACGCGCGCGCGCTCCCCTTCCTCCGTTCCCCCACGCCGCGACTCACGCATCACGGCATGCGCCTGTTCGCGCGCGCCATTCCATTTCGGCGCTCGTCTC
Organism: Burkholderia sp. FL-7-2-10-S1-D7; assembly: GCF_001524185.1. Taxonomy (NCBI): domain Bacteria; kingdom Pseudomonadati; phylum Pseudomonadota; class Betaproteobacteria; order Burkholderiales; family Burkholderiaceae; genus Burkholderia; species Burkholderia sp. FL-7-2-10-S1-D7. The sequence goes on along the minus strand of NZ_LOWY01000023.1, from coordinate 21,948 downwards.
AATCTGAGACGCAACATGCGACACGCGACGCGAGTTGCTACTCGACTTGCGCGCGATCACCCCGATTCGACGGCCACATCCCGATGAAATGGAACGCATCCGGCACATCGCGGTCTTGAAACGGGTGATGGCATGCCATCTGCTTATCGAAGGTCACGCGCCGCTCACGCCGCGCGCCGGACCATCGACCGTTTCATCTTTCGAGCCCGCATCCCACATGAAAAAAGCACGCTTCATCCTGTCTGCAGGATTCCTTATCGGTTGCGCGAACGCGCATGCACAAAGTTCCGTCCTGCTGTTCGGCGTCCTCGACGAGGGCATCAACTACACGAGCAATGTCGGCGGCAAGTCGTCATGGCAGATGGCGAGCGGCGATCTCTCGACGAGCCGCTGGGGCATCAAAGGCAACGAGGATCTCGGCGGCGGACTGCACGCGATCTTCGACCTGGAGAGCGGCTTCGCGGTCGAAAGCGGCCAGCTCGGCTACGGCGGCCGCCTGTTCGGCTTCCAGTCGTACGTCGGGCTGCAGTCGGACCGACTCGGCACACTGACGCTCGGCCGCCAGTTCGATAGCGTCTCCGACACGATCGGGCCGCTGACCGCCAACGGCAGCTGGGCGGGCTTTCTGTTCTCGCATCCGCTCGACAACGACAACACCGATGCGTCGTTCCACGCGAACAACGCGGTGAAGTACACGAGCCCCGCATTCGGCGGCTTTTCCGGCACGGTGATGTACGGACTGAGCAATCTGGCCGGCGGCTTCGCGCGGAACCGGATGCTTGGCGTCGGCCTGAACTACACGTACCAGACGTTGTCGGTCGCCGCGGTCTATGAAAACATGTCGAACCCCGGCACCACGACGGGCGGGGCGCTCACGCCGGACGACACGGATTTCGTCGCGGGCAACCAGAAGATCTACGGCATCGGCGTGAACTACGGAATCGGACCCGCGACGCTCGGCGCGGTCTACTCGCACGTGAACGTCGGCCAGCCCGATGCGTCGCTGTATGCAGGCAGCCTCGGTCTCGCGAATGCGCGGCTCACGTTCGACAACTTCGAAGTCAACGCGAAGTACAACGTCACGCCGGCCGTTCTCGTCGGCGGCATGTACACGTATACGCGCGGCGGGCTCGATCAGGCCGGCGCGAAGTCGTCGCTGCACTGGCACCAGTTCGGCGCGATGGCGCAGTACGTGCTGTCGAAGCGTACGTCGGTCTATACGCAGGTCGCGTATCAACGGGTCGGCGGCAGCGCGACCGGCACGCCGCTCGACGGCGGGCTCGTGCCCGGCTCGCCCGGTGCATCGTCGAACGGGCACCAGCTCGTCGCGCGCGTCGCGGTGAATCACACGTTCTGATCGGCGGTGTCGCGTGCCGCAACGGGAATGCGCGGCACGCGCGCCGCTCAGAACCCCTGCATCGTCACCGTCGGATCGACGACCAGGTGGACGACGCCGTAGATCACCGCGCCGACCAGCAGCGCGAGCAGGATCGCGACGAACGGCAGCAGCGTGAAGTTGACGTTCGCGAGATCGGACGCGTGCGCCTTGCTGTTGCGCACGCCGAAGAAACTCCACAGAACCAGGCGGATCATGCTGAACAGTTTCATGATGTTGCTCCTTTTCGCTATCGGTTGACGCTATCGTCGATCCGACAGGTCTCCGGAAAAAGAAGCAGATGCGCGCGGTTTTTGCGCAGCACGCGCCGTGCGACCGCGTGTCGCACGGTTGTCGCATGCACGTCAGCGGTCGAGCACGAGCGGCTCCGTGGCACCTTCGGCCGGCCGCGCGACGCACAGCAGCGCGCAGCCGGGTTCGACCGCCGCATCGGGCGGCTGCACGTAATCGACCGCACCGGACAGCACGCGCGTCGCGCACGTACCGCACGCCCCCGACCGGCATTCGGACGGCACCGCCACACCCTGGTCTTCAGCGAATTCGAGCAGCGTACCGTCCGCGGGCGTCCAGGCGGCGTCGCGCGCCGAGCGGCGGAACACGACGGGCGTGCTGGCCACCGCCGCCGCTGCCGTGCGGGCCACGCTGCGCACGACGCTCGACGGCCCGAACGCCTCGAAGCGGATCCGCTCGTCCGGCACGTTCAGCGCGCGCAATCCGTCGTACAAATCGCGCATGAACGCGGATGGCCCGCACAGGTAAAAGTCGTAATCGTCGAACGGCAGGATGCGCTTCAGTTGCGCGACATCGATGCGGCCTGGTCGCGCCGCGCCGTCGCGCTGCGGCCGGCTGTCGAACCAGTGCAGCGCGACGCGGGCGTCGGCGTCCGCGATGCGCGTCAGCTCCGTCGCGAACGGCCGGTCGGCCGTATCACGCGCGCCGTGCACGAACACCACGCGGCGCGACGGCGCGTCGTCGGCCAGCGCGCGGCGCAATATCGCGATCATCGGCGTGATGCCGATGCCGGCCGACACCAGCACGGCCGGACGCGGGCTCGCAACGTCGAACGTGAAGCGGCCGCGCGGCATCTGCGCGTCGAGCGTCATCCCGGCGCGCGCATGGTCGTGCAGCCAGGCCGATACACGTCCTTCGCGCTTCACGGTGATCCGGTAATGCGACGCACCGGGCGCATCGGACAGCGTGTAGCTGCGGATCGTCGGTGCATCGCCGTCCGGCAACGCGACGCGCAGCGTCAGATGCTGACCGGCTTCGTAGGCCGGCAACGCGCCGCCATCCGCCGGTTCGAAATGAAACGAGCGGATCGCGCGCGCTTCGTCGACGATCTGCGCGATGCGCAGCGGGCGCCAGGTGGCGGGCGATGCGGATGCAGAAGCCGATGCCGACGATGAGACAGACGCCGCCACCGCCCCGCCCGCGCTCGCCGCCATCCCCGCAAACTGCGGCGCCCGCTCGACCGCCGACCACCGGAACGGCAGCACGCCGCGCGTGCGCCGCACTTCCCGCACATGAAACCGCACGACCCGCTGCGCGCCGTCGAACGACGCGACGAGCGGCCCGTCCCACACGATCTCCGCCCGCGCGGCGACATACAGCAGGTCGCCGCTGTCGAAGTCGACGAACAGCAGCCCCGCGCGCGGATCGTGCTGGAGGTTGCCGAGCGTGTTGAAGAAGCGATTGCCGCTGAAATCGGGCGTCGTCAGTGTGTGCGCGTCGTCGACGCGCACGAAGCCCGGCATGCCGCCGCGATGCGACACGTCCGCGCCGCGCGCGGCGCCCGCACCGGCAGACGTGTTCGCACTCGCGACGAAGAACGTATCGGCCTGCGCGAGCAGCGTGCGGTCCGCATCCGTCAGCCGGTCCGACACGTCGGCCTCGCCGCGCGCATCGCCTTCGCGCGCCACGAACGTCGGCTTGCGTCCCTGAATGTACTTCGCACAGTTGCCGAAGCTCTGCTCGACCGCGATCGTCAGCGCACCGCCGTCTACCGCGCGCACGATGCCGTTCACGCGATTGCGCCGGCGCGTGTCGAACTCGATCCCGAGCCCGCCGAGCGGCGCGCCCGGCTGCCACGCGCCCGCCAGCGGATCGCCGGGCAGCGCGTCGCCGTCGATGCGCAGCGTGCGCGCGTCCGGCGCCGTAACGAAGCCCGGCATCCCGACCCGCAGCGTCGCCCACGGCTGCCCGCCCTCATCGACGCCGCCGAGCACGAAGAACGGCAGTTGCGCAAAGAACGTCCGGTGCTGGTCCGGCATGAAGCGGCGAATCCCGCGCCGGCCGGCCGTGCCCGCGGCCTCCGTCACGCCCGCACGCTGCTGCACGGCAAGTTCGCCCGCATGAAACGGCGCAACGTCGAGTTCCCAGCCCGGCACGGCGGCGGTCGGCGTGGTCATCGCGTTCTCCCGGTAACGACGCAGCTTCGCGTCAGGCGGCAAGCAGGCCGGCGCGGGTCGGCGGCATCGCGACGAAACCCGGCAGCGCCTCGACGCGGGCGAGCCAAGCGCGCACGTGCGGATACGGTTCCAGCGACACGCCGCCTTCCGGCGCGTGCGCGATGTACGTGTAGGCGGCAATGTCGGCGATCGTCGGCTGCGCGCCCGCGGCGAACGGCTTGCCGGCGAGTTCGCCGTCGATCACCGCGAGTACCTTCGCGGCCGTGCGCTTGGCGGCGTCGTGATCGAGCGGCGCGCTGAACACGGTGACGAGCCGCGCGGCGGCCGGCCCGGACGCGATCGGCCCGGCCGCGTATGACAGCCAGCGCTGCACGGTCGCCGCGCCGGCGGCATCGTCGGGCAGCCAGTGCGCGTCGCCGTAGCGCTTCGCGAGATAGACGAGGATCGCATTCGAATCGGCGAGCACGGTGCCGTCGTCGTCGATCACCGGCACCTGGCCGAGCGGATTGAGCGCGAGGAACGCGGGTTCGCGCTGCGCGCCGGCCGCGAGGTCGACGTCGATCGTCTCGAACGGCAACCCGAGCAGCGACAGGAACAGCCGGACGCGATGCGCGTGCCCCGACAACGTAAACGAATAGACACGAACCGGACGGGCGGGCTTGCTGGCGGCGGACATGGAAAGGCTCCTGGATCTCGCGCCGCCGGGAATCGGCGACGAACGGCCCCAGCGTAGCGCTCGCCGTTCACGTCCAGAAGACGGATAATCGCTGAAACATTATCCGCTCTCATAGGACAATCGACGATGGCCGATCTGCGCGACGTGAACCTGAACCGGCTGGCGATCTTCGTCGCGGTGGTCGATGCCGGCTCGCTGACGGCCGCGGCCGAGCGGCTCGGTCTCGCGAAGACGGTCGTCAGCACGCACATGCAGCGGCTCGAATCCGAGGTCGGCGCGAACCTGCTGGTGCGCACCACGCGGCGGCTGAGCGTGACCGATGCGGGGCGCGCGTTCTACGATGCGTGCCGCGACATCGTGCGCGCGACCGAAAGCGCGCTCGACGCGGTGTCGTCCGACACGGGGCCGCTGCGCGGCACGCTGCGGGTGAGCGTGCCGATCGACTATGGCTCGCTGGTCGTCGCGCCGGCCATCGTCGCGCTGCGCGACGCGCATCCGGGCCTCGACGTCGAGCTGATCGCGAACGACCGCATCGTCGATCTGGTCGCGGACAATCTCGACGTCGCGATCCGCATCGGCCGCCTCGCGGATTCGAACTATCGCGCGGTGCAGCTCGGCGAGTACGAGAAGTGGCTGGTCGCGAGCCCCGCGTTCGTCGCGCGGCACGGCCTGCCGCGCGATCCGGACGCGCTCGCCGCGCTGCCGTTCGTGATGCTGTCGACGCTGTCGCGCCCGCATACGCTCGAACTTCACGACGCGAGCGGCGGCCACGCGTCGGTGCGCTGCATCGCGCCGGTCGTGTCGAACACGGCGACGGCCTGCCGTGCAATCGCGCTCGCGGGCGGCGGCTTCGGCCTCCTGACGGATTTCTCGATCGCGGAGGACGTCGCGGCCGGCCGGCTCGTCCGGCTGCTGCCCGCATGGCGCTCGGCGCCGGCCGGGATTCACGCGGTGTATCCGTCGACGCGGTTGCCTTCGCCGAAGGTGCGTGCGTTCATCGATGCGATGAAGGCGAGGATCGGGGACGCGCGATGTGCGATGGCGGCACGATCGAAACGCTCGAGGGGGTGACGCGTCGGATGGCTTTGCGACGCAACCGGATGCGAATCGCGCACGTCCGTTCGTCGCCGCATCCTAGCCCGCTTCCCGCAACGTCCCCAGCAGCACCTTCCTGCAACTCGCGACCATCTGCGCCTCCGGGTCGCGATAGCCGGTGAGCAGCCACGCCGCGCCGACGTTCGTCATCGCGCCGACCAGCGCGAGCCCGACCAGCCGCTGCTCGGTGCGCTCGGCGGGCGTCACGGCCTCGCCCGTCGCGCCGATCGCCATGATCAGCTTGCCGAAGTCGATCAGCATCCGCTGATACGTCATGTCGGTGTCCGCGCTCACGCCCATCACCTCGAGCAGCAGCACGCGCGCCGCGCACGGGTCGCGCAGGAATCCGAAGAATGCGGCGAGCCCCGCGTCGATGCGCTCGCGCAAATCGCCGCCGCGCTCGGCCACCGCCCGCTCGACCGCGTCGTGCAACTGCTGCGCGTGATGCAGGTAGGTGCAGCGCAGCAGATCCTCGGTGCTGTCGAACGCCGCATAGAAATAGCGGTCGTTGAGCTTCGCTTCCTGGCAGATCGACCGCACGGTCGCCTTGCGGAAACCGACCGTGCCGAACACGTGCGTCGCCGCGCGGATCAGCGCATCGCGCCGCTCGGCCGCCCGCACCTCGGGCGCCACGCCGCCGTATGCCCGGCCCCGTTTTTCCGTTTCGAGTGCTTTCTCCATTTCGCTATTTGACATCAGGACACCCGAAAACTAAAGTGGTGACGAACAACACCACAATAAGCGCGCCGCCGACGCAGCGCAAGCGGAACGGGAGGAACGACGGATGAAGGGTTTTTCCGGCAAGGTCGCCGCGATCACGGGCGCCGGTTCGGGCATGGGCCGCAGCCTCGCGATCGAGCTCGCGCGGCGCGGCTGCGACGTCGCGCTCGCCGACGTCAACGAGGTCGGGCTCGCCGGCACGGCGGCAGCGTGCGCGACGCACGGCGTGCGCACGAGCACGCATCGGCTCGACGTCGCCGATCGCGATGCGGTGTTCGCGTGGGCCGATTTCGTGCGCGCCGAACACGGCAAGGTCAACCTGATCTTCAACAACGCGGGTGTGTCGCTGGCCGCGAGCGCGGAGACCGCGCGCATCGCCGATCTCGAATGGATCGTCGGCATCAACTTCTGGGGTGTCGTGCACGGCACGCAGGCGTTCCTGCCGCATCTGCGCGCGTCGGGCGACGGGCACGTGATCAACACGTCGAGCCTGTTCGGGCTCGTCGCGATGCCGACGCAAAGCGCGTACAACGCGACCAAGTTCGCCGTGCGCGGCTTCACCGAGGCGCTGCGGATGGAGCTCGAACTCGACGGCGCGCCGGTCAGCGCGACCTGCGTGCATCCGGGCGGCGTCGCGACCAACATCGTCGACGCGAGCCGTGTCGACACCAGCATCCGCGCGCTCACGGGCCAGGACGAAGCAACCCACCGCCGTCAGGCGAATCGCCTGATCAACGCGACGACGGCCGACGATGCCGCTCGGCAGATCCTCGCCGGCGTCGAGCGCAACGCGCGCCGCGTGCTGGTCGGCGCCGATGCCCGCCACCTCGACAAGCTCGCACGCCTGCTCGGCGCCGGCTACCAGCGGCTGGTGCTGCGCCACGTGCGCCGTGCCCGCGCACGCAATCTCGGCCGCACGCATGCACCGGCCGCGCTCCCGACCACGCCAACCAAGGATGCCGCATGACCTCGACGACGACCGACCGGCGCGACGCGCCGTCCGCCTGCGGCGACAGCCGCGACCTCGACGTGCTGATCGTCGGCGCCGGCCTCTCCGGCATCGGTGCCGCCTATCACCTGAAGCAGCGCTGCCCGTATGCGAGCGTGGCGATCGTCGAGGCGCGCGATGCGATCGGCGGCACCTGGGATCTGTTCCGCTATCCCGGCGTCCGTTCGGATTCCGACATGTTCACGCTCGGCTACAGCTTCCGCCCGTGGCACAGCGACAAGGCGATCTCGGACGGCCAGACGATCCTCGACTACATCCGCGACACCGCGCGCGCGCACGGCATCGACAAGATGATCCGCTACGGCCAGAAGGTGGTCGCGGCCGACTGGGATTCGAATCGCGCACGCTGGACGGTACGCATCGAGCGCACGCGCGACGGCGCGGTCGACACGCTCGCCTACACGTGCCGCTTCCTCTATATGTGCAGCGGCTATTACGACTACGACGGCGGCTACCTGCCCGACTGGGCCGGCATGGACTCGTTCGAAGGCCGAATCGTGCATCCGCAGCAATGGCCGAAGGACCTGTCGTATGCAAACCGGCGCGTCGTCGTGATCGGCAGCGGCGCGACGGCCGTCACGCTGGTGCCGTCGATGGCGGCCGATGCGAAACACGTGACGATGCTGCAGCGCTCGCCGACCTACATCGTGTCGCTGCCTGCGCGCGACAAGATCGCGAACGCGTTGCGCCGCGTGCTGCCGTCAAGGCTCGCGCACCGGATCGTGCGCATGAAGAACGTACTGCTGACGATGTACCTGTACAACGTGTCGCGCCGCAAGCCCGAGCAGACCAAACGGTTCATCATCCGCGCGGCCGGTAAGCAGCTCGGCCCCGACTTCGACGTCGCGAAGCATCTGACGCCGCGCTACATGCCGTGGGACCAGCGCGTGTGCCTCGTGCCGAACGGCGACCTGTTCAAGTCGATCCGTGCGGGCCGCGCCTCGATCGTCACCGACGAGATCGAGCGCTTCACGCCGACCGGCCTGAAGCTGAAGAGCGGCCAGCAGCTCGACGCGGACGTGATCGTCACCGCGACCGGGCTGAAGGTGAAGATGCTCGGCGGCGCGCGCGTCACGGTCGACGGCCGCGCGGTCGATCTGCCGCAGACCGTGTCGTATAAGGGAATGATGTACAGCGACGTGCCGAACCTCGCGTCGTCGTTCGGCTACACGAACGCGTCGTGGACGCTGAAGGCCGAGCTGATCTCGCGCTACGTGTGCCGGCTGCTCAACCACATGCGCGCGAACGGCTACGACACCTGCGTGCCGCGGCTCGGCGCCGGCGACCTCGGCGACGTGCCGGCCGTGAACCTGAGCTCGGGCTACATCCAGCGCGCGGCCGGCATCCTGCCGAAGCAGGGGCATCGCAAGCCCTGGAAATTCCATCAGAACTACGTGCTCGATCTGGCGTCGCTGAAGTTCAGCGGACTCGCCGATTCGGCGATGCAGTTCGAACGCCGCGCGAAAGCCGGCCCGGCCGCCGTGCCGGTTGCCGAACCCGTACTCGAATCCCGTTGAGGCCGACATGACCCATACGCTCCACCTGATCCAGAACGTGCTGCTCGGCGTCGTCGCGGTGCTCGCCGCGCTTGCGCTGTTTTCCGGCTACGTCGCGCGCCGCGTGACGCGCGCGTTTCCGCCCGAAGGCCGCTTCGTCGACATCGGCGGCGACCACATCCATTACGTCGAATACGGCAGCGGCCCGCCGCTCGTGTTCGTGCACGGGCTCGCCGGGCAGTGGCGCAACTTCGCGTACCTGCCGCTCACGCGGCTCGCGCAGCACCATCGCGTGATCCTCATCGACCGGCCCGGCGCCGGCCGCTCGCTGCGCGGCGCCAGCTCGCAGGCGAACGTGTTCGCGCAGGCCCGCACGGTCGCCGCGTTCATCGACGCGCTGAAGCTCGACCGGCCCGTGCTCGTCGGCCACTCGCTCGGCGGCGCGATCGCGCTCGCGGTCGGGCTCAACCATCCGGAGCGCGTCAGCCGGCTCGCGCTGATCGCGCCGCTGTCGCACGAGCAGACCGAGCCGCCGGCGCCGTTCAAGCCGCTGATGCTGCCGTCGCCGCTGGTGCGCCGCTTCGCGTCGTGGACCTTCGCGATCCCGCTGACGATCCTGACCGGCCGCAAGGCCGTGAGCCAGGTGTTCGCGCCGGAAGCCGTGCCGCGCGACTTCCCGGTGAAGGGCGGCGGATTGCTCGGGCTGCGGCCGCACGTGTTCTACGCGACGGCGACGGACCTGCTGTCGGCGCCCGTCGACCTCCCTGCGATGGAGCGCCGCTACGCGGACCTCTCGTTGCCGGTCGACGTGCTGTATGGCCGCGCCGATCCGATCCTGAACTGGCGAACGCACGGCGAAGCGCTGGCGCAGAAGTCGACGCGCGTGCGGCTGAAGGTCGTCGAAGGCGGGCACATGCTGCCGGTCACGATTCCGGACGCGACGGCCGACTGGCTGCTCGAAGTCGCCGCCGCGCCGGCCGAGGCGCCGACGCAAGGCGCGCACGTCGAGCATTGATCGTCGGCGGGCCTGACGGCCGGGATGCGCCGTGTGCCGGTCAGGCTTCGTCGTCGGGCAGCGACAGCCCGAGTTCCGTCATGACCTCGCGCGCGCTGCGGAACGCCTCGACCGCCGCCGGCGCGCCCGCGTACAGCGCGCTATGCAGCAGCACTTCGCGAATCTCGACGAGGCTCGCACCGTTGTTGAGGGCGCCACGCACGTGGCCCTTCAGCTCCGTGCTGCGGCCGAGCGCGGCCAGCATCGCGCAGGTACAGAGGCTGCGCGTCTTCAGGTCGATCCCGCCGCGCTGCCACGTACTGCCCCACGCGTGCTCGTTCAGCCAGTTCTGCAACGGACGCGAAAAACCGTCGAGGTCGCGCATCGCACGCTCGACGAACGCCTCGCCCATCACCTCGGTGCGGCGCGCCTTGCCCTGCTCCCTGTCCTGTTCGCTCATGTCGTGTCCCTGTCTTGAGTCGTGGCCGCTTCGGCGTCGCCCGCGGCCGGGTTGATTCACGTCATGTTCCCGGCGCACGGGCGTTTCGTCAAAGACGCCGGCCTCGGGTCGCGGCCGGCCACGTCACACACGGAACGCCGGGTCGAACGCTACGTAACATCCGGCCCGGCGTTACGGTTCCTTACGGGAACATCACGGCGAGCGCATCGGCACGTCCGGCGTCTCCGTCTCGCGAAACCGCCATTCCTCCGTTTAAATCGCGCCGATATTCCCTTTTCCCACAACAATGCGCTGACGCATTTCGCAAATGCTGTCATGGCGCGGAATTTGCAGTAATGGCCCGGACACAACTTCCAATGTCGAGGCCACCATGCACCATTACTTGAAGAAGACGGCGGTATCGCTGGCCGTCCTGTCGCTGCTCACACTGTACGGCTGCGGCTCGGTCGACGGGCCGGTCACACCGTCGATCAAGCCGAGCACGTCGGGTACGTCCGGCGGTGGTTCCTCTGGTACCTCGGGCAGCTCGGGTACGTCGGGTACTTCCGGTACGTCGGGCAGCTCCGGCACGTCGGGCACTTCCGGCACGTCGGGTACCTCCGGTACGTCGGGTACTTCCGGTACGTCGGGTACCTCCGGTACGTCGGGCACTTCCGGTACGTCGGGCACCTCCGGCACGTCGGGTACTTCCGGTACGTCGGGTACCTCCGGTACGTCGGGTACCTCCGGTACGTCGGGCACTTCCGGTACGTCGGGCACTTCCGGTACGTCGGGTACTTCCGGTACGTCGGGTACTTCCGGCACGTCGGGTACTTCCGGCACCTCGGGTACTTCCGGCACGTCGGGCACCTCCGGCACGTCGGGCACCTCCGGCACGTCGGGCACCTCCGGTACGTCGGGTACCTCCGGTACGTCGGGCACTTCCGGTACGTCGGGCACTTCCGGTACGTCGGGCACTTCCGGTACGTCGGGCACCTCCGGTACTTCGGGCACCTCCGGCACGTCGGGCACCTCCGGCACGTCGGGCACTTCCGGTACGTCGGGTACTTCCGGCACCTCGGGCACCTCCGGTACGTCGGGTACTTCCGGCACCTCGGGCACCTCCGGTACGTCGGGTACTTCTGGCACCTCGGGCACTTCCGGTACGTCGGGTACTTCTGGCACCTCGGGCACCTCCGGTACGTCAGGCACCTCCGGTACGTCAGGCACCTCCGGTACGTCGGGCACCTCCGGCACGTCGGGCACCTCCGGTACCTCCGGCACCAACGTCACCCCGCTCGGCAACGTCCTCCAACAAACCGGCACGCTCGTCACGGCACTCGGCACGACGGTCGCGAACGGCGGTTCGCAGATCGGCGGCGTGAAAGTTCCGGGCACGAATCCGGCGACGGCCACCAGCATCGGCAACGCGGTCACCAGCCTTGGCAACGGCGTGCAGTCGCTCGGCAACGGCGTCGCGGCCGGCCTCGGCTCGATCGGCGTGTCGCCGAACCCGCTCGGCCCGACGCTCACGTCGACCACCGGCCTGCTGACCGGCGCCGGCGGCGCGGTCAACAGCCTCGGCAACGCAGTGACGAGCCTCGGCACCGGCCCGCTGTCGCCGCTCGCGCCGGCCACGACCCTGGTCGGCAGCCTCGTCAACACGGTCGGCACGGCCGTCAACTCGACCGCATCGGCGTTGAACACGGCGCTGAACAGCGCGCCGGTCCAGCAACTCGAGACGCAGCTCGGCAGCGTGATCAACCCGATCACGAACACGCTGACCGGCGGCGTGACGACGCCTGGCGCGACGCAGACGCTCGGCGGCGCCACCATGCTCGGCGCCCCGCTCAGCGGCCTGCTGAGCACGCTCGGCAGCGGCCTCGGCCTCGCCGGTTCGCAGGTCGGCAGCACGACCGGCAACCCGGTCGGCACGAGCGCCGGCAACAGCGTGTCACAGCTCGGCAACACCGTGTCATCGGCCGGCGGCCTGTTGTCCGGCGGCAGCGGCAGCTCCAGCAGCGGGACCTCCAGCAGCGGCACCAATCCGCTCGCGCCGATCACGGGCCTGCTCGGTTCGCTGACGGGTGCGCTCGGCGGCGGCAGCAGCTCGAGCGGTTCGGGTGGCACCAGCGGCACGAGCGGCACCAGCGGCGGCCCGCTCGCGCCGATCACCGGCCTGCTCGGCACGGTGACGGGCGCGCTCGGCGGCCTCGGTTCGAGCGGCACGGGCGGTACCAGCGGTACCAGCGGCACCAGCGGCTCGGGCGTCGGCGGTCTGCTCGCGCCGATCACCGGCCTCGTCAACTCGCTGACGCCGCTCGGCGCAAGCCTCACCGGTACGGTCACGACGCCGGGCGGCAGCCTGACCGGCAACCTCGGCGGTGCGTTGACGAGCGGCCCGGTCGGCACGCTGACGGGGTCGCTGACCTCTGCAGCCGGCACGCTCGGCGCAGTCGGCACGGCCAGCCCGAGCGGCGCGGCGGGCACGGCGACGACGCCGGCCGGCAGCGGCACCGTCACGGCCGGCCTGACCGGCAGTTCGAACGGCGGTAGCACGGCTGGCGCGACCAACCTGCTGGCGCCGGTGACGAACCTGCTCGGCGGTCTGCTCGGCGGCACCACCCCCAAGAAGTAACGCTTCACGTATCAGAACCACAGGCCAATGGCCGGGCAGATACCAAATCAAAGCCCGGCCGATGGCCGGCGTCACCCGCCAAGCGGGGGCGCCGGCCGTCATCCCCACGAGGATCCGATCATGAACTCCACCATCGACGGCATCGCCGCGGTCCAGGACCGCCCGCCCCGTTCCGCCACGCCATTCCGCGCGGGCCTGCTCGGCATCGCCGCCGGCCTGTTCGCGCTGTGGACAACGCGCGACCAGCCGGGCCTCGACGCGGCCACCCGCGCGGTCATCGCGAGCCTCGCGATCATCGGCACGATCGCGCTGCACGAAATCTTCATCTCGCGCGTCTACCTGCGCCCGAGCGCGGGACTGTCGCGGCAGGCCGTGCGCCCGCTCGGGCTCGCCCGCGTCGCGACGCGGCTCGGCGCGCTGACGTCGATCTACGCAGGCATCGGCGTCATCTACTGGCTCCTGCCCGAATATCACGGCGCGTTCTACCTGCCGTTCTGGTCGCTGCTGCGCTCGCTCGCGCCGTACGTGATCGTCGCCGCGCCGTTCTACTTCGCGTGGATGGATCGCCACCAGCGCGAAACCGACGACGCGTACCTGCTGTGGGGCCGCTTCCTGTTCCGCCACGAGCAGCCCGCGAGCTGGCAGCCCGTACGCGAGATGCTCGCCGGCTGGGGCGTGAAGGCGTTCTTCCTGCCGCTGATGACCGTCTACCTGTCGAAGGACGCCGATCACCTGAGCGCGTCGCTCGCGCACGCCGTGAACGCGCCGATGACGATCGCGACCTTCGTGTTCCTGTACGACCTGTCGTTCACGATGGACCTGATGTTCGGCACGGTCGGCTACCTGTGCACGTTCCGCATCCTCGACAGCCACGTGCGCACCGTCGAGCCGACCACGCTCGGCTGGGTCGCCGCGCTGATGTGCTACCAGCCGTTCTGGTCGCTGATCTCGAACAACTACATCCGTTACGAAGGTTCGCTGTTCTGGGACAATTGGCTGCTGTCCGCGCCGACGCTGCGCGTGATCTGGGGGGCGGTGATCATCCTGCTGCTGATGACCTATGCGCTATCGACGATCTCGTTCGGATTGCGGTTCTCGAACCTCACGAACCGCGGGATCATCACGTCCGGCCCGTACCGCTTCACGAAGCATCCCGCATACATCACGAAGAACCTGTCGTACTGGATGGTGTCGGTGCCGTTCGTCGAGCCGCTCGGCTGGCAGGTCGGGCTGATGCACTGCGCGGGGCTCGTCGCGGTCAACCTGATCTACTACACGCGGGCGAAGACGGAGGAGCGGCATTTGATGCGCGATCCTGACTATCGCGCGTATGCTGAGTGGATCGCGCAGCATGGGCTGTTCGCGCGGATCAGGCAGGCGTTCGGGGGGCGGCGGGCTGGGTGAGGCGGTCTCATGATCAGCGGTTCGATGAGCGCCTCGATCATGGAAGCCCGGCGGAACGCGTGCGAAAAATAGAGGGGATTTCGCACGTGTTCGTATGCAGATACACCTGAAGCCGAACGGCGACGCGCAAGCTTACGCGTCGCCGATTTTTATTGCGTCATACGCACAACGTACAGGCTAGGGAAGTTTGCGGCGGCCACCAGACTGTAGTTCGACCGGTTCGATTAAATCGAGCCCATGATGGCGGGCTTGCAGGTGACAGCCCCGCCCGAGACCTCCGCCATTTCAACGTCGAGCACCACGAGCGATCGAGCCTCGATTTAATCAACTCACCCAACGACCGTTACGACTGGCATTCACGTTTTGGTAACGACCGTAAACGTCAGCACATCTGTGTAGGTACCGGGCTCCACGTTCTCGTCGACCATCGTTGTGAAGGTCGGTACGAAGCAGGTCCTGCCGGAGCTGTCCAGCGATATCGCTTCATTGCCGACGTTGGGTAACTGTATCGGTATGCCCGACATTCCACCACTCAACGTGATGCTGTATGGCACCCGCTGCGACGGGTCGGCCGAATTTTGAAGCTGATACCGATTGCCGATCGCGCCGTTGGAGCCGGTTGCGGAGACGACGAACTTCTTGCCATTGACTGCTGTTCCGGCATACGTGATGCAAAGCTGATCCGAAATATTCGACAAAATCTTCTCACTCGTCCCGCGCGACAGTTCACCGAGATTCCAGTCGGGTGCGTTCATCGATATCTCGATCGGCACCGGGGGTGGGACGGTGGGGTTCGAAATCACTGTGCAGTTCGAGGTGGTACCGACTCGATGGACATAGACGCCGCCTTTCAAGTCGACGAACTCCATATTGACGTCCGGCGCGAAAGTGCCACCTTGAATTGTAATTGCGGGCCAGTCGGTAAGCTGCGCGGAGTCAATCGAAACCGTGAAAGTCGCCGTATGGACTTTGGGGTTTAGCCAGGCGTTATTAGTTCTTGACGTGAAGCCAGTATACTTCGCGTGATAAAGCACCGCTTCCCCTGGCGAACCATCCTTGCTTGCGGTTATAGTGTCCCGGCCGAAAGGCGCAGGGGTTCCGTTTTTGTCGTATCGATAGACATAAATCGCACGCGATCGAGGAGCAGTACCGGCAAATTCGCCGATAAAATTTATATCCACTGATACCTGAGTAGAACTCCCCAAATCAACCCATCTACAGTTTGAATAAGCGCCCACGGATGTGGTCTGCTGTTGCCCGTAAGATAATAGAGGAAATAATGAAAATGACGACAATATGATTGAGATTAAATATTTCATGGGCGTTCAGTATTTGATCTATCACCCCCTTGCCGATCGCCGTCAAACATGAAAACCTTGACGACTGCGAGAGGGAAACCATGGCTGGAATTTGGCGGTTATCGCACTTTTATATATTCAATAATTTTAAAGAATATCTTATCGAGCGACCCACGCTGAAAACCCCGCGGAACCTAATGACTCAATTGATTGCTGACGCTATCGTTAAACTGACACACAGGCTGCCCGGGAATCTCGACAGCATTCCCGGGCACAGGCAGCGGAACGCCCGGATAAACATTGAAGGGTTCGATGACACGGCCGTTCACTTTTGCATCGTTCACCGTATACCGCACGTTTCCGGTGCTGATAAGGCGCGCCCCGCGTTCGTCGCATGTAACCTTCAATGCCTTGTGTTGACTCGCAGGTAACTGCCGCACCAGGCCGCTAAAACCCAGGTTGACGATAACCGCTCCAACAGCATGCGTTTTCTGCTCGCCGAGCGCTGCGATTACCGGGTTAACATTCAGCCGATACACCGTTTCCGTGTCGACCGGACGCATCGGTTTGAGCATGATCGTTTTCGCTTGCCCAGGCGCCAAGGTCAGTTTTGACGGAGAAACAAAAAGCATGGGGCTCTCCATGTCCCCCACCTGCTCCAATTTTTCGTCGCGTAACGGAACACCAGGGTTGAGAAGGTGAGCCAACGAAATCGACACGTATTCGGGACGATTTCCATTGTTGATTATTTGTGCGGTTTCGCCGTCGTTGCCGACGATTATTTCCTTCGGCATCAGGTCTATCGCGGCGAAGGTCACGGCGGGGGCAAGCCAACCAGCGATCAGGACCACAACCAGAGCTCGGTGAATGCGCAATTTCATGTATCGATCTCAGTGGAGTTAGATTGCCTGACAATTACCATGCGCCACGAGTAACGCATTTCAGTCTCCGACATGCGATCAACGAGAATCATGGCGCCACCACAACCGGTTCGAAAGTCAGTGATAACGTTCCAGTGTAGGTGCCGGCAGTGCTCCGGAAATCCCCTGCCGGTGGATAAGCAGAAACAGCAAGGTTGTAATACCCTTCCGAGTCGATATTGGGGGACGGCGCAGCCGGATTCTGAAACTCGACACTCCGGTCGACGGCGAGCAGTTTCAGGCCTGCTCCTTCCTCGCCCATACTGATGGTCGGCTTCTGGAACACGACGCTCGGCTTTTCCTGATTGACAATCTGCAATGGCTGATCCATACGGACCTGGAATCGACCAGTAGTCGATACGACGCGTAGCCGCGCCTGCGCCTCGTACGGTGATTCCCAACCTCCGAACTGCTGCATCTCGATTCCTTGCGCGAACCATCCTCCCTTGTCGTCCGTCACGTCCAACACGTTTCTCTTAACCACTTTCGCCGTGACGTTGCTCTGCGTTTTCCCCGTGAGGGACACTTCTTGCGCCGATACGGCCACCGGCAAACACATCAGTACGGCCAATACGGCACTTGTCCACTGTTTTCTCATTTCACCTCCTGAAACCTTGTAGCGACCGTAGAAATTCCGAGAGCGCAGCCGAGTGTCAAATCGAGGCTCGCCCGCAATATCGCTAGGACATTGCACCTTTCTGATAAATCACCAGGCCGTAACCGACGCTGACAAATAGCGGGGTAGGTAGGTCGTTTCCCGATTTGGCATCGATCACGACGCGCTCTTTGGGACGGAACGTCACTCGCCACACCAGTGTCCGAGCGGGTATGCCAAGCGCCTTCAGTACCATCCGATATTTCTGCCCAGGTGCCAGTACGAGTTTGCTAGGCAGAACCAGCAGACTAGGTTTCCTTACTTCGGTAACGGGTACCAATTGCTCCGGCGTGTTTCCCGGATTCGTCAGCAAGTGCTGCTCGACATTCAAGTACAGTGGGGCATCTCCAATGTTCTCGACGTACAACTCATTAATCGGTTTACCTGGCTCGAGCGTCAATTCGGTACGCGATAGCTTAAGTACGGCGGCTGCCATGCTGGACGTGCAACCCAGGCTTACCAGGACGCCAAGTACCAGAGGCATCCAGATTTTCATTGCGCGCATTCCAGCGTCTGCGGTTTGTCATCGAAGCGCAGCGTCATCCGCTTGGTTGCAAAATGCTGTGGCGTACCCGGGAACACTGCAACGGTTTGCGCTGATTGTGCCTTGTCGTACGAGACATCCGTGAAAACCTGGCGCACGTTACCGGTGTTCACGAGCGTGATGCCGTTGTCTTCGCAACGATGGGTCCAGCCGCTAGTCTGCTTGCCCGGTGGCGGCATGTGCCGCACGAGCACGCCATAGCCGACCGATACCGACATCGGAGCACTGATCTTGTCGGTGGGCGCGCCACTCACCGTCAGCGACCGGACCGGAACGATATACAGGCGATACAGTTCTTCCTCCTGCGGTTCGACCAGCGACTTAAGCGAAATCGATCGTGTCTGGTTGCTCCCGAGCGTCAACTTGTCCGGGCTCGCAAGCATGCCCGGATGCTTCAGATCGCCGAGATCGATCTTCTTTTCCGGCGTGGTGCCGGGATTCGTCACCTTTTGCAGACTGATCGCCAGATAGAGCGGCGCATCGCCCATATTCCTGACCGTGACGCGCTGGTCGTGGCTGCTGAATACCTTGACCGTCGCCGGCATCACCATCAGTTCGCCCTCGGCGCGAGCTGTTGGGATCAATGCGAAAAGAAGTCCGCACAGAATCGGTATCGCGAGTTTCAATTTCGATGTCATATCAGTGTTTCCTTCATTTCCGAATGTTTGCCTATTCGCAGCGGTAGTAATTGCCTTTCTCGACCTTCAGGTCACACGTGTACCGATCCCCGCTGCCTTCGACTGTGATAGTGGAAAGAACCGTCTTGCTGACAAGCGAGAATAGTCCGTTCGGATGCACCGTATCGCCTGTTTCAACGATCTTCCCGCTGACGGGCTTGCCAGACGCATCCGTCAGGAAGCCGCCATAAATCATGTTGACGTCGACCTTCGCCGTCGCCGAATACACTTGCCCCGGATGCGCGCGAACGATGTTCGCGGGCACTTCGATGTTCATGTCGAGTTTCTCGCTATTACTCAGCACGCGGGCAAACGGGACGTCCTGATACGCGTTGATAGGCACCGCGTAGGTGCTGCCACCGCCAACTGGATTGCCTTCCACGTTGAACCCGTAATTCATGCCGGCGAGTTTCGGCGTCCTGAGCAGGATTGCACTTCCGCTCGAGCTGTATCGGCCGAACGCGACGCCCTTCGGGCTGACGGCTACCATTCCGCGATAGTTGAAGTCCATGTTCGTTCCCGCGGAGCTTTGTCCGAGGTTCAGCGACGCGTCTCCGCGCGTTCCGGAGCGGCTGCCATACAGATTGACGCCGTACTCGTTGTTCACGCGGTTCGCCGACATCCCGACCGTCGATGTGCCGAAACCATCCACGAAGTCCTTGCGGACATCCCCGCTGAGTTGCGTTTGCCCACCAGAATGCGCGGCGTTGAAGCTCGCCTGAACGCGATCCAGCGTCATGGTCATGTTGAAATACACGCCATATCCGCTATTGTTCCGCTGAAAGCCGCCTTTCTGAACGCCGAGCGCGAACGTACTCCACAAGCCATTCGGCCGATAATTCCAACGCACTTCGGCCTGATGCGATTCGCCTGAATTCGACTTGTGATAGTTGTAACCGAACGCCATGCGACGGAAGTTTCGGCTAAAGGTCACCGCGGTGCTCGGCTGGCCGTCGTAGAAGCGCGAAATGCCGGTGTTCTGATAGCGGCTGAGCGTCAGGGTACCCAGCTCTTCGCTCGCCATCGAGATATTGATGTAACCGCCCGTACTGCGCTCGCCAGTCAGAATCCCGAGCGTTGGCGCAATTTCGACCTCGCCTACTCGAGTGGGGCGAGTCACGTTGACCTCGGCCGCCCACTTACCGCCTTTGCCCGCCAACATCGATGCGTTCAGGTAGAACTTCTTGAGGTTTCGACTCATCGCCGCCTCAAGCAGATAGCCGCCGTCCTGCATGTCCTTGCCGGCTGTCAGGTGCCACGCATTACCACCATTACCCGTGAAGTTGAGGTTATTGACCTCGCGTGTTTCACGACTGATCAGATTCCCGTTCCGGTCGACGAGCCGAACCTCTACCGAGTAATAGCCACCCGGCAGGTCAACAAAGCTGATCTGATTTCGACCAAGTACTGCCGGCCGCTTCAGGATCAGGCGTCCGTTGCGGTAAAACTCGTAGCTCCCCTCCGCACTTGCGTAAAGTATGAGCGATCCGGCATCGCTACCGACTTGCAGGTGAGCCTGGCTGCCGACCGTCACGAACTGGTCGAAGCTAGGCGACAGCATCGTGCTGACCGACCCGGCCGCGTAGTCAATGCTGTTCTGCTTACCCATCCGCACGTACGTATCTGAGAAATTCTTCTGCAGGTAGTACGACGATACCCCTCGCGAGCTGCTGCCGACGTTGTGCGCGTCGGTGCGGCTTGCATACCAGCTCATGTAGCCGAAGCTCTGAAACGGCAGGCCGACCCACGTGTTCCCGTTCAAGTTGACCGCGCGATAGCCGTCCGACGCTGCGCGCAAGTCAAGCGACTGGTTGTTGACCAGACCAAGGCCAGTCTCCGGTGCAATGTAGTCTTCGCTCGCATCACGGATTGAAATCGACCGCTTCAACTTGTCGACCGTCACGTGATAACTATCGATATCTAGATCGCATCCCTTGGTGCACAACTTGTAGTCGAGTTTCGAGAGGATACTCCGGAGGATATTCACATCCTCTTGTGAGATGCCATTCTCTTCGTACTTGAGCGCATCGAATACGAGTGAATTTTCGTCCCGGGAATAGCTGACGAAGCCGGGAAGTGTGCGCCCGTTGAACGTCGCCACATAGCTCGCGCTGTCGTCAAGCTCAGCCGCGCTGAATCCCTCCGGAACACCGTACGATATATCAAGCTTCGCAAATGAGTACGACGAAGCAAAAATCAACGCACCCAACCACAGCTTGTTGAATCGAAAAGGAGGAGAGAAATCGGCGGACACGCTGAATATTCTATGAGTAAGGTGGATGAGTTGACACGGCCCCTGCTTTGACATGACACCTGCAAGGAAGCCCCATTCGTGACCCTGGGGCTCCCATTGCGATAAGTTACTGACCGGATTCGGCGCCCGATGCGGCAACCGGCTCGAACACCATGACGAGATCGCCGCTGTAGCTGCCGTTGGTGCTGATGCCGTTGAGCTCCGTCGGCGCCTCGACGTCGATCTTCAGGTTGTGGATTTCGTCGAAACCGCCGTTACCGGCAACCGTCTGAGTGATCTTTTGAACGACCCCGAATTCGACCTTCGATTCACCTGCCTGGCTGGACAGCGTGACCTGCGGATTCTTCATTTCGTAGGTGGCGCTCGACATCTTCAGCGGCTGGGCCAGCGAAACGTTGAAGTCGGCGTTCTTCGACCAGACGCGGACCGGCAACGTCTTCGTGAATTTCGCCTGCGTATAGTCGGTGGCGTCGAGTTCCTCGGTGCTGTACCAAGTCGAACCGTCCGGCTTCGAAACGAAGATCGCGTCGTTGATTTGTGCCGTCAGCGTGATCTTCTTCGACACCGAGTCAGCCTGTGCCACATTGGCCATTCCGAACAGCACCGCGGTCATACCCAGCGTAAGAGCGACTTTTTTCATTATCGATTCCTTATCTTTTATAAAAAGAAGTTGACAATTAATTTAGAGACAACCGATGGATCGACGCAGACAAGCGTTGCGGCGATCCGGTTGACGAACGCCGATGCGGGCTAGCACATATCCGCAAAGGAGAATTGATTGTTTCATCCAGCGGCAGGAATGAACATAAGAACCGTCCTAAATGTGGTCGGTTAGAAAGAATCTGACCGTGGTCGGTTTTTCATGGTGGCGTGGAGGGTGCGGCCCTCAGCGTCGATGCGCGCCTCAAACAGTAAGGAATCCGACATGAATCGGTGGCGGAAGGATATTCGCGTCAAGGTCGGCATACTCGATGTGGCCGGGCAACCCGGTAACGTCAGCTAGGCCTGTCGCGTAATGGGTTACTCGCGCGACAGCTTCTACCGATTCAAGGAACCGTACGATCGAGGCGAAGTAGCTGCGCTGCAGGAGATTTCCCACCGCCGGCCGCTGCCCAAGAATCGCGTGGACCCTCAGGTCGAGGCCGCCGTTGTCGAACTCGCCCTCGAATTGCCGGCCTACAGTCAGGTGCGTATGGCCAACGAGGTCATCAAACGACGTGCTCTGCCCGTGTAACCTCAAGGTATCCATAAGAGACGGTTTCAAAATGGCCCCTTGGGGCTGTTAACTTTCGCGACGAGCTGTTAACCTCAGGCATCGGAACAAC
>NZ_LOWY01000022.1:0-292243 GCF_001524185.1 Burkholderia sp. FL-7-2-10-S1-D7 | reverse complement strand
TCTGATCCGAGGATCAGCTCGCTTCCATCAAGCGCCCACACTTATCGGCTGTTAATTTTTAAAGAGCATTTCTGCGACAAACCTGAAGTTTCCCAGCAGCGCTGCGTTTTCAGCAGCAGAGAAGCGAGATTATGAACCGTGTTTTTCAGTCAGTCAACAACTTTTTGAACTGCTTCGTTGCGACGACTGGGTTCAGCTTCATGTGCGCCGGGGCTCGACAACCGACCCTCAACCGCACCGCTTCCCTTCTTCCTCCGCGCTGCGTTTCCGTTAGCGCGAAAGAGGCGTGATTCTAAGCAGCTCCCGGCAATCGCGCAAGGGTTTGATGGATTTTTCTTCATCCCCGTCGATTCGGCCTTCCGGCCATGCCGGAACACGAGACCGCTTGTGGTGCAAAGAACGGACTAGAATGTGAGGTTCTTCGCCCCTTTCTATACGTATTTAATATGCGCCAGCGAATCGCCAAACGTCTCCCCCCCGACGCCGACAAACTGGTCGGCCTGTCGCTTGCGCTCTTCGCCTCGGGCAGCCGCATCGAGGATCGCTTCTGGGAAGCGAAGCTCGATGCGCTACTCGCCAAGATCGTTCGCAACGGCAACCAGACCACGCTCGACGCGGCACTCGACCATCTGCAACAGAACCACCCTGATGCCTATGGCGCGCTCGCCGACATGGCCGAGACGCATAGTGAATCGATGGTGATCGAGCACGAAGGCCAGCCGTACGATGCGCTGCTGGTCGCCGTTCCCGTTCTTGCCTGGACGCGCTACATGATTCCGTCGGGCCCGCTGAAAAGCGACGTCGCCGACGCATTGCGCACGCACCTGCAGGCGCACGTGCTCGCGAGCGGCACGCTGGTCGGGCTGGCCCCGTTCCTCTACAGCATCGACCAATTGCCGCGTCACCACGTCGAGACCTACCGGCTCGCCCAGCAACTCGCGCACGCGGCGCTCGGCCAGCATGCAGCCAAGCTCAGCTTCGGCGACCTGCCCGAAACCTCGCCGATCCTGGCTGACCCGCGCTTCCTCCTCGCCGTCGTCGCCGCTCCCGCCGGCGCGCCGCTGTTCCGCTGGCAGGAAGAAGAGCACGGCAATCGGATCGAACGCGGTCAGTGTCTCGAGCAATGGACCGCGCAGGGTGGTCCGAACCTGTCGATTGCGCTCCCCGGCTGCGAGTTCGAATGCCTGCTCCCGGACGCATACTATTCGGCCTGCCGTGACGCGGACGAGCGCATCCGTCCGCACACCGTCCGAACGGCCATACGTTATCTTTTCGACACACTTGGTACGGCACCGCAAGAGCTGCGCGCCGTGGTCGCGGGCTTCGGCGAGCGCCGGATCGACGAGTATCGCGTCGGCTTCACGCGACGCGCCAGCAACGACGTGATCTATGGCGTCGTGTGGCCGCTCTACGGCCGCGAAAACGGCGACGTGTCGATCGACAGCGCGACGCTCGAAGGCGAAGCACCGATCGAAGGGCCGCTCGAGGAGATCGTCAGTCTGCTGAAGGAATGCGGTGTGACCGACGTCCGCCGGCACGCGGGCCGCTTCGAGCCTGAATACTGCGACGACTGCGGCGTGCCGCTCTATGCGGATCCGCTCGGCGAGATCGTCCATGCGGAAATGCCGGAAGACGCATCGCCCGCCCAACCGCACTTTCACTGATCGTACATCGCAGGCCCGCAGCGCCTGCCCGACGAAGCCGCTCCCGGTTCGATCCGGAGCGGCTTTTTTCTCGTCCGCATTTCCCTCACTCGAAATTTCAGACTTCTCCTAAGCCTTTCAGCCAAGCAGACTTAGTGTAAGGTTTTTGTCATTATTGGACCCAACGCATGCCAACGGCAGCTCAATGACTCACCTTACGGAGGTTGAATATGCGGTTCCTGGTGCTGAACTCAGACGCCGAACGGCGTGACGGACTGAAGGCCCTGCTGCGGCAGATCGACCGTCACGCCAGTATCAACGATGCGCCCGATGGCTTCCAGGCGCGCCGGCTGCTGCGCACCCAGCGCTTCGACCTCGTTGCCATCGACTGGATGGACGTCGGCCGCCTCTGCGAACTCCAGGCGCTCTGCAGCGCCTGCTCGCCGACGCCCGCCGCGGTACTGATCGACGAATCCACGCCGGAAGCCATCCAGCGCTTCTACAACTATGGCGTCGCGGGTGTAATCCCGCACTCCACGCGGCCGCACCTGATCGTGCGGGCACTCGAAATGGTTCTGCTGGGCGGCCATTACATCCCGCCCATCGCACTCAGCCTGCTGCCCTCCGCTGCCGCGGTACGCCACGACGCCCATTTCCAGACGCTCGCCGGATCGCTGCCGCGCCGCCCGCCAAGCGGCCTCCTCTCGCCGAGACAGGCGCAGATCATGCGCTTCGTCCATATGGGCAGCACCAACAAGATGATCGCTCGCACGCTCGGCATCAGCGAAGGCACCGTGAAGATCCATCTCGCCAGCATCTTCCAGCAGCTGGGCGCGGCAAACCGCGCCGCCGCAGTCGCGATCTACAACGGGTGGCTGTCGCCGCATCTCGAGGTACTGCTGGCGAACCGTGATCGAGCAAGGAAGCCCGTCATCGGCGAACGCGGCCCGGTTCCGCTGCGCAAGCAACGGAACGACCGTCCATACCCGCTGCCCGCCGCGAACACCGACACCCGGGACCTGCCGCTCGCGGCCGAACCACCAGCGCGGTTTCGGCGCGAGCGCTGATCGGACAGTATCGATATTGCGACGGTCGACATGTGCGGATTCCCACCTTTGATGCTCAACGAGTAATATGGACGCATGGGTTTTCTTTTCACACCGCTTCCGCTCTGGGTTGGCATCGGTGGCTGGATCGCCGCCGTGGCGCTGCTCGCGCTCGCGCTCTGGAAACGTCCCTTCGTCCGTCTCCAGGACGCGACGCTCCAGCACGTGTGGCTCGCGCTCGTCACCGCGATCACGGTGCTCTGGGCCTCGAATGCGTGGCTCGAAGACGGCATCGTCATGCACCTGCTCGGCGCGACGCTGCTCGTCACGCTGTTCGACTGGACGCTTGCGCTGATTGCGATGGGCGTCGTCACGGCCGTCGCCGCGATCGTCTTCGATGCGCCGTGGCAAGGCGTCGGCGTCACCTATCTGATCTACGGCGCGCTACCGGTCGCCGTGTCCGCGTTGCTGCAACGCGCCGCGATCGCGTGGCTCCCGCACAATCTCGCGTCGTTCATCGCCGGCCAGGGATTCCTGTCACCGGCCATCGCGATCGTCGCCGTCGCCGCGGCCGCGGCCGGTGTCCGGCTCGTTCTCGCGGACGGCGTGCCCGTCGTCATTCCCGCAGGCTATCTGCTGAACACCGCGCTGCTCGCGCTCGGCGAAGCGTGGTTCACCGGCATGGCCACCGCACTCATCGCCGTCTATCGTCCAGCGTGGGTCACGACGTTCGACGTTCGGCGCTATCGCCTCGGCGGCCCGCGCGCCTGAACCCGCCGGTCCCGGTGCGGTCGGTGCGCGTGACGATCCGCTTCCGCAGCGCGGAAGAGCGCGACATCTACTGCCGCACAACTTTTTTACGCTAAGATTGAACTCCTGTTCTCCATCGGGCATCTATACGTGCCCGATGTCTCATTCGCTCCTCACCAATAACCAGATGGACAGCTCACCTGCCTCGCTCCGGATCTTCCGGGCGTTCGGCAAGCTGGCAGCCTGTGTCGCGGGCCTGTCGCTTGCGCTTCCGGCACCGGTATTCGCCGACCTCCTCGATCAGCGCTCCGAACTGATCAACAAATTCGTCAATGAGATGCATGCCGATCCGATCGTCGCCGATTGTGCGGCGCACGGCAGCTTCATCGCCAGCACATCGACGGCCTTCGACCGCGTCGACTTCGCGCCGAACGCGTTCGAAAATGGCAACGCGACGATCACGCCGTGGAACGATTCGTTCGATCAGGGCAAGCAGCGCGTGAAGGTCGACAACATCGTCACGGTGGACGGCCTCGGCGTCCACAGCGACGGCAGCGACCCGACACCGCTGAAATTCCGCTGCGGCTATGTCGGACAACAAATGCTGGCGTTCAGCTGGAACGATCCGGTGCCACCGCTGAAGCCACGTGTCGAGCGCTCGTCGTCGTCGACGAAGAAATTCAAGGGCAAGTCGCACCGCGGCAAGGTCAAGGCCAAGGCATCCGGCCGCACCGGCAAGAAGGCCGTCGCAACGCAAAAATCAAGCGGCCAGAAGAAAACCGTGAAGAAGAAAACTGCGAAGAAGAAGTCCTGATTCGACGGAGCGGCAACGACAGAAGCAAGAAAGCCGGCGCATCGCTCGATGCGCCGGCTTTTTCACATCGACGACGGTACGCTTACGCGAACGTCTCGACGTGCACCAGGATCGCCGCCAGCATCGCCGCGCCAAGCGCGGCGCTCCGCTCGCCGTTCCAGCCGACCCGCTCGTCCGGAAGGTTTGCATTGTCCTTGAACGGCATCTCGAGCGTCAGAGACAGGCAGCCAAACTGATGGCCGATGTACTTCGACGCAAGCTTGAGCGCGTCTTCCTTGTACTTGCTCGCCGCATAACCGTGCTCGGTCTGGAAATCCGGGCTCGCGACCTTGAACGCATCGATGAATGCGGTCTGCTCCTTGCCCTGCTGCTCCGTGAAGCTCGGCAGCATTTCCGAACCGGCGACGAACACGTACGGCAGATCTTCGTCACCGTGAATGTCGAAGAACATGTCGCAGCCGATCGAATGGATCGCATCGCGCACAGCCAGCACTTCGGGGCTGCGCTCGGCATCGGGCGCCATCCACTCGCGGTTCAAATTCGCGCCTGCCGCGTTGGTGCGCAGGTTGCCGTGCACGCTGCCGTCCGGATTCATGTTCGGGACGATGTAGAACGTCGCGCGGTCGTATAGCTTGCGCGCCACCGGATCGCCCGCCCAGTCGCCCCACCCGGCCAGTCGCTTGACGAACCCTTCGACGAACCACTCGGCCATCGTCTCGCCCGGGTGCTGGCGCGCGATGATCCATACTTTCTTCTTCGGTGCGCCGTCGACCTCCGGCGTACCGAGCGTCAGCAGCGACATCGGACGGCCTTCGACCGTTCGGCCGAGCTCGACGACGCTCGCCTGCGGCAATTGCTGGACCGCGCCGAGGAACGCTGCATGACGCTCCTCCGAGTACGGCTCGAAATACGCGTAGTAGATGCTGTCGAACTCGGGCGTATGGTCGATGGTCATCGTCTTGCCGTCGAACGTCGTCGGCACGCGGAACCAGTCGACCCGGTCGTAGCTCGCGACCGCACTGTAGTTACGCCATCCCGACGGATACGCGCATTCGGCCGCATTCTCGAACGACATCACGCACCGCGCACCGCGTGCGCCCGTCAAGCGAAAGTAGAACCATTGGGCGAATTCCGAGCGGTTGTCGCCGCGTACGCGCAGCCGGATCGCGTCGGGGCTGTCGCATGACACGACGTCGATGGCGCCCGCGTCGAAATTGCTGGTAATCGAAAGGGTCATCTATCTCTCCAGTGTCGAGCGGAATGAGTGCTTCAGCACTGACTCCGGCCCGATGCAGAGCAGTCGACCGGAACCGGCAGTTTGCCGCGTGTCCGGCCTCATGCAGCGCCGGCCGTCTCGTGAACGGCCGGCTTGGTCATTCGCCGATTCGCCGGCGATATACGTAAGTCGAATCGTTCGACGCAGCGGCATCGAACGCGTAGTCTTCCACCGCGAAATCCTTCAGCGCCGCCGGTTCGGCGATGCGGTTCTCGACGATGTAGCGCGCCATCAAGCCACGGGCGCGCTTCGCATGGAAGCTGATGATCTTGTAGCGGCCGCCCTTCCAGTCCTCGAACACCGGCGTGACGATCGGCGCGGCCAGCAGTTTGGGCTTGACCGACTTGAAGTACTCGGTCGACGCGCAGTTGATCAGCACGCGCGCCGCGCCGCTGCGCGTCTCGAGCTGCTCGTTCAACGCCCGCGTGATCCGGTCGCCCCAGAACGCATACAGATCCTTGCCGCGCGCGTTCGCGAATCGGGTACCCATCTCGAGCCGGTACGGCTGCAGCAGGTCGAGCGGACGCAGCAGCCCGTACAGGCCCGACAGCACGCGCACGTGCTGCTGCGCATAGTCGAGATCGGCGGCCGACAGCGATTTGGCATCGAACCCTTCATACACGTCACCGTTGAACGCGAGCACGGCCTGCTTCGCGTTGGCCGTCGTGAAGGTCGGCGACCAGTCCGCATAGCGCTGGAAGTTCAGCCGCGCGAGCGGGTCGGAGATGTCCATCAGCGTCGAGATGTCCTGCGGCGACAACTTGCGCAGGCCGTCGATCAGTTCCGACGCATCGTCGACGAATGCAGGCTTCGTGTAAGACGGGACGTGGGCGGGCGTATCGTAGTCGAGGGATTTGGCTGGGGAGAGAACGATTATCATAGAGGCTCGCTGGCACGCCGTGCCTTGCGGTCAGACGAAAACCACCGATTGTAACGAATGACCCGCTCCCTCGCCCCGCATGCCGCACATCGCGTCGTGCTCGACTCGAACGTCTGGATCGACATACTCGTATTCGACGACCCTGCCACACGCCCGATCCGGGCTGCGCTCGAACGCGGCACGCTGGCCGCCGTAATCGACGGCCGCTGCCTGAACGAGCTAGAACTCGTGCTCGATTATCCGCAGTTTCAGGCGCGCGCGATCGACAAGGCCGAAGCGCTCGCGACGGTCGCGCGCCTGACCAGCCTTGTCGAGCCACCGCCCGTCGAGGCCGGCGCGCCCCCCCTGCCAAAGTGCAAGGACCGCGACGACCAGAAATTCCTCGAGCTTGCGCGCGCCGCGCAGGCGGACTGGCTCGTATCGAAGGACCGTGCGCTGCTGAAGCTCGCGAAGCGCACCGCACGCGACTTCGGCTTCCGGATCGCGCAGCCCGCGCCGTTTACCGAAGCCTGCGCGCTCGATGCCGCGTCGGCCACCACTCCCACGCCGGCCTGAAGGGCCCGGCACCACCCGCTTGCGACCGTATCGATGAACGCTCCTTCCGACATGCCTACGACTCCCGTTTTTCCCTCGCGCCTGCCGAACGTCGGCACGACGATCTTCACGGTCATGAGCGCGCTCGCCGCCGAGAAAGGCGCCGTGAACCTCGGCCAGGGCTTCCCGGATTTCGACTGCGACCCGCGCATCGTCGACGCGGTCGCGACCGCGATGCGCAACGGTCACAACCAGTATCCGCCGATGGCCGGCATCGCGCCGTTGCGCGACGCGATCGCCGGCAAGATCGCGCAGGTCTACGGCCGGCTCTACGACCCGGCCACCGAGATCACGGTCACGGCCGGCGCGACGCAGGCCCTGCTGACGGCGATCCTGTGCGCGGTCCATCCGGGTGACGAGGTGATCGTCGTCGAACCGACCTACGACAGCTATCTGCCGTCGATCGAGCTCGCCGGCGGCAAGCCCGTGTTCGTCACGCTGGAAGCGCCCGACTATGCGATCCCGTTCGATCGCCTGGCCGCCGCGATCACGCCGAAAACGCGAATGATCATGATCAACACGCCGCACAATCCGACCGGCACCGTGTGGCGCGAGGCCGACATGCGCAAGCTCGAGGAGATCGTGCGCGGCACCAACGTGCTGATCCTGTCGGATGAAGTGTACGAACACATGGTCTACGACGGCGCGCGGCATGAAAGCGTCGCGCGCTACCCGGAACTGGCCGCGCGCAGCTTCATCGTGTCGAGCTTCGGGAAGACCTACCATGTGACGGGCTGGAAGGTTGGCTACGTCGCGGCGCCTGCCGCGCTGACCGCGGAGTTCCGCAAGGTCCATCAGTTCAACGTGTTCACGGTGAACACACCGATGCAGGTCGGGCTCGCCGACTACCTGCGCGATCCGGCACCGTACCTGACACTGCCCGACTTCTACCAGAAGAAGCGCGACTTCTTCCGCGCCGGCCTCGAGCGCACGCGCTTCAAGCTGCTGCCCTGCCCCGGCACGTACTTCCAGTGCGTTGACTATTCGGCGATCAGCGACCTGCCCGAAGCGGAATTCTCGAAGTGGCTCACGTCGGAGATCGGCGTGGCGGCGATTCCGGTGTCGGCGTTCTATCACGAACCGCACGAATCGGGCATCGTGCGCTTCTGCTTCGCGAAACAGGAAAGCACGCTGGCATCCGCACTCGAACGGCTCGCACGCCTGTAAGTCCTGCATGGGCGGCCGGGCGCGGTACGACACCGCGCCCGCGCCGCGCTTACGAACGCGCGGCGCTCATCGCCTCGACATAGGCCTTGCGATCAGCCGCCACGCGCTGCGCGGCCGGCCGCTCACCGACCAGCTTCGCGTGCGCCTTCCAGTCAATGCCGGCATCAAGCAGGAAATCGCGGCCGAAGATGGCCTTCGTCGCCATGCCGATCACCGGCAGATGGATCGTCGCGGCAATGTCCGCAAGACTGAACGTGTCGCCCAGCACGTAGGGCGAGAACTGCGTCATCCGCTTGAACGCATCGATCGAGCGCGGCAGGCGCCTCTCGACGTGCGCCTTCGTCCCGTCGCTGACCTTGCCGCCGAAAAACGCTTCCGTATAGACCTCGCGCGTGGTCCATTCGAGATACAGCTCGAGCGTCTCGACGAGTTCGCGCACCTTCGCGGCCGCGAACGGTCCGGCCGGGAAAATGGCCTTGTCGGGATAACGCGCCGCCAGATACTCGATGATCACCTGCGATTCGAACAGCGCGCCCTCCTCCGTCCTCAAGAACGGAATCTTGCCGAGCGGCGAATCGGCGAGCAGTGCCGGATCGCTGATCGGCAGGCTGCATGCCGATTCCTCGAACGGGATGTCATGCTCGAGCAGGACGAACTTCACCTTGTTGTAATAGTTGGACAACGGAATACCGCACAGCTGTAGCATCGGAGTCTCCTACGTTGCTGAAGCGCGGCCGCGGCGATGCCGGCGGCATCGGAATGCGTCGCGCTGAAAAGCACGTTCGTGCTAGTCTAAAGCAGTTTCGCGTCTGTCACGACAACAACGCATCCGCTGCGGCAGCACCCTCACGGGTATGCGCACGCGCCCGCGTAGCATGCGGTGCCGCAGCCTCGCCATCCGATGGAGACACACTCGCATGAGCGCTGAACTGCTGGCCTCGCGTCCACCCGAGAGCGAATCGACGCTCGTCCTCACGCTGTCCAATCCCGGCGCACGCAACGCGCTGCATCCCGACATGTATGCGGCCGGCGTCGAGGCGCTCGCCACCGCCGAGCGCGACCCCGCCATTCGCGCGGTCGTGCTCACGGGTGCCGATCGTTTCTTTTGCGCAGGCGGCAACCTGAACCGGCTGCTCGACAACCGCTCGAAGGATCCGTCCTATCAGGCCGACAGCATCGATCAACTCGCCGCGTGGATCACGGCGATCCGCGCAGCGACCAAGCCCGTGATCGCGGCAGTCGAAGGTGCGGCGGCCGGCGCGGGCTTTTCGCTCGCGCTCGCGTGCGACCTGATCGTTGCCGCGCACGACGCGAAGTTCGTGATGTCGTACGCGCGCGTCGGCCTCACGCCCGACGGCGGCGGCTCGTGGTTCCTCGCGCGCGCATTGCCGCGTGCGCTCGCCGCCGAAATCCTGTTCGAAGGCAAGCCCGTCGCGGCCGACCGCCTGCATGCGCTCGGCGTCGTCAATCGGCTCGCCGTGCCCGGTGCCGCGCTGTCCGACGCGCTCGCGTGGGCCGACTCGCTTGCCGGCATCTCGCCGAACGCGCTCACGCGCATCAAGTCGCTGCTCGACGATGCGACCGCCCAGCCGCTCGATGCGCATCTGGACACCGAGCGCGATCACTTCGTCGCATCGTTGCATCATGCGAACGCATTCGAAGGGATTACCGCATTCCTCGAGAAACGCCAACCGCGCTACAAGCGCTGATCCGCAAGCCCTCGCCGTTCCGGCGGCGTTTCGGTCGCCGCACCGACATGCACGCGGCCGCACGTTTCCGTCGCCTGCAGCCCGCATCGATCCATGCTCTAATGACCGCCTGTCGCGGCGCCCCGCCGGCGCCGTTTTCGCGCATGCAATAAAGGAGTTGACGATGATCGACGTCTACAGCTGGGCGACCCCGAACGGCCACAAGGTACACATCATGCTCGAGGAAACGGGCCTCGCGTATCGTGCGCATCCGGTCGATATCGGTGCGGGCGACCAGTTCAAGCCCGAATTCCTGAAGATCAGCCCGAACAACAAGATCCCCGCGATCGTCGACGCGGACGGCCCCGACGGCAAGCCGATCTCGCTGTTCGAATCGGGCGCGATCCTCGTGTACCTGGCGGAAAAGACCGGCAAGTTCCTGCCGACCGAGCCGGCCGAGCGCTACGCGACGCTCGAATGGCTGATGTTTCAGATGGGCGGCGTCGGCCCGATGCTCGGGCAGGCACATCACTTCCGGCTGTATGCGCCGGAGAAGATCGAGTACGCGGTGAATCGCTACACGAACGAAGCGAAGCGCCTTTACAACGTGATGGAAAAGCGTCTCGGCGAATCCGAATTTCTCGCCGGCGACACGTACACGATCGCGGACATTGCAACGTTCCCGTGGACGCGCTCGTGGCAGAATCAGGGCATCGTGCTCGACGAACTGCCAAACGTGAAGCGCTGGCACGAAACGATTGCCGCGCGTCCGGCCGTGCAGCGCGGCGTCGAAGTACTCGCATCGCTGCGCAAGCCGCTGCAGGATGACAAGGCGCGCGAAATGCTGTTCGGTGCGACGCAATACGCGAAGCACTGACGAACCACGCACCAAGCGACGCGGCGGCATCCGTCGATGCCGCCGCGCGCATCAGAAATAGTGCAGCGTAATGAATTCCGCCGCGCAAACGAGCAACGGCACGTCCGGACGCTCGACCTGCATCGACACCGACCACGTCACCTGCACACCGCCCTGAGCCGCCTCTGCGGCTTCCTTCACCGCGAACAGCGCGCGCACGCGTGCGCCGACCGGCACCGGCTTCAGGAATCGCACGCGGTTCAGTCCGTAGTTCACACCCATCTTCTGCTCGAAGCGCATCGCTTCGATCATCAGCGCGGGAATCAGCGACAGCGTCAGGAATCCGTGCGTGATCGGGCCGCCGAATGGCGACTCGCGCCGCGCCCGCTCGGGATCGACGTGAATCCACTGATGATCGCCGGTGGCGTCGGCAAAACCATCGACGCGACGCTGGTCGATCTCGACCCAGCCGCTCGCGAGCGGCTCCGCACCGACCCGCTCGTGCAGCGCTTGCGCCGACGCGATAAGCGGCACTGTCACGTCGGTCATACGCCGACTCCTTGCGGATGACGCAGTCCGAAGATCACCTTGGTATGCACGCTGATCACCGTGTCGCCGGCACCGTTGACGCCGATCCACTCCGTCGACACGATGCCGCGATCGGGCTTGCTCGCCGACACGCGCTTGTCGTGGACCTTCTGGTACATCGTGATCGTGTCGCCGGCACGCACGGGCTTGAGCCAGCGGATCGAGTCGATGCCGGGCGAGCCCATGCTGGTCGAATCCGGCCCCAGCTTCTTGACGAGCAGGCTCATGAACACCGAGCACGTATGCCAGCCGCTCGCAACCAGTCCACCGAACGGCGATGCCTTGCCGGCCGCTTCGTCGAGGTGGAACGGTTGCGGATCGTAGCGTTGCGCGAATGCCTTGATATCGTCCGATTCGAACGTATAGCGGCCGATTTCGGTCGTACTGCCGACTTCCAGATCTTCGTAACTGATACCCACTGTCTATCTCCTCTGGCGCGCGCACGCGCCGCCGTCATGCCGCTTCGGTTTGCGCGAAATCCGGCAGGGCCGCAATGCGCGCAAGATGATGATCGGTGTCGCCGAGTGTCGTCTCGATGATCGACAGCCGCTTGAACAGGTGTGCGGCGGCAACCTCATTGGTCACGCCCATGCCGCCGTGCAGCTGCACCGCTTGCTGCCCGACGAAGCGCGCGGCCGCGCCGACCCGCGCCTTCGCGGCCGACACCGCCTTGCGACGCGCATCGGCATCGCCGCCCGCGTAACGCACCGCAGCCAGGTAAGTCAGCGAGCGCGCCTGTTCCGCATGAATCAGCATGTCGACCATTCGGTGCTGCAGTGCCTGGAAACGTGCAATCGGTACGCCGAACTGTTCGCGCGTCTTCGTGTATTCGACCGTCGCGCGGTTCAGCTCGTCGAGTGCGCCGACCGCTTCGGCGCAAAGCAGGAAGGTCGCGTAATCGGCAATCTGCTCGAGTGCGGCCGCATCGCGTGCGCCGCCCGTCAGCTGCCGCGCAGGCGTGTCACGCAGTTCGATCGTCGCGGCGCGCTGGCCGTCGATCGTCCGGTAGTCGACGAGTTTCGCCCCTGCGGCATCGCGCTCGACGACGAACAGGCCGATGCCGCCGCCGTCGACCCGAGCGGGTACGATCCACGCATGCGCCTGCGCGCCGTGCTGAACGACCGACTTGGTTCCGGTCAGTCGGTACGTGCCGCCCTGCTCACGCGCGTGTGTATCGAGTGCGTACAGGTCGTAGCGCGCCCGCGGTTCGTGGAATGCAACGGCCACGCGCTTCTGCCCTTGTGCGACCGCTTCCAGCAGCGCGGCATCGTCGCCCGTGCCGGACCCGGCGACACGCAGCGCCTCGATGCCGACCGCCGTCGCCCAGTACGGCTCGACCACGAGTGCACGGCCGAGCTCCTGCATCGCGACCAGCATGTCGACCGGGCCGCCGCCGAAACCGCCCTGTGCATCCGGCACGGGCAGCGCGGTCAGGCCCAGCTCCGCGAATGCGCTCCATTGCGCGTCCGACACGCCGGCATCGCTTCGCACGATGGCCTGGCGCGCGTCGAAACCGTATTGCTCGCCGAGATAACGGCGCAGCGCGTCGGCAAACTGTTGCTGCTCATCGGTAAAGCTGAAATCCATGGTTGTCTCCGTTCCCTGATCACAGCCCCAGGATCATCTGCGCGATGATGTTCTTCTGAATCTCGTTCGAACCGCCGTAGATCGACGTCTTGCGGTAATTGAAGTAGTAGGCGGCGAGCGGCGCGGCATCGTCGTCGCCCGCGCTGCTGTGTTCGCGTTCGCCCTCGAGGAACGGGACGTCGAACGGCGCGGCGAGCGGCCCGATCGCTTCGAACATCAGCTCGGTAAGCGCCTGCTGCACCTCGGTGCCCTTGATCTTCAACATCGATGCCTCGGGGCCCGGCCCCTTGCCGCTCGTCTCGCGGCTCACGACACGCAGCACCGTCACCTCTAGCGCTATCAGCTCAACTTCGAGCGCGGCGACCTTCGCGGCAAACACGGGATCGGCGAGCAACGGCTTGCCGTTCTTGCGCTGGTTCGACGCCACGCGTTTCAGGAATGCGAGCTCGCGCTTCGACGCGCCGACGCGTGCGATGCCGGTGCGCTCGTGGCCCAACAGGTATTTCGCGTAAGTCCAGCCGCGGTTTTCATCGCCGACGAGATTCTCGACGGGCACCTTCACGTCCTCGAAGAACACCTCGTTGACTTCGTGATCCTCGTCGAGCGTGATGATCGGACGCACCGTGATGCCGGGCGTCTTCATGTCGATCAGCAGGAACGAGATGCCCTCCTGTTTCTTCGCCGCCGGATCGGTGCGCACGAGACAGAACATCATGTCCGCGTACTGACCCAGCGTCGTCCACGTCTTCTGGCCGTTGACGACGTAGTGGTCGCCGTGACGTTCGGCACGCGTGCGCAGCGATGCGAGATCCGACCCGGAGCCCGGCTCCGAATAACCCTGGCACCACCAGTCGGTGCCGTCGAGAATGCGCGGCAGATAGTGGCGCTTCTGCGCTTCGCTGCCGTATTTCATCAGCACCGGCGCGACCATCGATACGCCGAACGGCAGCACGGTCGGCGCGCCGATGCGTGCGCACTCCTCATCCCAGATGTGGCGCTGCGTCGCGTTCCATTCCGGACCGCCATATTCGGCCGGCCACGCGGGCGCGGACCAGCCGCGCTGGCCGAGAATCCGGTGCCAGCTCGCGAAATCCTCGCGGTCTAGTCGTTTGTGATTGAGTACCTTGGCGCGCAGTGCATGAGGCAGGTTGGCCTCGAGCCAGACGCGGACGTCGACGCGGAACGCGTCGTCGGCGGGGGAGTAATCCAGATCCATGCGCAGTGTCTCCTGGCCGCGGCCGTCCGGCCCGGCAAGGACACACTGCGTACGTCATTGCAGCGGTTCTTTCAGCGCGGCAGGAATCGGTAGCGGCATCACGTCGATGCCTTCTTCGACCAAGGATTGCGCATCCTCCGGCGTCGTGACGCCACGAATGCTGCGCGCCGGCGCCTCGTTGTAATGAATGCGCCGCGCTTCCTCGGCGAAGCGCTCGCCCACGTTCTCGGTCTTCTCCAGCACCTCGCGCAGTGCGCGCATCACCTGCGCCTGCAACGCACGCGGATCGGCCGGCGGCGCCTGCGTCGCGCCCGACAGGTTCAGGCGCGGCGCCGACGGCATCCGGTTGATCTCGGTCGTCCCGCATACCGGACATTCGACCAGCTTGCGGGACAACTGCGCTTCGAACTCATCGGCGGAAGCGAACCAGCCTTCGAACCGATGACCGTGCGGGCACTGTAAATCGAGGACCTTCATGCTGAATCAGGGCGTGTGGCGAGTGTAGCGCAAAACGCGCTTTTGTGAACGATCGTGCTAAACGAGGATCGCGCGGCCGGACAGCGGCCGCATCACAGAATTGTAACGCGGCGCCCCACTCGCCGCTGACGCGCCGTCAGGGCTTCTCGACCGGGCCGAGCGGCCAGGTGCCGGACAGCACCTTGTCGAGCCACATCGCGCCGATGATCGTCTTCACGTCAGTGATCTGGCCTGTGCGCACCCACTCCTGCAGGTCGGGCAGCGTCGCCGTGAAGGTTTCGAGGAATTCGCCTTCGTCGAGCTTACGCTCGCCGGCCGTCAGGCCGCGCGCGAGATACAGGTCGATGAATTCGGTCGAATACGAAATGATCGGGTGAATCCGGGCCAGGAACACGTATTCGTGCGCCGTGTAGCCCGTTTCCTCGCGCAGTTCGCGCACCGCGCAGGCGAGCGCGCCCTCGTTCGGATCAAGTTTGCCGGCGGGGAATTCGGCCATGACCTTGCCGATCGGATAGCGATACTGGCTTTCCATCAGCACGCGGCCGTCGTCGAACAGCGGGATCACCATCACCGCGCCGGGGTGCTGGACGTATTCGCGGGTGGCCTGCTTGCCGTCGGGCAAACGAACGGTATCGCGCTTCAGCTTGAGGAACGAGCCGTCGAAAATCGCCTCGCTCTCGAGGCATGTTTCGGTCAGTGCGGCGTCGTGATTGGGTAGTTCGGCCATCGGCGGGCTCCGGAGGAATGAGCACGCGACGGCCGAAGCCGTCAGCGTCGTTTGACGAGATACTGGAACGTGAAGCCGGGAAACGCGAATACAACGAAGAGACTGAACGTGATCGCGTAGAACTGCCAGCCCTGTTCGAAGCGGTTGCCGGCGCGCGACTCGAGCCAGAAGCCGAGCGCACCGACGACGAAATACAGCACGATCAGTTCGCCGATCCGAACCCACGCGTTCTTCTTCGTCGCACCGATCGGCACGACGGCGAAAAGGCGTTGGTTCAGGAACGGTACGTTGGCGCATACGAGCGCCAACAGCACGATGAACCAGCCGGCTGCCGACATTACAGCGGCAGCGTGTGACGGATCGCCTGCAGGCAGGCGGTCAGCAGCGGGCTCGGGATCAGGCCGAGCACCACGACTGCAATACCGTTCAGCACGAGGATCGTGCGCTTGCAGAAATCGCCGGTGACCGGGGTCGCGTCCTGCGGTGCATCGAAGTACATCAGCTTGACAATGCGCAGGTAGTAGAACGCGCCGAACAGCGACGTGAT
Source organism: Burkholderia sp. FL-7-2-10-S1-D7 (assembly GCF_001524185.1). Lineage (NCBI taxonomy): Bacteria > Pseudomonadati > Pseudomonadota > Betaproteobacteria > Burkholderiales > Burkholderiaceae > Burkholderia > Burkholderia sp. FL-7-2-10-S1-D7. Next base: position 276,387 of record NZ_LOWY01000022.1, on the reverse strand, counting down.
CACGGCCAGCACGGCCAGCCACGTGAGACCCGCGTTGACGGTCGCCTCGAGCACCGCGAGCTTCGCGTAGAAGCCGACGGTCGGCGGGATACCGGCCAGCGAGAACATCATGACCATCATCACGAACGCGAACACCGGGCTGCGCTTGTTCAGGCCCTTGAAGTCGTCGATCGTTTCCGCTTCGAAATCGCGGCGTGCGAGCAGCATCACCACGCCGAACGAGCCGAGCGTCGTGATCAGGTAGACGATCGCGTAGAACATCGCCGAGCTGTACGCGTTCGCCGGCGCGGCCGCGTCGCCCTTCACGATGCCGGCGAGCAGGCCGAGCAGCACGAAGCCCATGTTCGAGATCGCCGAGTACGCGAGCATCCGCTTGATGTTGCGCTGGACGATACCGGTGATGTTACCGACGATCAGCGACAGCGCGGCGAGGATCACGAGCGCGGTCTGCCAGTTCTGAGCGAGCGGCAGCAGGCCCATCACCAGGAAGCGCAGGCCCCACGCGAACGCGGCAACCTTCGGGCCGCCGCCGACGAACAGCGTCATCGCGGTCGGTGCGCCCTGGTAGACATCCGGCACCCACATGTGGAACGGCACGGCGCCGAGCTTGAACGCGATACCGGCGACGATGAAGACCACGCCGAACATCAGCACGGCCGCGTCGGTGTTGCCGCCGACCGCCTTGTACACCTCGCCCAGCTCGAGCGAGCCGGTCGCGCCGTAGAGCATCGAAATGCCGTACAGCACGAAGCCCGACGCGAGCGCGCCCAGCACGTAGTACTTCATCGCGGCTTCGCTCGACTGAGCGGCATCGCGGCGCAGCGCGATGACGGCGTACAGCGACAGCGACATCAGTTCGAGGCCGAGGTACAGCGTCAGGAAGTTGTTGCCCGACACCATCACCAGTTGACCGAGCAGCGAGAACATGCCCAGCAGGAACACGTCGCCGCGGAACATGTCGCGGTCTTCGAGGTACTTGCGCGAATAGACGAGCGAGACCGCGAAGCCGAACGACACGACGGCCTTCATCATGCTCGCGAACGAGTCGACGACGACCATCCGCGAGAAGAAGTAATACTGCTGCGGGTCCAGCGCCTGAACCGCGAACCACACGCCGGCAACGACCGACGAAACCACCGCGATCAGATAGGTCAGGCGGCGGCCAGCAGCACCGGTAAAGGTGTCGTTCAGCCATGCGACGACGATGGCGACCATCACCAGCGCGTCAGGCAACAGGACATTCATAGGAGCGTTCATGATCTTGATTTCCTCCGCTCGCGATTACTGGGCCAGCGGCAGCTTGGACTGCGCGACGTGGGAGAGGAGGTTTTCCACGGAAACGTGCATCACGTCGGTGAAAGGCTTCGGATACAGACCCATCAGCAGCGTGAACGCGGCGAGCACGGCCAGCATCACGAATTCGCGACGGCCGATGTCCTTCAGCTTTGCAACGTGATCGTTCGCGACCGCGCCGAAGTACACGCGCTTGTACATCCACAGCGTGTAGGCGGCGCCGAGGATCAGCGTGAATGCCGCGCCGAATGCGATCCAGAAGTTGTACTGGACAGCCGCGAGAATCACCATGAACTCACCGACGAAACCGGAGGTACCCGGCAGGCCGCAGTTGGCCATCGAGAACAGCATCGCAAATGCCGCGAACTTCGGCATCACGTTCACGACGCCGCCGTAATCGGCGATCTGGCGCGAGTGCACGCGGTCGTACAGCACGCCGATGCACAGGAACATCGCGCCCGACACGAAGCCGTGCGAGATCATCTGGACGATCGCGCCTTCGACGCCGAGCTGATTGAAGATGAAGAAGCCGAGCGTGACGAAGCCCATGTGCGCGATCGACGAATACGCGACCAGCTTCTTCATGTCGGCCTGCACCATCGCGACGAGGCCGATGTAGATCACCGCGATCAGCGACAACGTGATCACGACCGGTGCCAGGAAGTGGCTTGCGTCAGGCGTGATAGGCAGCGAGAAACGCAGGAAACCGTACGCGCCGAGCTTCAGCATGATTGCCGCCAGCACGACCGAACCGCCCGTCGGCGCTTCCACGTGTGCGTCCGGCAGCCAGGTGTGCACCGGCCACATCGGCACCTTCACCGCGAACGCGAGGAAGAACGCGATGAACAGCAGGATCTGCGGCGTCATCGCGATCTTGGCGTTCTGCCACGTCGCGAGGTCGAACGAATGCGTTTCCGTGTACAGGTAGATCAGCGCGACCAGCATCAACAGCGAGCCGGCCAGCGTGTACAGGAAGAACTTGAACGCCGCGTACACGCGGTTCGGGCCACCCCATACGCCGATGATGATGTACATCGGAATCAGGGTCGCTTCGAAGAACACGTAGAACAGCAGGCCATCGGCTGCCGAGAATACGCCGATCATGATCCCGGACAGGATCAGGAACGCCGCGAGATACTGCGCGACGTTCTCGGTGATCACTTCCCATGCGGCGATCACGACGATCACCGTGATCAGCGCGGTCAGCACGACGAACCACATCGAGATGCCGTCGACGCCGAGGTGATACGCGATGTCGAAGCGCTCGATCCAGGTCGACTTCTCGACGAACTGCAGCGCAGCCGTACTCGAGTCGAAGCCCGTGATCAGCGGAATCGTGACCGCGAGACCGAGCAGCGAACCAATCAGCGCGACCCAGCGGGCCATCCCCGGATTTTTGTCGTTACCCACCGCGAGCACGAGGAGGCCGAAAACGATCGGCAACCAGATCGCGGTACTGAGAATCGGAAAAGCGTGCATTAGTGTTGTCCCCCCGCCTTATTTGCCGCCGAGCGTTACAAACAGGGTCAGGAGCCCCAGCATGCCGATGATCATGGCGAACGCGTAGTGATAGATGTAACCGGATTGGAGGAAGCGGATCACGCCGGCGAACCAGCCGATGAACCGCGCGCTGCCGTTGACGAGACCGTCGATCACGACGACGTCGCCTTCCTTCCACAGGCCGCGGCCGATCGCCACCGAACCACGGGCGAACACCACTTCGTTGATCTTGTCCATGTAGTACTTGTTGTCCAGCAGCGTGTAGATCGGACCGAACGCGCGGCGGATCGACGCCGGCAACTCCGGACGCTTCAGGTACAGGAACCACGCGACGACGACACCGGTGAGCGCCAGCCAAACCGGCAGGCCCGACACCGAGTGCAGGCCCATGCCCACCCAGCCGTGGAACTCTTCGGCCATCTCGGCCAGGGCCGGATGGTTTTCACCGATGAAGATCACCTTGTCGAACGCGACGCCGTGCTGGAAGAAGTCGCCGAACAGCATCGGGCCGATCGCGATCGCACCGATGATCACCGACGGAATTGCCAGCAGGACCAGCGGCACCCACACGACCCACGGGGTCTCGTGCGGCTCGTGCGCGTGGTCGTCATGACCGTGGCCATGGCCGTGATCGTCGTGGCCATGCGCTGCCGCCATGCCCATCGGCGATTCCGGATGCTTCGGCTTGCGGAAGCGCTCTTCGCCGTGGAACACCAGGAAGTACATGCGGAACGAGTAGAGCGCCGTGACGAACACGCTCGCGACGACCGCGAAGTATGCGAAGCCCGAACCCGGCAGGTGCGACAGCTTCACCGCGTCGATGATCGAGTCTTTCGAGTAGAAGCCCGAGAAGAACGGCGTACCGATCAGCGCCAGCGAACCGACGAGCGACGTGATCCACGTGATCGGCATGTACTTGCGCAGGCCGCCCATGTTGCGCATGTCCTGGTCGTGGTGCATGCCCATGATCACCGAACCGGCGCCAAGGAACAGCAGCGCCTTGAAGAACGCGTGCGTCATCAGGTGGAACACGGCGACCGGGTAAGCGGACACGCCGAGCGCGACGGTCATGTAGCCGAGCTGCGACAGCGTCGAGTACGCGACGACACGCTTGATGTCGTTCTGGACGATCCCGAGAAAGCCCATGAACAGTGCCGTGATCGCGCCGATCACCGTGATGAACGACAGCGCGGTATCCGACAGTTCGAACAGCGGCGACATGCGCGACACCATGAAGATGCCGGCCGTCACCATCGTCGCCGCGTGAATCAGCGCGGAGATCGGGGTCGGGCCTTCCATCGAGTCGGGCAGCCAAACGTGCAGCGGGAACTGCGCCGATTTACCCATCGCGCCGATGAACAGGCAGATGCAGGCGACGGTCAGCAGGCCCCAGTCGGTGCCTGGGAAGTGCAGGCTTGCGAGCTCGGCACGCTTCGCGAACACTTCGCCGTAGTTCATCGAACCCGCGAACGCTAGCAGCAGGCCGATACCCAGCAGGAAGCCGAAGTCGCCCACGCGGTTCACGAGGAACGCCTTCATGTTCGCGTAGATCGCGCTCTCACGCGTGAAGTAGAAGCCGATCAGCAGGTACGACACCAGACCCACCGCTTCCCAGCCGAAGAACAGCTGCAGGAAGTTGTTGCTCATCACGAGCATCAGCATCGAGAACGTGAACAGCGAGATGTACGAGAAGAAGCGCTGGTAGCCGTCTTCTTCCGACATGTAGCCGATCGTGTACACGTGCACCATCAGCGAGACGAAGGTCACGACGACGATCATCATCGCGGTCAGCGAATCGACGAGGAAGCCGACTTCGAGTTTCAGCGAACCGACGTTCATCCATTCGTAGACGGTCGCGTTGAAGCTCGCGCCGCCCATTACGTCGAGGAAGACTTTCGCCGACAGGAGGAACGCGATCAATACGCCGAGGATCGTGATCCGGTGTGCGCCCTTGCGCCCGACTGCGTTCCCGAACAGCCCCGCAATCAGCGAGCCGGCCAGCGGAGCGAGCGGAATCGCCAGCAGCAGGTTTTCATTGAGTGTCGTTGACATAACAGCGTTGCCTGAAATTAACCTTTGAGCTGATCGAGATCCTCGACATTGATCGTGTCGAGCTTACGGAACAGGGTCACCAGAATCGCGAGACCGATCGCGGCTTCCGCTGCGGCGACGGTCAGCACGAAGAACACGAATATCTGGCCGTGCACATCGCCGAGGTAGTGCGAAAACGCGACGAAGTTGGTGTTCACCGCCAGCAGCATCAGTTCGATCGCCATCAGGATGATGATGATGTTGCGGCGGTTCAGGAAGATCCCGACGATCGCGATCGCAAAGAGGATCGCGCCGAGCACAAGGTAATGAGCAAGAGTCAGCATGGTTTTCTTTTCCTCCGCTTAGCCGTTGGTGCTCGTACCGGCTTCGCTCTGCGCCGTTTCCGGCTGCGGCTTGTCCGCTTCCATCTTCACGAGGCGCACGCGGTCGTCGCGGCGCACCTTGACCTGATCCGACACGCGCTGCCGCTTGCTGTCCTTGCCCTTGCGCTCGGTCAGCCCGATCGCGGCGATGATCGCGACCAGCAGCACCAGGCCTGCGATTTCAAACGCGAAGATGTAGTCGGTGTAGATCACCTTGCCGATCAGGCGCGTGTTCGACCAGTCGGCCATCGCGCCCGTCGCCATCGCGTGCACCGTGTGCGTGTCGCCGTAGCCGCGCCACAGGATCAGCGCGGTCTCGACCACGATGATCGCGCCGACGACGGTCGCCATCGGCACGAAGCGCTTGAAGTCGCGGCGCAGGTAATCGATGTTGATGTCCAGCATCATCACGACGAACAGGAACAGCACCATCACGGCGCCCACGTACACCAGCACCAGCAGGATCGCGAGGAACTCCGCTTCCAGCAGCATCCAGATCGCGGCGGCGTTGAAGAACGCCAGCACAAGGAAAAGCGCAGACGCCACCGGGTTGCGCGAAGTGATCACCTTCAGCCCTGATACCACCAGGAGCAGCGCGAAGATGTAGAACAGTACGGTCGTGAATTCCATGATTACCGGTTCATCGTTAGGCCATAGTCAGGCGCGGCTTGCGGGACGCTCTCGCGTGCCGCACCCGTCGCGGCGGCTCGGCCCGTTCCTGCCGGGCCGGCACTGCAAACACAATCAACGATACGGCGCGTCGGCGGCCTTCGCCGCAGCGATGTCCTTCTCGTAGCGATCGCCCACCGCGAGCAGCATTTCCTTCGTGAAATACAGGTCGCCGCGCTTTTCGCCGTGGTACTCGAGAATCTGCGTCTCGACGATCGAATCGACCGGGCAGCTTTCCTCGCAGAAACCACAGAAGATGCACTTCGTCAGGTCGATGTCGTAGCGCGTCGTGCGGCGCGTGTTGTCCGCGCGCGTTTCCGATTCGATCGTGATCGCCATCGCGGGGCACACTGCCTCGCAGAGTTTGCACGCGATGCAGCGCTCTTCGCCGTTTTCATAGCGGCGCAGCGCATGCAGCCCGCGAAAACGCGGCGAAATCGGAGTCTTTTCTTCCGGGAACTGCACGGTGAACTTGCGCTTGAACGTGTAACGACCGGTCAGCGCGAGCCCCTTCAGCAGCTCCGTCAGGAAGAAGGTCTTAAAGAAGTGTTGGATTGCCGTCATGATTTCGTCCGATTACTTCACCCAGATGTTGAGCGGCGACATCATCCAGAAGCCGACCACGACCACCCAGATCACCGTGACAGGCAGGAACACCTTCCAGCCCAGACGCATGATCTGGTCGTAACGGTAGCGCGGGAACGTCGCGCGCACCCAGATGAACACCGACAGCAGCGCGAATACCTTCAGCACCAGCCAGAAGATGCCCGGAATGAACGACAGGAATTCGAACGGTGCGTCCCAGCCGCCGAGGAACAGCGTCGAGGCCAGCGCCGAGATCACGATCATGTTGATGTACTCGGCGAGGAAGAACAGCGCGAACGCCATGCCCGAGTAATCGATCATGTGACCTGCGACAATCTCCGACTCCCCTTCCACCACGTCGAACGGGTGGCGGTTCGTTTCGGCGATGCCGGACACGAAGTAGACGACGAAGGCCGGCAGCAACGGCAGCCAGTTCCACGACAGGAAGTTCACGCCGTGGCCGGCGAAGAAGCCGTGCTGTTGCGAGCCGACGATTTCCGACAGGTTCAGGCTGCCGGCCGTCATCAGCACGAGCACCAGCGCGAAGCCCATCGAGATTTCGTACGACACCATCTGCGCAGCGGCGCGCATCGCGCCGAGGAACGCGTACTTCGAGTTCGACGCCCAGCCGGCGAGAATCACCGCGTACACGCCGATCGACGAGATCGCCATCGCATACAGCAGGCCTGCGTTCACGTTCGCGAGCACGGCTTCGGCCTGGAACGGGATCACCGCCCACACGGCGAACGCCGGCACGACGGTCATGACCGGTGCGATCAGGTACAGCCAACGGCTGGCGGCGCTCGGCTGAATCACTTCCTTGAGCAGCAGCTTCAGCACGTCGGCGATCGGCTGCAGCAGGCCGCCGGGGCCGACGCGGTTCGGGCCGAGACGCACGTGCATCCAGCCGATCAGCTTGCGTTCCCACAGAATCAGGTACGCGACGCACAGCAGGATCACGACGGCGACGACGAGGATGCGCACAACGGCCCACACCGTCGGCCACGCGACGCCGAGAAGCTGGGCTCCGCCCGCGTTGATCGTATCGAACAAGCTCATTTACGCCTTCTCCACCACCAGTTCACCGGACAGGCTGCCGAGCGCTGCGCCGGCAGGCGTCGCCGCCGACACGCGAACGACCGTCTCCGCAAGATTCGCGTCGCGCACGGCCGGCAACTGCACCGCACGCTCGCCCTGGCGCACGCGCACTGCGTCGCCTTCCTTCAAGCCCAGCTTGTCGAACAGCGCGGCCGGCAGGGCTGCGGCATTCGCTGCCTTCGCGGCAGCCGTCAGATGCAGCGCACCTGCGCGGCGCACCAGCGCGTCGGCGTGATAGATCGGCACATCGGCCAGGCGCTCGAAGCCGCCGTTCGCGGCATTCGCCGCGGCGCGCGCCGGAGCGACCGACGTCTGGTTCGACAGGCGGCCCGCGACGCCTGCGTCGCCGAGCGCCGCGAGACGCACTTCTTCCGCCGTCTCGTATTCGAAGTTCGGCAGGCCAAGCAGGCTGCCGAGCACGCGCAGCACCTTCCACGCCGGACGCGTGTCGCCGAGCGGGCGCACGACGCCGTTGAAGCTTTGCACGGTGCCTTCCGCGTTGACGAACGTGCCGGACGTTTCCGTGAACGGCGCGATCGGCAGCAGCACGTCGGCGTAATCGAGGCCGTGCTTGAACGGCGACATCACGACGACCATCTCCGCCTGGTTCAGCGCGGCAAGCGCCTGCGCCGGATCGGCGGTGTCGAATTCCGGTTCGACGTTCAGCAGCACGTAACCCTTGCGCGGCTGTGCGAACGCTTCGCGTGCATTCAGGCCGCCTTCGCCCGGCAGCGCGCCGACGACGTGCGCACCGACCGTGTTCGCCGCTTCCGTCAGGAAGCCGAACGTCGCGCCGGTGTTGTCGGCGATCCACTGGGCGACCGCGTGCAGCTTCGCGAATTCCGGATGGCGGACCGCGACGTTGCCGAGCAGCACGGCGCGGCGTTCGCCGTTCGCGAGCGACTGCGCGACCGCCTGTGCGGCCGGCGATGCCGTGACGCCCGCGAGCGTGTCGGGCAGCGCGACGCCGCGCAGTTGCGCGACGGCCGCGGCAATGCCGGCCAGCTCGTCGAGCCATGCCGACGGCGCGGCGACGATGCGCTGCGCGGTCGGGATCAGCGAGTCGTCGGCGGTCGCGTGCAGGAAGTGCAGCTTCGCGCCGTTCTTCGCGGCCTGGCGCAGGCGCGCGGCGAGCAGCGGGTGGTCGCGGCGCAGGAACGAACCGACGACGAACGCGGCATCCACGCTCGACAGGTCGGCGATCGGCATGCCGAGCCACGGTGCGCCCTGGACCGGCGCCGAGAAATCCTGCTGCCGCAGACGGAAGTCGACGTTCGGCGTTTTCAGTTCGCTGGCGAGCTGCTTAACGAGGAACAACTCTTCAGCGGTGCTGTGCGCGCTCGCGAGCATTGCCAGCGCGTTCGCGCCGTGATCCGCGGCGATGCCCTTCAGGCCCTTCGCGACATACTCGAGCGCGGTCTGCCAGTCGGTCTCGATCCACTGGCCGCCCTGCTTCAGCATCGGCTTCGTCAGGCGCTCTTCACTGTTCAGGCCTTCGTACGAGAATCGATCCTTGTCCGAGATCCAGCATTCGTTGATCGCTTCGTTCTCGAACGGCAACACGCGCATCACGCGGTTGTTCTTGACCTGCACGACGAGGTTCGCACCGACTGAATCGTGCGGACTCACCGACTTGCGGCGCGACAGTTCCCACGTACGGGCGCTGTAGCGGAACGGCTTGCTGGTCAGCGCGCCGACCGGGCACAGGTCGATCATGTTGCCCGACAGTTCGGAGTCGACCGTCTTGCCGACGAACGTCGTGATTTCCGAGTGCTCGCCGCGACCCAGCATGCCGAGCTCCATCACGCCGGCGATTTCCTGGCCGAAGCGGACGCAGCGCGTGCAGTGGATGCAGCGCGACATTTCTTCCATCGAGATCAGCGGGCCCACGTTCTTGTGGAACACCACGCGCTTTTCTTCCGAGTAGCGCGACGACGACTTGCCGTAGCCGACCGCCAGATCCTGCAGCTGGCATTCGCCGCCCTGATCGCAGATCGGGCAGTCGAGCGGGTGGTTGATGAGGAGGAATTCCATCACCGACTGCTGCGCCTTCACGGCCTTGTCGGACTGCGTGCGCACGATCATGCCGGCCGACACGGGCGTCGCGCAGGCAGGTACGGCCTTCGGCATCTTCTCGACTTCGACGAGACACATCCGGCAGTTGGCCGCGACCGACAGTTTCTTGTGATAGCAGAAGTGAGGAATGTACGTATCCGCCTTGTGCGCAGCCTGGATCACCATGCTGCCTTCGGGCACCTCGACCTTCTTGCCGTCTATTTCAAGTTCAACCATGATGGTGAATGGTCCTTAACCTATTTCCGCCCGTTCGCGCCTTCGCCCGACCGTGCGCTCAAATTCCGCAACCGGTGCTTCGCTTCAGGCTGCCGCCGCGTGCGCGTGGCCGCCGACCATGCAGTGCTTATGCTCGACGTGGTACGCGAATTCGTCCCAGTAATGCTTGAGCATCCCGCGTACCGGCATCGCCGCCGCATCGCCGAGCGCGCAGATCGTGCGGCCCATGATGTTCTCGGCAACCGAGTTCAGCAGGTCCAGATCTTCCTGGCGGCCTTCGCCGTGCTCGATACGATTCACGACGCGATACAGCCAGCCGGTGCCTTCACGGCACGGCGTGCACTGGCCGCACGATTCCTCGTAGTAGAAGTACGACAGGCGCAACAGCGAACGCACCATGCAACGCGTCTCGTCCATCACGATCACCGCGCCGGAGCCGAGCATCGAGCCCGCCTTCGCGATCGAGTCGTAATCGAGATCGGTCTGCATCATGATGTCGCCCGGGATCACCGGTGCCGACGAACCGCCCGGAATCACGGCCTTGATCTTCTTGCCACCGCGCATCCCGCCGGCCAGCTCCATCAGCGTCGCGAACGGCGTGCCGAGCGGCACTTCGTAGTTGCCCGGACGCTCGACGTCGCCCGACACCGAGAAGATCTTCGTGCCGCCGTTGTTCGGCTTGCCGATCTCGAGGTAATTCTGCGGCCCGATGGACAGCAGGAACGGCACCGCGGCAAACGTCTCGGTGTTGTTGATCGTGGTCGGCTTGCCGTACACACCGAAGCTCGCCGGGAACGGCGGCTTGAAGCGCGGCTGGCCCTTCTTGCCTTCGAGCGACTCGAGCAGCGCCGTTTCCTCGCCGCAGATGTACGCGCCGTAACCATGGTGCGCGTGCAGCTGGAACGAGAATTCCGAGCCCATGATGTTATCGCCGAGGAAACCCGCGGCACGCGCTTCATCGAGCGCGGCCTCGAAGCGTCGATACACTTCGAAGATTTCCCCGTGGATGTAGTTGTAGCCGACGGTGATGCCCATCGCGTACGCGCCGATGGCCATGCCTTCGATCAGTGCATGCGGGTTCCAGCGCAGGATGTCGCGATCCTTGAACGTGCCCGGCTCGCCTTCGTCCGAGTTGCAGACGAGGTACTTCTGCCCCGGGAACTGGCGCGGCATGAAGCTCCACTTCAGGCCGGTCGGGAAGCCCGCACCGCCACGGCCACGCAGGCCCGACGCCTTCACGTCGGCGATCACCTGCTCCGGCGGAATCTTTTCTTCGAGAATGCGGCGCAGCTGCTTGTAGCCGCCGCGCGCGACGTAGTCTTCGAGATGCCAGTTCTCGCCGTTCAGACCAGCGAGGATCAGCGGTTTGATGTGACGGTCGTGGAGGGACGTCATTTCGAGAGCTCCTCAAGCAGCTGGTCGATCTTCTCGCGGCTCATGAAGCTGCACATTCTGTGATTGTTCACCAGCAGCACCGGCGCATCGCCGCACGAGCCCATGCATTCGCCTTCCTTCAGCGTGAACTTGCCGTCGGGCGTGGTCTCGCCGAAGCCGATGCCCAGCTTCTGTTTCAGGTAGTCGGCAGTCGCTTCCGCGCCGCCGTGCGGGCCAAGCTGGCACGGCAGGTTCGTGCAGAGCGTGATCTTGTGCTTGCCGACCGGTTTGAGCTCGTACATCGTGTAGAACGTCGCGACTTCCTGCACGGCGACGGCCGGCATGCCGAGATAGTCCGCAACGAACTGCATCAGTTCGGGCGACAGCCAGCCGTGCTCTTCCTGAGCAACGGCCAACGCCGACATCACGGCGGACTGTTTCTGATCGGCGGGATACTTCGTCAACGCTCGATCGATTTCCTTCAGGCCTTCAGCTGAGATCATTTTCAGACACGACTCTTTCAATTCCTACCGAACGAACAACCTGCCGCACTGCTGTGCAAGGACGGCAGACCTGGCGCTCACTGTTGACAGCTTGCGAAGCCGCGCCGGTTCAGCGCGCATCGCGTGTGACTGACTGCTCGCCGCCCGCTCGCGCGGGCGGCGCAACCATTAGCGATCGATTTCGCCGAACACGATGTCCTGCGTACCGATGATCGTGACGGCGTCGGCAATCATGTGGCCGCGCGCCATTTCGTCGAGCGACGCGAGGTGCGCGAAGCCCGGTGCGCGGATCTTGAGACGATACGGCTTGTTGGCACCGTCCGACACGAGGTAGATGCCGAATTCACCCTTCGGATGCTCGACCGCCGCGTACGCTTCGCCTTCCGGCACATGGAAACCTTCGGTGAAGAGCTTGAAGTGGTGAATCAAGTCTTCCATGTTGGTCTTCATGCCGACGCGCGACGGCGGTGCAACCTTGTGATTGTCCGTCATCACCGGGCCCGGATTCTTGCGGAGCCACTCAATACACTGTTTCGCGATGCGGACCGACTGGCGCATTTCTTCGACACGCACCAGATAGCGGTCGTAGCAATCGCCGTTCACGCCGACCGGCACGTCGAAATCCATGCGGTCGTACACTTCGTACGGCTGCTTCTTGCGCAGGTCCCACGCGATACCCGAACCGCGCAGCATCGGGCCCGTCAGGCCCATCTGCAGCGCACGCTCCGGGCTCACCACGCCGATCCCGACCAGACGCTGTTTCCAGATCCGGTTGTCGGTCAGCAGCGTTTCGTATTCGTCGACGCACTTCGGGAAGCGCGTGAAGAAGTCGTCGATGAAGTCGAGCACCGAGCCGCTGCGCGCTTCGTTCATCTTCGCGAGCGCCTTCTCGTTGCGAATCTTCGACGCCTTGTATTGCGGCATTGCGTCAGGCAGGTCGCGGTAGACGCCGCCCGGACGATAGTACGCCGCGTGCATCCGGGCACCGGACACCGCTTCGTACACGTCCATCAGGTCTTCGCGCTCGCGGAATGCGTACAGGAACACGGCCATCGCGCCGACGTCGAGCGCGTGCGCGCCGATCCACATCAGGTGGTTCAGCACACGCGTGATTTCGTCGAACAGCACGCGGATGTACTGCGCGCGCTCCGGCACGTCGATGCCGAGCAGCTTTTCGATCGCGAGCACGTAGCCGTGCTCGTTGACCATCATCGACACGTAGTCGAGACGGTCCATGTACGGCACGGACTGGATGAAGGTCTTGCTTTCCGCGAGCTTTTCAGTCGCGCGATGCAGCAGGCCGATATGCGGATCGGCGCGCTGGATGACTTCGCCGTCGAGCTCGAGCACGAGACGCAGCACGCCGTGCGCTGCCGGGTGCTGCGGGCCGAAGTTGAGGGTGTAGTTCTTGATTTCTGCCATGACGCCCCCTTAATGTTTCAGACCGCCATAGCGATCCTCGCGGATCACGCGCGGCGTGATTTCGCGCGGCTCGATCGTCACCGGCTGGTAGACGACCCGCTTCTCTTCCGGGTCGTAACGCATTTCGACATAACCCGACACCGGGAAGTCCTTTCGGAACGGGTGGCCGATGAAGCCGTAGTCGGTGAGGATGCGGCGCAGATCGGGGTGACCCTCGAACACGAGGCCGTACAGGTCGAACGCCTCGCGCTCGTACCAGTTTGCGGAGGCCCAGATGTCGACGAGCGATGCCACGATCGGCAGATCGTCGTCCGGAGCGAACACGCGCAGGCGCAGGCGCCAGTTGTTCGTGACCGACAGCAACTGCGACACGGCCGCGAAACGCGGGCCGTCGTAGGCACCGTCGCCGTAGGTCTGGTAGTCGATGCCGCAGAGGTCGATCAGTTGCTCGAAACGGAGCTTCGGATCGTCGCGCAGCATCTTTGCGACTTCGAGGTAATCGCTTGCCTTCACGACGAGCGTCAGTTCACCGATCGCTTCGGTGAGGCTCACCACGCGCGCGCCGAGCGCTGCTTCGAGGTTTGCCTTGAGGGTCTCGATTTTGCTTGCCATATTGAGGGGACGCTCGGGACTTTATTGACGGGCGATGGTGTTGGTGCGGCGGATCTTCGCCTGCAGCTGGATCACGCCGTAGACCAGCGCCTCGGCCGTGGGCGGACAGCCCGGCACGTAGACGTCAACGGGCACGATCCGGTCGCAACCGCGAACCACCGAGTACGAGTAGTGGTAGTAACCGCCACCGTTCGCGCACGACCCCATCGAGATCACCCAGCGCGGCTCGGCCATCTGGTCGTACACGCGGCGCAGTGCGGGCGCCATCTTGTTGCACAGCGTGCCGGCGACGATCATCACGTCCGACTGACGCGGGCTCGGACGGAACACGACCCCGAACCGGTCCAGGTCATAACGGGCCGCGCCCGCATGCATCATCTCGACGGCGCAACACGCGAGCCCGAACGTCATCGGCCACAGCGAGCCGGTACGCGTCCAGTTGATCAGCTTGTCAGCCGTCGTGGTGACAAACCCTTCCTTCAAGACCCCTTCGATACTCATTTGCTTTCCACTCCAGACGAGCGACCCAGCGTGGCCGCCCATGCAAACCGGCGATTAACCCATCACTCCCAATCGAGGCCGCCTTTCTTCCAGATATAGGCAAAGCCCAGCAGGAATTCGAGCAGAAAAATCATCATTGCGATGAAACCCGGCCAGCCGATGTCCCGGAGCGCGACGCCCCACGGAAACAGGAATGCGGTTTCGAGATCGAAGATGATGAACAGGATGGCGACGAGGTAGTACCGGACGTCGAATTTCATCCGGGCGTCTTCAAAGGCTTCGAAGCCGCACTCGTACGGTGCGTTCTTCTCGACGTCCGGCTTGTTGGGACCAAGGAGCTTGCCGATGCTGACCAGCGCTATACCTAAACCAGTGCCCACGAGGAGGAACAACAAGACGGGGTAATAGGCTGCGAGGTTCAAGGCAATCCTCTATCGGTTGGTTCTGAGCGTCCGGAGAATACCACTTCCGGCGGAAGGAATCATTTCGGAGTGCATGCGATCACAAGACAATCGCAAGGCACACCCCAGAAATGAAAAATGCCAGCCACTAGAAGCGGCTGGCATTGAGTAACTTTGGTGCCGACGGCGAGACTCGAACTCGCACAGCTTTCGCCACTACCCCCTCAAGATAGCGTGTCTACCAATTTCACCACGTCGGCACTGCATGCAACTCGGGTTGTGCTGCTTGTTTCCCGCGAATCGCTTCAAGAATTAAATTCTAACCCGAGTTCCAGATTTGTTCAACGCACAAACGCAAAAATTTTGACTTTTTATTTCGGGACATCCTGGCCAGGCGCGCTCGCTGCCGAACCCGCGGCAGCGGACACCGCGACGGCCGGCGCCGACGCTGCGGGCGCCGATGCCGGCGCGGTCGCGGCGCCGCCGAGCACGCCTGCCGACGGCGTCGACTTGTACGAACCGAGGTACGTCAGCGCGAGCGTCGCAACGAAGAAAATCGTCGCGAGAATGCCCGTCGTGCGCGACAGGAAGTTGGCGGAGCCCGTTGCACCGAACAGGCTGCCCGACGCGCCGCTGCCGAATGCAGCGCCCATGTCCGCCCCCTTGCCGTGCTGCAGCAGCACGAGTCCGATCACACCGAGTGCAGACAGCACCTGCACGACAATAATCAGCGTCTTGAATAACAGCATCACACCCACCCGATTGGATCAGGCAACCGGACCAACCGGCCGCCATCATGGTTCAATTCGATCCCGGACCGCTCAACGTGCGGCCCGGCAGATCGCCAGGAAATCTTCCGCCTTCAGCGACGCGCCGCCGATCAGGCCGCCGTCGATGTCGGGCTGCGCGAACAGCTCTTCCGCGTTGTCCGGCTTCACGCTGCCGCCGTACAGCACCGATACGTCCGCCGCCCCCTTCGCCGCCAGACGCGCCCGCAGGAATGCGTGCACGTCCTGCGCCTGCGCCGACGTCGCGCTCTTGCCCGTGCCGATCGCCCAGACCGGCTCGTATGCGACGACGATGCGGGCGGCCTCGTCAGCCGTCAGCACGGCCAGCACGGCGTCGAGCTGCGCACCGACTACCTGCTCGGTCGCGCCCGCTTCGCGCTCGTCGAGCGTTTCACCGACGCACACGACGGGCGTGAGGCCCGCCGCGAGCGCGCGCTGCGTCTTCGCGGCAACGGTTTCGTTGCGCTCGCCGTGATACGCGCGACGCTCCGAGTGACCGACGATCGCATACTGCGCGCCGAACTCCGCCACCATCGCGGCCGCCACTTCACCGGTGAACGCGCCCTGCTCGTGCGCGGACACGTCCTGCGCGCCGAACGCGACACGGCCACCGCCGAGCTGCGCCTGAACCTGCGCGAGGTACGGGAACGGCACGCACACGCCGACCGACGTCTCGGCCGGCACCGCGCCCGCGCCCTGCATCACTTCGTTCAGCAATGCCTGGTTGCCGGCCAGCCGGCCGTGCATCTTCCAGTTGCCGATCACTCGCTTCGTTCGTTGTTTCGACATCGTGTCTGTCTCGTCACTATCTTGTCATTAACGCACCGGAAACCGGCCCGTCAGGTTGGATCTGGCGAAGCAAACCCGCGATTTTACTGCGCGCGGCTTGAACCGGTCAAACCACACATGTCAAGCCCGTCGCACGGGCCGTCACGCGTTCGCGCCCCAATCGAGCACGATCTTGCCGATGTGCTCGCCGCTTTCCATCAGCGCATGCGCCTGCGCGGCCTCCCCTGCCGGCAGCACGCGGTAGATGACGGGCTTGATGCGACCGTCCGCGAGCAGTGGCCAGACACGCGCCTTCAGTTGCGCGGCGATGCGCGCCTTGAACTCGACCGGCCGCGGACGCAGCGTCGAGCCCGTCACCGTCAACCGGCGGCGCAGGATTTCATTCAGGTTGACCTCGGCCTTCGCGCCGCCGAGCAGCGCGATCAGCACGAGGCGGCCGCCGTCCGCGAGCGCGGACAGTTCGCGCGGCACGTACGAGCCCGCGACCATGTCGAGGATCACGTCGACGCCGCGATCGTGCGTCAGCGACTTGACGACCTCGACGAAGTCTTCGGTCTTGTAGTTGATCGCACGCTCGGCGCCGAGCGCCTCGCATGCACGGCATTTATCGGCACTCCCGGCCGTCGCGAAGACACGAAAGCCGAGCGCGTGCGCGATCTGGATCGCCGTCACGCCGATCCCGCTCGAGCCGCCCTGCACGAGCAGCGTTTCCTGCTCGCCGCCCTCGCCCGCGCCGAGCAGCGCGCGGTCGAACACGTTGCTCCACACCGTGAAGAAGGTTTCGGGCAGCGATGCGACCTCGATGTCAGTCAGCCCGTCGGGCACCGGCAGGCATTGCGGCAGCGGCGCGACCGCATATTCGGCGTAACCGCCGCCCGCGAGCAGCGCGCAGACGCGATCGCCCATCTTCAGGCCGAACGGGTTCAGTGCCGCATCCGACAGGTCGCCGCCGACAATCTCGCCCGCGACCTCGAGGCCCGGCAGATCCGACGCACCCGGCGGCGGCGCATACGCGCCCTTGCGCTGAAATACGTCCGGCCGGTTCACGCCGGAAGCCGCCACCTTGATCAGCACTTCGCCGCGCTTCGGTTCGGGGCGCGGACGCTCCGCGAGCTTCAGCACGTCGGGGGCGCCGAATTCGGTGATTTCGATGGCTTTCATGGTGGTCGCTCCTGGATCTGTCGGGGGCACACCCGCGCACGGCACGGGCGCCTCGCCGGCGCTGCTGCGCCGCACAACGATGCTACAGAAAAAACGGCCGGCACGCTTTCGCACTGCCGGCCGCTCTCACGCCTGTCCGCTTACTGCTGCGGCGGCGTATCCGACTGCGACGCTGCCGCTGCTTCGTTCAGCAGCGCCTTCGCCGACAGACGCACGCGACCCTTCTCGTCCGTCTGGATCACCTTGACCTTCACCTGCTGACCTTCCTTCAGGTAGTCGTTGATGTCCTTCACGCGCTCGTTGACGATTTCCGAGATGTGCAGCAGGCCGTCCTTGCCCGGCAGCAGGTTCACGATCGCGCCGAAATCGAGCAGCTTGAGCACCGTGCCTTCGTACACCTGGCCGACTTCGATCTCGGCCGTGATGTTCTCGATGCGCTTCTTCGCTTCGGCCATGCCTTCGCTGCTCGTGCTCGCGATCGTCACGACGCCGTCATCCGAGATGTCGATGGTCGTGCCGGTTTCTTCCGTCAGCGCGCGGATCACCGAACCGCCCTTGCCGATCACGTCGCGGATCTTTTCCGGGTTGATCTTGATCGTGATCATGCGCGGCGCGAATTCCGACAGTTGCGTGTTCGCACCCGAGACTGCCGACGTCATCTTGCCGAGGATGTGCATGCGGCCTTCCTTCGCCTGCGCGAGCGCGACCTGCATGATTTCCTTCGTGATGCCCTGGATCTTGATGTCCATCTGCAGCGCCGTCACGCCTTGCTCCGTGCCGGCCACCTTGAAGTCCATGTCGCCGAGGTGATCCTCGTCGCCGAGGATGTCGGTCAGCACCGCGAACTTGTTGCCTTCGAGGATCAGGCCCATCGCGATACCCGCGACGTGCGCCTTCATCGGCACGCCGGCGTCCATCAGCGCGAGGCAGCCGCCGCACACCGACGCCATCGACGACGAACCGTTCGATTCGGTGATTTCCGACACGACGCGGATCGAGTAGCCGAATTCGTCGGCGCTCGGCAGGCACTTGACCAGCGCACGCTTCGCGAGACGGCCGTGGCCGATTTCACGACGCTTCGGCGAGCCGACGCGCCCCGTTTCGCCGGTCGCGAACGGAGGCATGTTGTAGTGGAGCATGAAGCGCTCGCGGTATTCGCCTTCGAGCGCGTCGATGATCTGCTCGTCACCCTTCGTGCCGAGCGTCGCGACGACGAGCGCCTGCGTTTCGCCACGGGTGAACAACGCCGAACCGTGGGTGCGCGGCAGCACACCGGTGCGGATCTCGATCGGACGCACGGTGCGCGTGTCGCGACCGTCGATGCGCGGCTCGCCGTTCAGGATCTGCGAACGGACGATCTTCGCTTCGATGTCGAACAGGATGTTGCCGACGGTAGCCTTGTCGGCCGCGACCGTGCCGGCCGCCAGCGCGTCTTCCTCGAGCTTCGCCGACGTCGCCGCGTAGACTTCCTTCAGCTTCGTCGAACGCGCCTGCTTGTCGCGCAGCTGGTAAGCGGCGAGCAGATCGCCGTGCGCCAGTTCCGTCACACGCGCGATCAGCGCCTCGTTCTTCGGTGCCGGCTGCCAGTCCCACTCGGGCTTGCCGCCTTCGCGCACGAGTTCGTGGATCGCGTCGATCGCCGTCTGCATCTGCTCGTGACCGAACACGACCGCGCCCAGCATCACGTCTTCCGGCAGCTGGTCGGCTTCCGATTCGACCATCAGCACCGCGCGCTCCGTACCGGCGACGACGAGATCGAGGCTCGATGCCTTGATCTGGTCACGCGTCGGGTTCAGCACGTATGCGTTGTCGATGTACGCGACGCGCGCGGCACCGACCGGACCGTTGAACGGCAGGCCCGACACGGCGAGCGCAGCCGATGCACCGATCAGCGCGGGGATGTCCGCCGGGATTTCCGGGTTCACGGACAGCACGTGGATCACGACCTGCACTTCGTTGTAGAAGCCTTCCGGGAACAGCGGGCGCAGCGGACGGTCGATCAGGCGCGACGTCAGCGTCTCGTGTTCCGACGGACGGCCTTCGCGGCGGAAGAAGCCGCCCGGGATCTTGCCGGCCGAGTAGGTCTTTTCGAGGTAGTCGACGGTCAGCGGGAAGAAATCCTGGCCCGGCTTTGCCGACTTCGCGCCGACGACGGTCGCCAGCACGACGGTGTCTTCCACGTCGACGATCACGGCACCGCTCGCCTGGCGAGCGACTTCACCGGTTTCGAGGCGCACCTTGTGCTGGCCCCACTGGAATTCCTTCACGACCTTGTTGAACATGGACATGGTTGCTCCTTTGAATTCATTCATTTCATTCGCCGCCCGGGTCATCCCGTGCGGCGGCGTCGCGACCGAATCACCCGGAGCAAGGTGTGTTTTTTATGCCATTCCAGCGCGGCGCTCGTCGAGCGACGCGCTGGAATGACACAAATCCCGACCCCGGTATCAGCCGTTCCGGCAGCCGGCACTCACGTGCCGGACAACCTGCGGTGCGCGTGACGCTACGCACCGCGCAAAAACAAAATGCCTGCATCAGCGGACTGACACAGGCATCTTGCTGGCGGCAATCGCCTCGATTACTTACGCAGACCCAGCTTCTCGATCAGCGCGCGGTAACGGTCGGCATCCTTGCCCTTGAGGTAGTCGAGCAGCTTGCGGCGGCGGCTCACCATGCGCAGCAGGCCGCGGCGGCTGTGGTGGTCCTTCGCGTGGGTCTTGAAGTGACCCGTCAGTTCGACGATACGTGCGGTCAGCAGTGCGACCTGGACTTCGGGCGAACCCGTGTCGTTGGTACCGCGGGCGAACTGAGCAACGACTTCCGACTTCTTGATATCTGCAACAGACATGTGATTTCCTTTCTAACTGAACAGGCGGACACGGAAGAATGGCCGTGCCGTGACTTACAACCGGCGGGCATTGTAGCACAACTCCCCGCCGTTCTTACCGCCTCCTGTCACGGACGCGTCATGGAGCACGCCGACGGCATCTCCGTGCGCTGCGCCGGCACCGCCAGCACCGTCCGGAAGCCATAGCCCGACCCCTCGTTGTCGAAGCGCACGCCAGGCGTGCCGGCCTTGTCCATCTCCATCACGTAAAGGGGCTGGATCAGCTGGTGATCCTGCGCGCGCATCCGCGACGCATGGAAACCGTCGTCGAACGACAGGCCCTCGAGCGAGCGCGCGACCGCCACGGGGTCCGCCGACCCCGCTCGGTTCATCGCTGCGGCCAGCATCTCGATCATCAGGCTCATCCGCCGCACCGGATAGTCGTCCTGCGCGGCCGGGAAACGGGTCCGGAACGCGCGGTAGAACGCGTCGGATTTCGCACCGCCCGCGTTCGGGTGCCAGTCGGCCACGGCCACGACGCGCCCGACCCCGGCATCGCCCAGGGCGGCCGGCGCGCCGAGGCTGTTGCCGTAGAACGTATAGAACTTCGCGTTCAGCCCCTGCTCGCGCGCCGCCTTCACGAGCAGCGTGAGGTCGTTGCCCCAGTTGCCGGTCACGACGGCATCCGCGCCGCTCGCGCGGATTTTCGCGATGTACGGCGAGAAATCCTTGATCCGGCCGATCGGGTGAAATTCGTCGCCAGCGATCGCCACGTCCGGGCGCCGCGCGGCCAGCGCCTGCCGCGCGAGCGTGCTGACGTCGTGACCAAAGCTATAGTCCTGGTTCAGCAGATAGACCTTGCGCAGCGCGCGGTCACGCGCCATCACGTCCGCGAGCGCGGCCATCCGCATGCCCGCGTGCGCGTCGAAGCGGAAATGCCAGAAGCTGCAGCGCGCGCCGGTGAGCGCGGGATCGTCGGCCGAATAGTTCAGGAACAGCATCCGGTTGTCCGGGTCGCGCGCGTTCAGCTTGTCGAGCGCCGCGACGAGCGCGGCCGCGACGGCCGAACTGTTGCCCTGCGTAACGATGCCGATACGGCGGTCCGCGGCCGCGCGCAGTTGCACGAGCGCCTCCTCCGGGCTGCCTTTGCTGTCGAGCACGACGAGTTCGAGCGGGTGCGCACCGTCGCGCAGCTTCACGCCGCCCGCCGCGTTGACCTGCTCGACGCCGAAGCGCAGGTTGCGCTCGACCGCCGCGCCCGCGTTCGCGAACGGGCCCGACATCCCCTCGATCAGCGCGATCCGCACCGGCTCGCTGCCGGCAAACGCGGACGACACCAGCATCCATCCTGCGCTCAACGCGAGCGCGCACCGTTTCCACCCCTGCATCGGCCACCTGCCCTTCGATCTGCCCGAGAAGCGCGGATCATAGGCCGGCGCGCCCACCGCCCGCAAGCGCAGCCACGCCGCCGATCCGCACCGATTTTTTCCGCGCGATGCACTGGCGCGCGCCGTCCGTGATACAACGGGGCCTGTTTCCGTGTTCTGGAGGATCCCATGCGCATTCGTATTCCCGCGCGCCTGCCGGTGCTGGTCGCCGGCGCCGCCGCACTGCTGGCCGGTTGTGCACAACCGTGGCAGCAATACCAGGCCGGCCAGGACGAGTCGGCGATCGTCGCGCGCATGGGTCCGCCGCGCGAAATCTACGACCTTCCCGGCGGCGGCAAGCGGCTGATGTGGCCGACCCAGCCGATGGGCGAAATCACGATCGCGGCCGACGTCGACGCAGCCCACCGGATCGTCAACGTGCGCCAGGTGCTGCAGCCGAGCGAGTTCTATCGCGCGGAGATCGGCCAGTGGACGAAGACCGACGTGCTCGTCAATTTCGGCCGCCCGGTCGAGACGTCCTACTTCCCGCTGATGAAGCGCGAGGTGTGGACGTACCGGTATCTCGAGGACAACGTCTGGTACATGATGTACAGCTTCTATTTCGATCCGCAGGGCATCCTGCGCACCACGCAGAAAACACCGGACCCGCTGCACGATCCCGATCGCCGCAATCTGTTCTGACCGATTGCGCATTTACGCGCAATTTTCACAATGGCCATTCACGAATTATTGCGTGAATGGCCATTTCGTTTTTTCCGCTACGTTATTCAATGAACGGGATATGGTGGGAAACTTTTCCGATCGATGACATCCCGATGGCCATCCGCTGAACGCCCCGTCATGCGGCCCTCTGCGCGGAAACCGGTATGCGCGATGCATGTCATGCGTCGGGTTGGTGCGCGCAATGCACTGCGCCAAATCAATTTGAAACAATTTGTTTCAATGCCCCCGGAGTGCTAGGGCATACCCCTAATATCAGTCGAAATCCAACCTTTCAATTTAGAAAGAATGGAGCCACGTCATTTCGTCGATATTTATTTGCTTTTATCAGAAAGGAGTCCTCATGAATCGCCCCAAGAGCATGCTGGTTGCCAACATTGCCTGGGCCCGCGAGACGCGTGAACACACGCCCGGCTTCTTCGACGCGCTCGCGCGTGGCCAGAACCCGCGCGTGCTGTGGATCGGCTGCGCCGACAGCCGTGTGCCGGCCGAAACCATCACGCACTGCGCGCCCGGCGAACTGTTCGTCCATCGCAACATCGCGAACCTGTTCCATCCCGACGACGACAATTCCGCCAGCGTGCTCGAGTACGCGGTGCGCGTGCTGAAGGTCGACCACGTGATCGTGTGCGGCCACTACGGCTGCGGCGGCGTGCGCGCGTCGCTGCTGCCGCCGCCGGCCGACCTGCCGCACGTCGCGCGCCGCATCGCGCCGCTCTGCGCGCTCGCGCGGCGCCATCGCGACACGCTCGACGGACTCGACGACACGGCCGCCGCCGACCGCCTCGCCGAACTCAACGTGCTCGAGCAGGTGCGACTGCTGCGCGCATCGCCGATCGTGCGCGACCGCGAACGGCCGCCGCTCGTGCACGGCTGGATCTTCTCGCTCGCCGACGGTCGCCTGCTGGAGCTCGATTCCGGCTACGCGGCACCGCCCGTCGACGTCGAACCCGCGCTGGCCACGACCGCCGCCGCGCTCGGCTGATTCATCCGCCCGCCCCAACGCCCACGAAACCGCCCCAAACATGAAACTGAACGAGCGCCTGTCCACCCTGCCGCGCGACATCGTCGCCGGCATCGTCGTTTTCCTCGTCGCGCTGCCGCTCTGTCTCGGCATCGCCAACGCCTCCGGCGTCGAACCGTTCGCCGGGCTCGTGTCTGGCATCGTCGGCGGCATCGTCGTCGCGCTGCTGAGCGGCTCGTCGCTGTCCGTCAGCGGGCCGGCCGCCGGCCTCGTCGTGATCGTCGTCGAAGGAATCGCGCAACTCGGCAGCTTCTCCGCGTTCCTGCTCGCGGTGCTGCTGTCCGGCGTGCTGCAGTTCGGGTTCGGCATGCTGCGCGCCGGCCGCTTCGCCGCCTACGTGCCGTCGCCCGTCATCAAGGGCATGCTCGCCGCGATCGGCCTGCTGCTGATCGTGAAGCAGATTCCGTTCGCGTTCGGCATCGGCGGCTCGGCCACGCAATCGTTTGCGAACTGGCCGGGCCTGCCGGTCGCATGGGCTGCCACGGCCATCGCGCTCGCATCGGTCGCGCTGCTGATCGCATGGGACACGCCCGCGCTGCGCCGCTTCGCGCTAGTGCGCTCGGTGCCCGCGCCGCTCGCGGTCGTCGTGCTCGGCATCGGCGCGACGCTCGTGCTGGGCTTCGTCGCGCCGGCCGTTGCGCCGGGCGCGGCCCATCGCGTGACGCTGCCCGAGCTCGGATCGTTCGCGGCGTTCGCGGCCTCGCTCAAGCATGCGGAGCTCGGCCCGAACTTCGCGCAGCTCGTCAATCCGGACGTGTGGCGCGTCGCGATCACGCTCGCGGTCGTCGCGAGCCTCGAGACGCTGCTGAGCCTGGAGGCGGTCGAGCAGATCGACCCGAAGCGCCGGCCGACGCAGCCCGATCGCGAACTGAAGGCCCAGGGCGTCGGCAATCTCGTCGCGGGTGCGTTCGGCGGGCTGCCGATCACGTCGGTGATCGTGCGCAGCTCGGTGAACGTGCACGCGGGCGCGCAAAGCCGGATGTCGGCGATCGTGCACGGGATCCTGCTGCTTGCCAGCGTGTTCGCGCTCACCGGGCTCATCAACCTGATCCCGCTCGCGAGTCTGGCCGCGATCCTGATCCATACGGGCTTCAAGCTCGCGAAACCGGCGCTGTTCCGCTCGGTGCTGAAGCAGGGCCCGGCCGCATTCGTGCCGTTCGCCGCGACGATCGCGGGCGTGCTCGCGGTCGACCTGCTGTTCGGCATCGCCGTCGGCCTCGCGTGCAGCGTGCTGGCGGTCGCCGTCGCGAACCTGAAGAGCCCCGTCACGCTCGCGCAGCACGACGACCACTTCCTGCTGTCGTTCCGCAAGGACGTGTCGTTCCTCGGCAAGGTGCAGGTCAAGCATCACCTGCGGCACATTCCCGACCGCGCGGCCGTGATCATCGACGCGACGCGCGCCGACTACATCGATCACGACGTGCTCGAACTGCTCGACGCGTTCGTCGCCGATGCGCCGCGGCGTGGGATCACGATCGAATTCCGCCGCCGCAGCCCGGCGCCTCGCCCTGCCGCGCGCCGCTGGCTGTTCCGCGCGCCGGCGGCCGAATGATTGGCGCATGAAAAAACGCCCCGGGCGGCGCAAGGCCGCACGGGGCGTTTCGTGTGCGTCGAGTGCTCGACGCGCAGCGCTTACGAGCGCTGCGGGTTGACCTTGTCGTCCTTCGAATGCAGCTTGTTCAGCGCCGAAATGTACGCCTTCGCGGACGCCGCGACGATGTCCGGATCGGTGCCAACGCCGTTGACGATCCGCCCACTCTTCGACAGCCGGACGGTCACTTCGCCCTGCGCCTGCGTGCCGGTCGTGATCGCGTTCACCGAATACAGGAGCAGTTCGGAACCACTGCCGACTTCGCCCTCGATCGCGTTGAACGTCGCATCGACCGGCCCGTTGCCGCGCGCCTCGCCGGTCACTTCCTTGCCCTCGACCGCGAACACGATCTTCGCCTGCGGCTGCTCGCCCGTCTCGGAACGTTGCGACAGCGACACGAACTTGAAGTGCTCCTGCTCCTGCGCGAGCGCCGATTCTTCGGAGACGATCGCGATGATGTCTTCGTCGAAGATCTCGGCCTTGCGATCGGCGAGGTCCTTGAAGCGCATGAATGCGGCGTTCAGCTCGGCTTCGCTGTCGAGCGACACGCCGAGCTCCTGCAGGCGCTGCTTGAACGCGTTGCGGCCCGACAGCTTGCCGAGCACGATCTTGTTCGCGGTCCAACCCACGTCTTCCGCGCGCATGATCTCGTAGGTGTCGCGCGCCTTCAGCACGCCGTCCTGGTGGATGCCCGACGCGTGCGCGAATGCGTTCGCGCCGACCACGGCCTTGTTCGGCTGCACGACGAAACCGGTGATCTGCGACACGAGCTTCGAAGTCGGCACGATCTGCGTCGTGTCGATGCCGACGTCGAGGCCGAAGTAGTCCTTGCGGGTCTTCACGGCCATCACGATTTCCTCGAGCGACGTGTTGCCCGCGCGCTCGCCGAGACCGTTGATCGTGCACTCGACCTGCCGCGCACCGCCGATCTTCACGCCGGCGAGCGAGTTCGCCACCGCCATCCCGAGGTCGTTGTGGCAGTGCACGGAGAAGATCGCCTTGTCCGAGTTCGGAATGCGTTCGCGCAGCGTCTTCACGAGGTTACCGTAGAGTTCCGGCACGCCGTAGCCGACCGTGTCGGCGATGTTGATCGTCGTCGCCCCTTCGGCGATCACGGCTTCCAGCACGCGGCACAGGAAGTCGAGATCCGAACGGCTGCCGTCTTCCGGCGAGAATTCGACGTTGTCGGTGAACTTGCGCGCGAAGCGCACCGCGAGACGCGCCTGCTCGAACACCTGGTCCGGCGTCATCCGCAGCTTCTTCTCCATGTGCAGCGGCGACGTCGCGATGAACGTGTGGATCCGCGAGCTATTGGCGGGCTTCAGTGCGTCGGCCGCGCGCTGGATGTCCTTGTCGTTGGCGCGCGCCAGCGAGCAGATCGTGCTCTCCTTCACCAGGCCGGCGATCGTGTGGATCGCGTCGAAATCGCCGTTCGAGCTGGCCGCGAAGCCGGCCTCGATCACGTCGACCTTCATCCGCTCGAGATGCTTCGCGATGCGGACTTTCTCTTCCTTCGTCATCGACGCGCCGGGCGATTGTTCACCGTCACGCAACGTCGTATCGAAAATGATCAGCTTGTCTGTCATGGGGGGCTCCAAGGCTCTTTATGCGGGAATCAAACGTAATGAGATCGCGCCACCGCTGGCGACGCTCAACAACAGACGAGGCTTGACGGAGGGCGAGAACGGTCAGCGCGGCAGGCGCGCCAAAGCTAGCGCGCGTAGCGGCGCACCGGCTAGAAGGAGGGAGAGGCGGGAAAATGCAGTCATGCCGAAGACTATAGCGGCATTCCGCTGGGTGCGCAATCGGACGGCACCCGGGATGCCAGACCGCGCCGCGCGAAAAAGGGGCAAATGAAAACGGCGGCCTCGTGGCCGCCGTTGCCGGACAGGTTGCGCGTCAGTGATCGCGCTGCGACGAGCGCGCGGGGTTCGCCCGCCCGCGCACGGCCATGTAGGCCCAGAACACGTAGCCGGACAGCCCGTACAGCACGAACAGGCAGAACAGCATCAACGGCGGATCGGACGACACGAGCACGAACGCGACGACGACCAGCAGGATCGCAGCGAACGGCACGCGGTGCCGTACGTCGAGCGCCTTGCCGCTGTAGAACGGCGCGTTCGACACCATCGTCACGCCTGCATAGATCGTCAGTACAAACGCGACCCAGGGCAGCCAGCCGAGCTTCATCGGCACGCGGTTGTCGGTCGCGAGCCAGACGAAGCCGGCGATCAGCGCGGCGGCGGCCGGGCTCGGCAGCCCCTGGAAGAAGCGCTTGTCGACGACGCCGATGTTCGTGTTGAAGCGCGCGAGACGCAGCGCGGCGCCCGAACAGTAGACGAATGCAGCAAGCCAGCCCCAGCGGCCAAGATCCTTCAGCACCCACTCGTACATCACGAGCGCCGGCGCGACGCCGAACGACACCATGTCCGACAGGCTGTCGAACTGTTCGCCGAACGCGCTTTGGGTATGCGTCATCCGCGCGACTCGCCCGTCCATCCCGTCGAGCACCATTGCGACGAAGATCGCGATCGCCGCGATCTCGAAGCGCACGTTCATCGCCTGCACGACCGCGAAGAAGCCGCAGAACAGCGCGGCGGTCGTGAACGCGTTCGGCAGCAGGTAGATGCCGCGCGTCTTCAGGAACCGCTGGCGCGCGGCGCGGCGGCTCTCGATGGGCGCCTGATCCGGCGCCATCACCTTGTTGCGGCGGAACGGGCGTGGCGTCTGGCCGGAGCCGTTGCGCGGACGACGCGGTTTGAATGCGGCCATCGTGCGTCCCGCCGCTTACTGTTCGAGCTCGGCGAGGATCGTCGACGACGCGTAGACCTTCTCGCCGATCGACACCTTCGCGCGGCTGCCGAGCGGCAGATACACGTCGACGCGCGAACCGAAGCGGATGAAGCCGTAGCGCTGACCGCGCGACAGCGGCTCGCCGGCACGCACGTAGCACAGGATCCGGCGGGCGACGAGGCCTGCGATCTGCACGGCGGTGACGGTCTTGCCGCTCGCCGTCTGGATCACGACCGCATTGCGCTCGTTCTCGGTCGACGCCTTGTCGATCGCCGCGTTCAGGAACGCGCCCGGGAAGTATTCGACCTTGGTGACCGCGCCGTCGACCGGCGAACGCTGCGAATGGACGTTGAAGACATTCATGAACACGCTGATCTTCAGCGCTTCGCGATTCGCGTACGGATCCTGGGTGGTCTCAACCGCGACGATGCGGCCGTCCGCCGGGCACAGCACCGCGTTCGGCTGCGCCGGGATCGGGCGCTGCGGATCGCGGAAGAACTGGACGACGAAGACGAGCAGCAGCCAGAACGGCCACGCGAAGCCGAAGCCCCCGACGGCGTGGATCAACAACGCGATGACGGCTGCAATCGCGATGAACGGCCAGCCTTCGCGCGCGATGATCGGATGAGGATAGTTCATGGGTTCGTTCGGTGTTCGGTGAATTGCAAAGCCCGTAGGATAGCAAAAGCCGCCCGGGGCACTGCTGCCTTCGGACGGCTTTTTGATACCGACCCTCCACTCGAAGGGCCGGAACAGCACGTGGTGCTTAGTTCTTCGTCTGGTCGACGAGCTTGTTCTTCGCGATCCACGGCATCATCGCGCGCAGCTTCGAGCCGACCTGCTCGATCTGGTGCTCGGCCGTCAGGCGGCGGCGCGACTGCAGCGTCGGCGCACCTGCCTTGTTCTCGAGAATGAAGCTCTTCGCGTATTCGCCCGTCTGGATGTCGGTCAGGCACTGCTTCATCGCCTTCTTCGTCTCTTCCGTGACGACGCGCGGGCCCGTCACATACTCGCCGTACTCGGCGTTGTTCGAGATCGAGTAGTTCATGTTCGCGATGCCGCCTTCGTAGATCAGGTCGACGATCAGCTTCAGTTCGTGCAGGCACTCGAAGTACGCCATTTCCGGCGCGTAGCCTGCTTCGACCAGCGTCTCGAAGCCTGCCTTGATCAGCTCGACGGTACCGCCGCACAGCACGGCCTGCTCGCCGAACAGGTCGGTTTCGGTCTCTTCACGGAAGTTCGTCTCGATGATGCCGGCACGGCCGCCGCCGTTCGCTGCCGCATACGACAGCGCGATGTCGCGTGCCGCGCCCGACTTGTTCTGCGCAACCGCGATCAGGTGCGGCACGCCGCCGCCTTGCGAGTACGTGCCGCGCACGGTGTGGCCCGGAGCCTTCGGCGCGATCATGATCACGTCGAGGTCGGCGCGCGGGATCACCTGGCCGTAGTGGACGTTGAAGCCGTGTGCGAACGCCAGTGCGGCGCCCTGCTTGATGTTTGCGTGCACTTCCTTCGCGTACACGTCGGCGATCTGCTCGTCCGGCAGCAGCATCATGACGACGTCCGCGCCCTTCACCGCTTCCGCGACTTCCTTGACCGACAGGCCTGCATTTTCGGCCTTGCTCCACGACGCGCCGCCCTTGCGAAGGCCGACCGTCACGTTCACGCCGCTGTCCTTCAGGTTCAGTGCGTGTGCATGGCCTTGCGAGCCGTAGCCGATGATCGTGACTTGCTTGCCCTTGATGAGGGAGAGGTCAGCGTCTTTATCGTAGAAAACGTTCATGATGGTTCCTTCGCCAATTCAAAAATTCAACAATTCGTTCAAATGGAGTACTGCGGGCCGGGACATGACGGCGCACCCGGCGTGCCTGTCTGGCATCACACCTTCAGGATGCGCTCGCCGCGTCCGATGCCGGAGCTGCCGGTGCGCACGGTCTCTAGGATCGCGGTCGCGTCCAGCCCCTGGATGAATGCGTCGAGCTTGTCGCTCGCGCCCGTCAATTCGATCGTGTAGGTCTTTTCGGTCACGTCGATGATGCGGCCGCGGAAAATATCCGACATCCGCTTCATTTCTTCGCGCTCCTTGCCCACTGCTCGTACCTTGATCAGCATCAGCTCGCGTTCGATGTGTGCACCGTCGGTCAGGTCCACCACTTTCACCACCTCGATCAGGCGGTTCAGATGCTTCGTGATCTGTTCGATCACGTCGTCAGAGCCAATGGAAACGATGGTCAGCCGCGACAGCGATTGGTCTTCGGTCGGCGCCACCGTCAAGGTTTCGATGTTGTAGCCGCGTGCGGAAAACAGACCGACCACGCGCGACAGCGCGCCCGGTTCGTTTTCCAGCAGGACGGAAATGATGTGTCTCATGTTCGCTTCTTCCAGAATGTGTCCGTGTCGATTCACTCGCGCCGCGCGCCGCCCGGTGCCGCACCGCCCTTCGTGAAGGCGGCCGCCTCGGACCCGACGCGCGTCGCGCCGTTACAGATCTTCCGATCCGAGCAGCATCTCGGTGATGCCCTTGCCGGCCTGTACCATCGGCCAGACGTTTTCGGTCGGATCGGTCTGGAAGTCGAGAAACACGGTGCGGTCCTTCAGGCGCAGCGCTTCCTTCAGCGCCGGCTCCACATCCGAGGTCTTTTCGATCCGCATGCCGACATGGCCGTACGCTTCGGCGAGCTTCACGAAATCGGGCAGCGCATCCATGTACGAATGCGAATAGCGCTTGCTGTATTCGATCTGCTGCCACTGGCGGACCATGCCGAGATAGCGGTTGTTCAGCGAAATGATCTTCACGGGCGTGTCGTACTGCAGGCAGGTCGACAGTTCCTGGATGCACATCTGGATCGAGCCTTCGCCCGTGATGCACAGCACGTCGTCGTCCGGGTGCGCCATCTTGACGCCCATCGCTGCCGGCAGGCCGAAGCCCATCGTGCCGAGGCCGCCGGAGTTGATCCAGCGACGCGGCTTGTTGAAACGGTAGAACTGCGCGGCCCACATCTGGTGCTGACCGACGTCCGAGCACACGAACGCATTGCCGTCCGTCAGCTCCCACGCCTTCTCCACCACGTACTGCGGCTTGATGATCTCGCTTTCGCGGTCGTACTTCAGGCAGTCCTTCGCGCGCCAGCCCTCGATGTCCTTCCACCATTGCGCGAGCGCCTCGGTGTCGGGGCCATGCTCGGCCGTTTGAAGTTGCTCGATCAGCTCCTTCAGCACTTCCTTCACGTCGCCGACGATCGGGATGTCGACCTTCACGCGCTTCGAGATCGACGACGGGTCGATGTCGATGTGGATGATCTTGCGCGGACGCGACGCGAAGTGCGCCGGATCGCCGATCACGCGGTCGTCGAAGCGGGCGCCGATCGCGATCAGCACGTCGCAGTGCTGCATCGCCATGTTCGCTTCGTACGTGCCGTGCATGCCGAGCATGCCGAGGAATTTCTTGTCCGATGCGCGATAGCCGCCGAGGCCCATCAGCGTGTTCGTGACCGGGTAGCCGAGCAGGTCGGCGAACTGGTTCAGTTCGCGCGACGCGTCAGCGAGGATGATGCCGCCGCCCGTGTAGATATAGGGACGCTTCGCCGACAGCAACAGCGACACGGCCTTGCGGATCTGGCCCGAATGGCCCTTCGTGACGGGGTTGTACGAGCGCAGCGACACGCTCTTGACCGGCTCGTACTGGCACGGCGTCTTCGAGATGTCCTTCGGGATGTCGATCAGCACCGGGCCCGGACGGCCGGTGCGGGCGATGTAGAACGCCTTCTTGACGGTTTCCGCGAGGTCGCGCACGTCCTTCACGAGGAAGTTGTGCTTCACGCAGGGACGCGTGATGCCGACCGTATCGCATTCCTGGAACGCGTCCTGGCCGATCGCGGCAGTCGGCACCTGGCCGCTGATCACGACCATCGGGATCGAATCCATGTAGGCCGTTGCAATGCCGGTCACCGCATTGGTGACACCGGGGCCGGACGTCACGAGACAGACGCCGACGTTGCCGGTGGAACGCGCATACGCATCGGCTGCGTGCACGGCCGCCTGTTCGTGGCGCACCAGCACGTGCTGAATCTTGTCCTGCTTGTAAAGCTCGTCGTAGATGTAGAGTACCGAGCCGCCGGGATAGCCCCAGATGAATTCGACGTTCTCGTCGGCCAGTGCCTTCATGAGCACGGTGGCGCCGATGGAGTCGCTATCGGGAGGGGAAAGGGGTTCCGACGTGGAGAATTCCGCGCTGGGCATGTTCATTTTGACCTTTCGAATTTTCGGCAAAAAATTGATCGGGTGCTCTCTGCCGGGCTTGTGGCTCGGGTTCAAGCGGCGCGTCCAGTTTGAAGGGCGGGCTTCTTGGGCCAGCCTCAAAAGAGACCATCACTTCATGTTGCGAATCGTTGACGATAGCGGGTCATGATTGGGTCGTCAAGCAAAATATCCCGCAGCGCATCATGCGCCCCGCCCGGCGGCCCGCGGACGCTGCTCGCGCGCAACGTACCGAGCCGTCACCGGTGCCAAGTCGCGCGAAAATTTGTTAGCATCCGCGGGTTTTACGAAATTTTTTCGACCTTTCACACGCCGCAGTCCGCAGCGCATACCTTTACGGAATGGCATCAGACAAGGAACTCGCCGACTTTCTGGCGGGCGTCGAAAGGCGCGCGTTCAAGCAGGCTGCGTACGCCGTGCGCGACGACGATGCGTCGCTCGACATCGTGCAGGACGCGATGATCAAGCTGGCGGAGAAGTACGGCGACCGGCCGGCGGCCGAACTGCCGCTGCTGTTCCAGCGGATCCTGCAGAATGCGATCCATGACTGGTTCCGCCGGCAAAAGGTCCGCAATACCTGGGTCACGCTCTTTTCGTCGCTCAACAATACGGACGACGAGGACTTCGATCCGCTGGAAACGCTCGAGTCCGCGGACGACAACGCGGGCGTCGAGAGCACCGAGCATCGCCTCGAGCGGGAGCAGGTTCTGGCCCTGATCGACGAAGAAATCCAGAAACTTCCGACGCGTCAACGGGAAGCGTTCCTGATGCGTTATTGGGAAGATATGGATGTCGCCGAGACTGCCGCCGCAATGGGGTGCTCCGAAGGCAGCGTCAAGACGCACTGCTCGCGA
Organism: Burkholderia sp. FL-7-2-10-S1-D7; assembly: GCF_001524185.1. Classification (NCBI taxonomy): domain Bacteria; kingdom Pseudomonadati; phylum Pseudomonadota; class Betaproteobacteria; order Burkholderiales; family Burkholderiaceae; genus Burkholderia; species Burkholderia sp. FL-7-2-10-S1-D7. The sequence goes on along the minus strand of NZ_LOWY01000022.1, from coordinate 243,531 downwards.
GCCACCCACACCCTGGCGCAAGCGCTCAAGGCCAAAGGAATCACGCTATGAGCTCCGCTCCCGTAAATCGAGAACACGAATTCGCGCTGAAGGTCCGCCGCGCGCTGGACGAACGTGCCGCGGCGCTGCCTGCCGCGACCACTGACCGTCTGGCCGCCGCGCGCCGGGCCGCGCTCGCGCGCAAGAAGCCGGAAGCCGCGACCGCGCCGGTGTTCGTGCCCGCCTTCGCCGGTGCCGCCGCCGCATACGGCACGCCGCCCGCGAGTCGCCCGCAGACGTCGTTCGCGCGCCGCCTGCTGCGCGCCTGGCCGCTCGCGCTGCTGCTCGCGGGGCTCGTCGGCATCGCGTACTGGGAAGACATGCAGCGCACCGCCGAACTCGCCGACATCGACGCGGCGATGCTCAGCGACGACCTGCCGCTCAACGCGTATCTCGATCACGGGTTCAACGCGTATCTTTCGCACGCACGCTAACAGAGAATAACGAGGGGATCGCACGGGTGAATCAGAAACGCGGCCTGGCCGTATTTTTCGGATGCGTGATCGCGATCGCCGTTTCCTACGTCGCCACCTATTCCCGATTCAACCCGCCCGCCGCGACGGTCTCCGCCGCGGCCAGCAGTGCGCCCGCGCCGACCTCGGCCGCCGCCGGGCTGACCACCGAACTCGCACCGCTGCCCCTGCCGCTGCCGGCCGCCAACGGCCCGCTGTCGTGGGCGCGCCTGACGCCTGCGCAACGCTCGGCACTCGCGCCGTTCGCCGACCAGTGGGACGGCTTCAGCGACGCTCGCAAGCGCAAATGGCTGAAGATCGCATCACGTTTCGCGAAATTGACGCCCGATGAGCAGAAGCACCTGCAGGACAGGATGTCCGAGTGGGCGCGGATGACGCCCGAGCAGCGCCGCGTCGCGCGTGAGAATTACCAGAGCGCGAAGGAGCTGTCCGCTCAGGCGCGCGAGCGTGCGTGGAAGGCTTACCAGCAACTTCCCGAAGAACAGAAACAGCGCCTGGCCGCGACCGAGCGCCGCCGCCGACCGAGCGTCGTCAGTGCGCCGCCGTCGGTCGCCGACCGCGATGTGCGCCGCCTCGTCAATTCGCACGAACACCCGGCGAGCAACCCCGCGGCGGCATCGGCGCCCGCTACGGCCGGCGCCGGCGCACCGCCCGTGGCGGCATCATCCACGTCCGGCACCGCACCCGCGCCTGCGACCGTCACGCCCGTGTCGCCGGCCGACGCGCCGTCGATGTTCAAGGGTTCCTGACCCGACGTGGCGAGCGCCCCCGCACCCCAGGCCCAGGCCGTCTTCGCCGTGCCGTCCGTGCGGCGGCGCCTCGCCGCGATGCTGTACGAAGCGGTGCTGCTGTTCGGCATCGTGTTCTTCGCCGGCCTCGCATTCGGCCTCGCGACGCAGCAGCGCAACGGCCTCGTTCACCACAACCTCCTCGCCGCGTGGATCGCGCTCGTCGTCGGCGCGTACTTCGTCTGGTTCTGGACCCACGGCGGCCAGACGCTGCCGATGAAGACCTGGCGGCTGCGGCTCGAATCGTCGAGCGGCCAGCCGCTGAACGCCGGCCATGCGCTCGTCCGCTACGCGCTCGGGTGGCTGTGGTTCTTGCCGCCGCTCGCGCTGCATCCGCTCCTCGGCCTGTCGGTGCCCGTTACGCTCGCGCTGGCTGCCGCGTGGGTCGTCGCATGGGCCGGCGCCGCCCGCCTGCACGCCGATCGTCAATTCCCGCATGACCGCATCGCCCGCACGCGCGTCGTCGCGATTCCGCGCTGACGCGCCGCGCGGTCCGCGCGAGCGCGACCGGTTCCGCGCGTCGGCGCATCCGTCAGACGAAACCCCTTGAAGGCGCCTTCGCGGCCCCCCGCTCGGCCTGCCCGATCATCGCAAAGGCGGTCGGTTCGGCAGATTACGCAACGCCGCCGCGTTCACTGCTAAACACGCCAGAACGACAGTAATAAGAACGTCTCGTGACTGTCACGGCATGGTCACGCCCGCATGGCGCAATGCCGGTAATGTCAACCGGCGCGAGTCATGCATGGGCCAGAAAACGTCCGCGACCTCCCTGTTCCGTCAACCCATCGGCGCCCGCGCCGTCACCGCATTCCTGTCCGGCTCGGCCGCAACCGATGCCCTTTCGTCGAACGAGCCGACGGCCGCGCACGCCAGGCAGCATGACGACCCCGAGCCGTCCACCCATCGCTACCGCACGATCTGGCTGTCCGACATCCATCTCGGCTCGAGCGGATGCCAGGCGCCGTACCTGCTCGACTTTCTCCGTCACAACGACTCGGAATACCTGTACCTCGTCGGCGACATCATCGACGGCTGGCAGCTGAAGAAGGGCTGGTACTGGCCGCAGGCGCACAACGACGTCGTGCAGAAGGTCCTGCGCAAGGCGCGCAAGGGCACGCAGGTGGTCTACATTCCGGGCAACCACGACGAAGGCGCGCGGCAGTTCTGCGACCTCGCGTTCGGTGACATCCAGGTGCGTGGCGAGGCGTTTCATACGACGCTCGCGGGCAAGCGCCTGTGGATTGTCCACGGCGACCTGTTCGACGGCGTGATCCAGCACGCGAAATGGCTCGCGTATCTCGGCGATACGCTCTACACGCTGATCCTCGTGCTGAACCGCTGGTTCAACCGGATCCGCGGCCGGCTGGGCTTCCAGTACTGGTCGCTGTCGCAGTACCTGAAGCATCAGGTGAAGAACGCGGTGAACTTCATCTCGCAGTTCGAGACAGTGATGACCGACGAAGCGCGCCGCCGTGGCTGCGACGGCGTCGTGTGCGGGCACATCCACAAGGCGGAGATCCGCGACATCGACGGCGTGCTGTACTGCAACGACGGCGACTGGGTCGAAAGCCTGTCCGCGCTCGTCGAAACGATGGAAGGCGAACTGAAGATCATCTACTGGACGGCGATGCGCACCGCGCCGTCCGTTGCCCCGTCGCGCAAGGCCAAGGCCACCGCCTGACACAACATCCACTTACAGGACACATGCCGCGATGAAGATCATGATCGTCACCGACGCGTGGGAACCGCAGGTCAACGGCGTCGTGCGCACGCTGAAGAGCACCTCCCGCGAACTCACCGCGCTCGGCCACCGGGTCGAAATGCTGACGCCGCTGGAATTCCGCACCGTGCCCTGCCCGACCTACCCCGAGATCCGCCTGTCGATTCTGCCGTACCGCAAGCTGCGCGCCCGGATCGATGCGTTCGCGCCCGACGCGCTGCACATCGCGACCGAAGGCCCGCTCGGCCTCGCCGCGCGACGCTACGCGCGCTCGCGCAAGCTGCCGTACACGACCGCGTATCACACGCGCTTTCCTGAATACGTGCAGGCGCGCTTCGGCATTCCGCTGTCGGCGACCTACAAGTTCCTGCACTGGTTCCACGGGCCGTCGCTCGCGGTGATGGCGCCGACCCCGGTCGTGAAGCAGGACCTCGAGAAGTTCGGCTTCACGAACGTCGTGCTGTGGACGCGCGGCGTCGACCTCGACATCTTCCGGCCGATGGAGTCGAAGGTGCTCAATACCGCGCGGCCGATCTTCCTGTACGTGGGCCGCGTCGCGATCGAGAAGAACGTCGAGGCATTCCTGCGCCTCGACCTGCCCGGCTCGAAGTGGGTCGCGGGCGAAGGTCCGGCGCTCGCCGAGCTGAAATCGCGCTATCCGGAAGCGAACTATCTCGGCGTCCTGTCGCAAGCCGAGCTCGCCAAGGTGTATGCTGCGGCCGACGTGTTCGTGTTCCCGAGTCGCACCGACACGTTCGGCCTCGTGCTGCTGGAGGCGCTCGCATGTGGCACGCCGGTCGCCGCGTACCCGGTCACGGGCCCGATCGACGTGCTCGGCGGGGGCGATGCTGGCGCGATGCACGAAGACCTGCAGGAAGCCTGCCTCGAGGCGCTCAAGATCGAACGCGAGACTGCCCGCGCATGGGCCGAGCGCTTTTCGTGGCGCGCGGCGTCCGAGCAGTTCGCGTCGCATCTGAAGCCGCTGCCGAAGACTGCGTACTCGCCCGCCGAAGGTGCCGCCGTTTGAAACGAGACCTGAACGACAAGACCCCGCCCCCTGCCACGACGGCGCAACCACATCGTCCGTTCGACGAAGAAGAGCCGCACGCCGACGCGGACGTGCACCCGCACGAACCGCTCGGCCCCGACGATCGGCTCGCGCCGCTGCCGCCGAACCCGTACAAGCGCCACCGCGGCATCACGCGAGCGTGGTACGCGCTCAAGCATTCGCTGAACGGGTTTCGCGTCGCGATCCGCGAGGAGAGCGCGTTTCGCCAGGAACTCACGCTCGCCGCGGTGATGCTGCCGATCGGTGCGTTCTCGCCAGTCCCCGCCGCATCGCGCGCGCTGCTGATCGCGTCGGTACTGCTCGTGCTGATCGTCGAGCTGCTGAACTCGAGCGTCGAGGCCGCGATCGATCGCATCTCGCTCGAGCGCCATGAATTGTCGAAGCGCGCGAAGGATCTCGGCAGCGCGGCGGTCACGGTCGCGCTGTTCGCATGCGTGACGACGTGGGGCTTCGTGCTCGGCCCGGTGATCGCACGCTGGCTCGGCTTCTAGCCGGACCCGCGGCGCCGCCTGCGTGCGGCGCTGCACCATGCGCCGCACGCATCGCGATCACGAAATGCGCCCGTTGTAAGGAAACAGCGGTTTATAATCGTCCGCTAGACTTAGAACAGCAACCCGCGCCGGACGAATCTCGCAGCATCGATTGCAGCGCCCGCCAGTCCGGCACACACAGGGCCGGACGACATGGAAGCGAAACCTCCCCGCCGCACCCGCGAACGGATTCTCGAGTTGTCGTTGAAACTCTTCAACGAGATCGGCGAGCCGAACGTCACGACCACGACGATCGCCGAGGAAATGGAAATCAGTCCAGGCAACCTGTACTACCATTTCCGCAACAAGGACGACATCATCAACAGCATCTTCGCGCAGTTCGAGCAGCAGATCGAACGGCGGCTGCGCTTTCCCGAAGATCACCGTCCGACGATCGACGAAACCTGGTCGTACCTGCAGTACATGGCCGACTTCATGTGGACCTACCGGTTCCTGTATCGCGACCTCAACGACCTGCTCGCGCGTAACCGCACGCTCGAGACACACTTCAAGCAGATCATCAGCCACAAGGTACGCTTCGCGCACGACATGTGCGAGCTGCTCGTGTCCGACGCCGAAATGGTCGCGACGCCCGCCGAGATCGAGGTCATCGCCACCAACATGGCCGTGATCTCGACGTACTGGCTGTCGTATCAGTACGTGATGCACCCGCGCAAATACAACGACCAGGACGCGATCCGCGAAGAGCTGCACCAGGTGAGCATGCACGTGATCTCGGTCATGGCCCCGTACCTGCGCGGCCGTTCGCGCCAGCTGTTCGACGATCTCGTCTCCGGCAAGCTGCCCAAGCGCCAGTTCACCGACTACCTGCCGCCGCGCGACGGTTCGCCGCGCCCGGCGGGCAGCCCGGTCACCGCCAAGCCCGCCGCGAAGGATACGAAACAATGAAGGCAGTCTGTGTTTACTGCGGCTCGTCGTCCGGCGTGCGGCCCGTCTATGCGGACGCCGCGCGCGCGTTCGGCCGCGCGCTCGTCGATGCGGGCCTCACGCTCGTGTACGGCGGCGGCCGCGTCGGCCTGATGGGCGTGATCGCCGATGAAGTGATGGCGGCCGGCGGCCATGCGGTCGGCGTGATCCCCGAGTTGCTGGTCGACAAGGAAGTCGGCCATACCGGGCTGTCCGAGCTGCACGTCGTGCCCGACATGCACCACCGCAAGAAGATGATGGCCGACCTCGCGGATGCGTTCGTCGCGATGCCCGGCGGCGCCGGCACGCTCGAGGAATTCTTCGAGGTCTATACGTGGGCGCAGCTCGGCTATCACAGCAAGCCCGTCGCGCTGTACAACATCGATTCGTTCTACGATCCGCTGATCGCGCTGCTGCGCCATACGGTCGACGAAGGCTTCATGCGCCCGACCTACTTCGACGCGTTGTGCATCGACGCCGAGCCGGTCGCGCTGATCGAACAGCTGCGCCGCTACCAGCCGCCCGTCCGCGACAAGTGGGCGCCGGACGCGGCCAAGTAACGTTGATCGGGAGCCGCACGCGATGCCCGCACCGTCGTCCGAGCGCAAGGCCGTCCTCATCACCGGCGCGAGCCGCGGCATCGGCCGCGCGACCGCCGTGCTCGCGGCCGAGCGCGGCTGGGACGTCGGCATCAACTACGCACGCGACGCGGCGGCAGCCGAACTGACCGCGCAAGCCGTTCGCGACGCCGGCGCACGCGCGTGCGTCGTCGCCGGCGACGTCGCAAACGAAGCGGACGTCATCGCGATGTTCGACACCGTGGCGGCGGCATTCGGTCGCCTCGACGCGCTCGTCAACAATGCAGGGATCGTCGCGCCGTCGATGCCGCTCGCCGACATGCCGGTCGACCGGCTGCGGCGGATGTTCGATACCAACGTGCTCGGCGCCTACCTGTGCGCGCGCGAAGCCGCGCGCCGGCTGTCCACCGATCGCGGCGGGCACGGCGGCGCGATCGTCAACGTGTCGTCGATCGCATCGCGGCTCGGTTCGCCGAACGAGTACGTCGACTACGCGGGCTCGAAGGGCGCGGTCGATTCGCTCACGATCGGCCTCGCGAAGGAACTCGGGCCGCACGGCGTGCGCGTCAACGCGGTGCGCCCCGGCCTGATCGAGACGGATATCCATGCGAGCGGCGGCCAGCCGGGCCGCGCGGCACGCCTCGGCGCGCAGACCCCGCTCGGCCGTGCCGGCGAGGCGCAAGAGATCGCGGAAGCGATCGTCTGGCTGCTCGGCGACACGGCGTCATACACCACGGGCGCGCTGCTCGACGTCGGCGGCGGCCGATAATCGCGCCCCAAAAGCCGGAAAAACGGGCCGGATGAAGCGGTCCGTGGTCACGACACCACAAATCTCCACAATATCGTAACCCTTTCAGTAAACATCCGTAACAGTTCCGTGCTTTACTAGCGCCAAGCCAAAAACAGCCGGTCATCCGGTTGTCATCTCGCCTTGATGCGAACCTTACTGGGTCCGGCCCATGTCGCCGGACCAGCTTGACCCGACCGAGATCTTTTCCATGCCAGGAACCGCAGCGCCCGGCCGGCGACGCACGTCCGTGCCCGCTTCGGCCACGCACGCCCGATTAGCCGCCGACCCCGACCTCAGCGCGACACTCCATGCCGCCGGCACGCCTGCCGTGGCCGGCACCGCCGCGACGGACGCCGCCCGCGATCGCGTCCTCGGGCTCGGCTGGCGCGTCTGGCTGCTGGTTGCCGCGCTGGTCTGCGCGTACACGCTGCCGGGCGTGCTCGGCCACGATCCGTGGAAGCAGGACGAAACCTATACGTTCGGCATCATCCAGCACATGCTCGAGACGGGCGACTTCGTCGTGCCGACCAACGCCGGCCAGCCGTTCATGGAAAAGCCGCCGCTTTACGCGTGGGTCGCGACGAGCCTCGCGTGGCTGCTGCAGCGGGTGATGCCGCTGCACGACGCGGCACGGCTCGCAAGCGCGCTGTTCGCAGCGCTCGCGTTCGGCTTCATCGCACGTGCGGCACGCAGCGCCAGCCGGGCCGACAGCTGGCTCGACCTGCGCGTGATCGGCCCCGTCGTGCTGAGCGCGAGCACGCTCGTCGTCGTCAAGCACGTGCACGACATGATGACGGACGTCGCGCTGTTCGCGGGCACCGCGATGGGCTTCTGTGGCCTGCTCGAGCTCGTGATGCAGCACGTCGCGCGCGCGCGCCAGATGCGGCATGGGCTGCCGGTGCGGCCGTCCGGCCGCTGGGCCGCGCCGATCTTCGGCGCGGGCGTCGGCATCGCGCTGATGGCAAAGGGCCTGTTCGTGCCGCTCGTGTTCGCGGCCACGCTCACGGGCGCGCTGGCGCTCTACCCTGCCTGCCGTACACGTGCGTTCGCGCGCTCGCTCGGCGTCGCCGCGCTCGTGTTCGCACCGTTCGCGCTCATTTGGCCGACCGCGCTGTTCCTGCGTTCCGAGACGCTGTTCATGTCCTGGTTCTGGGACAACAACGTCGGCCGCTTCTTCGGTTTCTCGGTGCCGGAACTCGGCGCGGAAAACGACAAGCCGTTCTTCATCCTGCGTGCGTTCCTGCTGCTCGGCTTCCCGGTCGCGCCGCTCGCGATCGTCGCACTGGCACGCGGCGCATGGCGCGAGTGGCGCACGCCGCGCATCGCGCTGCCCGTGCTGTTCGCCGGGATTGGTCTCGCGGTGCTGCAAGTGTCCGCGACCTCGCGCCAGCTCTACATCCTGCCGTTCTTCGCGCCGCTCGCGCTGGTTGCCGCGCAGGCGATCGAGCGCCTGCCGCGCGGGCTGCATCTGGCATGGGATTACCTGAGCCGCCTGCTGTTCGGCACCGTCGTCGCGCTCGCGTGGGGGATCTGGGCAGCGATGGCCGATCCGGGCACATCGCGTGCAGGCCTCGCGCCGCTCGGCCGATGGCTGCCGCTCGACTGGACGATGCCGATCGTGCCCGGGCTCGTGGTCGGCGCGCTCGTGCTGACGGCCGGCTGGCTATGGCTGCTGCCGAAGCTGCGCACGACCGGCCTCTGGCGCGGCGCGCTGTCGTGGGGCGCGGGTGCGCTGGTTGCGTGGGGCCTCGTGTATACGCTGTTGCTGCCGTGGCTCGACGTCGCGAAGAGTTACCGGTCGGTGTTCGACGACCTGAACGCGCATATCGCCCTCGAATGGAGCGACGGCGACTGCATGGCGAGCCTGCACGGGCTCGGGGAATCGGAAGCGCCGATGCTGTATTACTTCTCCGGTATCCAGCACACGCCGATCGACGACGCGAAGACGACACGCTGCACGTGGATGATCGTCCAGGGCGTGCGGGCAGTCGATCCGGCGCCGGGCAGCGACTGGAAACTGTTCTGGACGGGCGCTCGCCCGGGCGACGACGAGGAACTGCTGCGCGTCTACGTGCGCACTCCCGAAGAGCACGAAACGCAGTAATGCAAGACGGCGCCGCGAAACGGCGCCGTCGTCATTTCCGGAAGGCCACGCAAGCGGCGCTCAAGCGCGCTTTCACGCCCGCCGCCCCACCGCCCCGCACGTCAGAACGACGAGCCCGGCTCGCGCAGGAATGCCGTCTCCGCATCGGTCGACGCACGGCCGAGAATCGCGTTCCGGTGCGGGAAACGACCGAAGCGTTCGACCACGGCCGCATGACGCAACGCGAAGTGGTGATAGCTCTCGCACCCGGCCTCGCCGCGAATGCCCGCGCACAGGCGCACTGCCTCGCGCTGGCTCTCGTCCGACTCGTCATGTTCGAACGGCAGGTACGCAAAGGCGCGATGATGGCCGCTCGGCAATTGCGCGTCCCACCCGGCCGCGACGACGCGCCGCGCGAGCGCCAGCGCCTTCGGATCGGCGGCGAACGCACGCGGCGTGCCGCGATGAATGTTGCGCGAGAACTGGTCGAGCACCACGATCAGCGCGAGCGCGCCGAGCGGCGTGTCGGCCCAGCGATCGTGGGCGCCGTCGCACGCGGCGTCGAGCAAGGCGCCGTAGCGCGTCCGCAGTACGTCGTCGAACGCCGCACCACCGTTGAACCACACCTTGCGCGCGTGGCCGAACTCGACCGAACCCGGCTCGCCGAACCAGAAATCGAGAATCTCGCGCGCTTGCGGATCGAGCGCCGCGGCACTGTCCGTCAGGTTTTCGACCGTCATGCAAACTCCAGTACGAGGCGCCGTGTCCGCGCGCTCTTCTTTTCGAGTTTGGCGACCCGCAGGTCGCCGATTTCCGACGTATTGCGCACATGCGTGCCGCCGCACGGCTGCAGATCGACGCCTTCGATGCGCAGCAGCCGCACGCGGCCCAGCCCCATCGGCGGCTTCACGCTCATCGTGCGCACGAGGTCGGGCCGCTCGGCCATCTCGGCGTCGGTGATCCATTCGGTGGTGACTGCATGCGCGCCGTGGACCAGCGCCGCAAGACGGCGCTCGACGTCGACGCGGTCGATCGCGTCCGACGTCGCGAAATCGAGCCGCACGTAGTCGGCGGTCACGCTGCAGCCGTCGACCGGGTACGGCAGCACCGCGCACATCAGGTGCGCGGCCGTATGCAGCCGCATGTGCCGGTAGCGGCGCAGCCAGTCGATGTCCGCGACCACGCGCGCGCCGGGAGCAAGCGCCGCGACGCGCGCTTCCTGGCCCTTCGCGGGCACGTGCACGGCATCGTCGGGCGTTGCGCCGTCGAACTTCGCCTTGCGCGTGTCGGCGATCGTGATCGCGCTGCCGTCGGGCAGCGTCAGCGTCCCGCTGTCGCCGGCCTGCCCGCCGCCAAGCGGATAGAACACGGTGCGGTCGAGGCGGATGCCGTCATCGTCGACGGCCGCGACGACGGCCTCGCATTGCGTCAGATAGGCATCTTCACGAAACAGTGCGTGGGTCGTCATCGGGCGAGCCTCGTATCGATGGGGAAGCGGTCAGTGTCGCGCCGCACGGGCGAGGCGCCCAGACGCAGATCGTCCGGCGGACGGACAGCGGCGTACCGGTCGATCAACCGGGCCGGTTACGCATCCAGTCGGCCGTGTCGTAGAACGAATGCATGAGCCGTTCGCGCAGCGGCTCGGCCAGCCCGATGTCCTCCATCGCCCACGCCATGCAGCGCAGCCACTGATCGCGCTCGACCGACGCGATCGGGAACGGCAGATGCCGCGCGCGCAGCCGCGGATGCCCGAACCGGCTGATGTAGTGATCGGGGCCGCCAAGCCAGCCGCACAGGAACCAGAACAGCTTGTCGCGCGAGCCGTCGAGCGACGCCGGATGCAGCGCGCGAATCTCCGCGAACTCGGGCTCGAGGTCCATCAGGTCGTAAAAGCGGTCCACCATTTCGCGCACGCGGGCTTCGCCGCCCACGAGCTCGAACGCCGTCGGTTGCGACGGCGCCTCATCATTCACATCGGTCATACGGATAATCGGAAACGGGATAGTCGGGGCCGCCGGCGACGCTCAGGCGTCGCGCAGCGACTGCAGCGCCGGGCGCCGCAACACATTATGCAGGCTCAGCCAGCCGGCCGCACCGGCGCACGCGACGCCGGCCGCGATGCCGGCCGGCACGAGCCACGGATCGACGGCGAGCCGGAAGTCGAACACGCGCGACGCGAGCACCCAGCCGACCGCGATCGCACCGGCCGACGCCAGCGCGCCGGCCAGCGCGCCGACGACGATGAATTCCGCGCGCTGCACGGCATTGATTTGCGCGCGCGACGCGCCGAGCGCGCGCAGCAGCGCAGCCTCGCGCACGCGCTCGTCGCGCGAGCCGGCGAGCGCCGTGTACAGCACGAGCACACCCGCCGCGAGCGTGAACGCAAACAGGAACTGCACCGCGCCGACCACCTGCAGCATCATCCGCTGCAGCTGAGCGAGGATCGGTGCAACGTCGATCGCGGTCAGGTTCGGATAGCGCGCGATCAGCGGATCGAGCAGCGCCGCCTGCTCGGCCGGCAGGTGGAAGCTCGTCAGGTAGACGGCCGGGAAATCCTTCAGCACGGGCGGCGGCATCAGCACGAAAAAGTTGACGCGGAACGAGCCCCAGTCGAGCTTGCGCACGCTGGTGATCGGCGCATCGACCGTCAGCCCCGTCACGTCGAAGCGCAGCGTGTCGCCCGGCTTCACGTTCAGCATCTTCGCGAGCCCGGCCTCGATCGAGATCTGCGGGCTGGCCGAGCGGCCGAACCAGTCGCCGGCGACGATCCGGTTGTCCGACGGCAGCTCGGTCGTATACGACAGGTTGAACTCGCGGTCGACGAGCCGGCGCGCCTCGTCCGACGGATACGCGTCCGGGTTCACCGGCTTGCCGTTGATCGCGACGAGCCGGCCGCGCACCATCGGCGCGGGCACCGCGTCGCGTACGCCGTGCGCGGCGAGCCATGCCGCGACGTCGTCGCGCTGGTCGGGCTGGATGTCGATCAGGAACTGGTTCGGCGCATCGGGCGGCGTCGACTGCCGCCAGCCGGCGACGAGGTCGTTGCGCGTGATCGCGATCAGCAGCAGGCACATCAGGCCCAGCGCGAGCGCGGTGATCTGCAGCGCGCTGGCCGTGCCGCGCCGGTGCAGCGACGCGAGCGCATAGCGCCAGCCGACGCCCGCTGCCACGCGCGCATCGCGCACCGCGCGCGCCGCCGCGTACAGCGCGAGGCGCGCGATCAGCGAGAAGCCGACCAAGGCGCCCGCGAACCCGCCCGCGACGATCAGCCCGAGCTTCAGGTTGCCTGCCGCGACGATCAGCAGCCCCGCGAACAGCACGACGCCGAGCGCGTACAGGGCCCAGGCCGTGCGCGACGCATCGCCCCAGTCACGCCGCAGCACGCGCACCGGCGGCACGCGGGTCAGCGGTGCAAGCGGCGGCAGCGCGAAGCCGAGCAGCAGCACGAGCGCGGCGCCGATCCCGACGAGCGCAGGCCAAGGCGTGGGCGGCGGCAGCACGACGTCGATCAGGCTGCCGAGCGCCGCGAGGAGCGCCCAGTGGCCGGCGTAGCCGAGCACCGCGCCGGCGACGCCCGAGACGATGCCGATGCCGGCGAATTCGAGCGCGAACAGCGCGCCGAGCGTGCGGCGGCTCACGCCGAGGCAGCGCATCGTCGCGCAGCCGTCCAGATGGCGCCGCATGTAGCGCTGCGCGGCCATCGCGATCGCGACCGCCGCGAGCAGCGCGGTGAGGAGCGCGACGAGCGTCAGGAAATGGCGCGCGCGATCGAGCGTCTGGCGCACCTGCGGCTGGCCTTCCTGCAACGATTCGAGACCGACGCCGCGCAGCTTGCCGGCGTCGACGCGCGCGTGCGCGTAGGCCTCGAAGCGCGCGACGGCCGGTGTGTCGCCGGCCACGAGCAGCCGATACGTGACGCGGCTGCCGTAACCGGTGAGCCCCGTCGCGGCAAGCTCGTCCGCGCGCATCATCAGCCGCGGCGAGAAATTGACGAACGAGAAACCGCGATCGAGTTCGCGGGCGATCGACGCGGCCACCGTGAACGTGCGCAGCCCGACACGCACGGTGTCCCCCGCCTTCAGATGCAATGCGTCGAGCAGCGAGGGATCGGCCCACACGGTACCGGGCGCGGGGATCGCGGTCGCCTTGTGCGCGGCGGTCGTGCCGGCCGGCACGATCTCGACCGCGCCGCGCAGCGGATACCCGGGCGACACGGCCTTCACGGCCGCGAGACGCGCCGGCGCCGCGTCGCTCGCCTGCCCGCCGGCGGCCGATGCGATCATGCTCGGAAAGATCGCGGTCGTCGCGGTACGCAGCCCGAGTGCGCGCGCCTCGCGGTCGAACGACGGATCGACGGGATGGTCGGCGCGCACGACGAAATCGGCGCCGAGCATCTGGCGCGCATCGCGCTCGAGCCCCTGGCGCAGCCGGTCGGCGAGGAAGCCGACGCTCGTCAGCGCGGCGACCGCGAGCACCAGCGCCAGCACGAGCAGCGTCAGTTCTCCGGCGCGCCAGTCGCGCGCGGTCATCCGCGCGGCCTGGCGAATCAGGTCGTGCCAGCCGAATCGGCCGACATGGCCGGGCCGCCCGGCCGGCGACGGGTCAGCGTACTGCCGCTCGACGGGTGACGGCGCCTTCAATCGCGCTTGCCCCCGATCGAGTTGAGCCGCGACACCATGTGGTTCGCCATCCCGCGAAAGCCGCCCGACACGCCGCGCCACAGACGCGGCAGCGCCCAAGCCGACGCCGCGATGAACGCCGCGAGCAGGACGAGGAACGCGAGCGGAACGAAGAACGCGAGTGCGAGGCCGCCGAACACGAGGCCGTCCTCGGTGGACGACGCGACCCAGTTCGAGATCGGCTCGGGAGACAGGTTAATCAGCGCGCGCGTGCCGGCCTTCGCGACGTGGGCGGCACCGGCGAGCGAACCGCCGGCCAGTCCGGCGACCGCGAGCACGGTCGGGTCGGCATGGCCGAGCGCACCAGCGGCCAGCACCGCGCCGGCCGGAATGCGGATGAAGGTGTGCACCGCGTCCCACAGCGAATCGAACGCGGGAATCTTGTCGGCAAGGAATTCGGTGACGGCGAGTACGGCGGCGGCGCCGATGACCCACGGCGACATCAGGACCGCGAGCGTGTCCGGCAGATGGAGCCAACCGACCCGCGCGAGCACGCCGGCGATCAGCACCGTCAGGTAAAGGCGCAGCCCGCTCGCCCACGCGAGCCCCGCGCCGAGCGAAATGGCTTCGATCATGGGCCTCCCCTTGCACTTTTCCGTGCGCTTTGCCGATTGATCGGATCGAGTCGGTACGACCGGCCGCGCGGCGCGTGGCGACCGGCGCCGCGTGCCGCGAGCGGCACGGCGACATTCAGGCCCGAATGCGTTCCATTATAGACAGGCTGGCAGGAGGGCCGCCGCAATTCCGCAGTGCGTCACGGCCGGGCGCGCACGCCGGCCGGCGCCCGGCGCGTCGGCGTCAGGCAGCCGACGACAGCTTCAGGCCGACCAGCCCGAGCACGATCAGCGACGCGCTCGCGACGCGGGCGGCGGTGAGCGCCTCGCCCATCATCACGATCCCGAACACGAACGCGCCGACCGCGCCGATGCCCGTCCACACCGCATACGCAGTGCCGAGCGGCAACTGGCGCATCGCGACCGCGAGCAGCCCGAAGCTGGCGAGCGCCGTCACGATCGTAAACACCGACGGTCCGAGCTTCGTGAAGCCCTCGGACGATTTCATGCCGGCCGCCCAGGCCACTTCCAGCAAACCGGCAATCAACAACAATACCCACGCCATCTCGACGTACTCCGGATCGGATGGGGCCGTCCCCGTTGAAGCGAATGACCCGGGGCCGTCCCCGGGCGGCGCCGAGTATAACAAGACGCTTACGGGCATGCCGGATGCAGCGGCCCCGGGGCGCGAACGGGGGCGGGCCGGCGCATGGCGCGGCCACGCCCGCCCTGCCGTCCCGGTCTCAGTTCGACACGCGCTTGGCGCTGCCACCGCCGATGCAGCGGTCGTCGCGATACAACGCCCATTCGTCGCACACGCGGCCGTCCTTGAACACGCACATGCCGACCTGCCCGCTCGGCAGGTTGCGGATCACGTGGCGGCCGCCGAGCTTTTCGCAATTGACTGACGCGGGATTGGCAAGCGCCTGCTGCGGGGCCGAAGGCTGCTGCCCGGGCGGCAGCGGCTGCGCGAACGCGCCGGGCGCGGCAAGCACCAGCGCACTGATGACGACGAGACGGACGGACATGGCACCCTCCTCGGTTTCGTTCGCGGAACGATCAGCATAGCGGGGAAACCGTGGCCGGTGTGCGCGGCCGGCGCATGCGGCCGCAATGTCGCGCCGATGCAACTTCGCCGGCGTGCGGCCTTGCATTCGGGCCGCATCGCGCGGCGTGCCGCGGACGTCACGCAGCGCCGACGAGCCGGTAGCCGACGCCCGTTTCGGTAATGATGTGCTCGGGCTGCGCGGGATCGCGCTCGAGCTTCTGGCGCAGATGCGCCATGTAGATCCGCAGATAGTGATGGCTCTCGACGTGCGACGGCCCCCATACGTCGCGCAACAGTTGACGGTGCGTGAGCACGCGCCCCGCATGCCGCACGAGCGTCGCGAGCAGCCGGTATTCGAGCGGCGTCAGGTGCACGATCTCGCCGTCGCGCCACACCTGGCGCAGCGCGAGATCGACGGTCACGCCGCCGAAGGCCACCTTCGGCGATTCGTTCGCACCGCCCTGGTTGCGCCGGCGCAGTTGCGCACGGATCCGCGCGCGCAGCTCGGACACGCCGAACGGCTTGGTCAGGTAGTCATCTGCGCCCGCGTCGAGCGCGGCGACCTTCTCCTCCTCCTGCGTGCGCGCGGACAGCACGATCACCGGCACCTCGGACCAGCCGCGCAGCTCGCGGATCACGTCGAGGCCATCGGCGTCGGGCAGGCCGAGATCGACGATCACGAGATCGGGCTTGCGGGTCGCCGCGTCGATCAGCCCCTGCTTGCCCGTCTCTGCCTCGAACACGGCGATGTCCTCCTCTTCGAGCGCGGCGCGCACGAAGCGGCGGATCTGTTTCTCGTCCTCGATCAGGACGACGGTCAGGCTCGGTTCACTCATGGTCTGGCAATGGCTCGGAGGGGGACGATGCGGCGGGCACGTCGATTTCGTCGTCGGGTACGGCAGGCACGGCCGGCGGCGTGTCGACCGGCAGCGTGAACCAGAAGCGCGCGCCCGTCACGCGGCCGTCGGGCGCGGTACGGTTGAGCGCGCCGATTTTACCGCCATGCGCCTCGACGATCGCGCGGCAGATCGCGAGGCCGAGCCCGATGCCCGGCGTCGCCGACTCCTTCTCGCCGCGCGTGAACTTGTCGAAGATCCGCGTTTCCATGCCGGCCGGCAGGCCCGGGCCGTGATCGTCGACGTGCACGCGCACGAACGGCTGGCCGTCGTCGGTCAGGCGCTCGGCGCCGATGTCGATCGACGTATCGGGCGGCGTGTACTTCGCCGCGTTCTCGAACAGGTTGGTGAACAGCCGCTCCATCAGCACCGCGTCCATCTGCAGGAGCGGCAGGTCGGCCGGCAGCGACACGCGCACGGGATGCCGCGCGAGCACGCGCTTGCACGCGGCGAGCGCGGCGCCGACGGTTTCCTCGAGCAGCGACCACTGGCGCTTGAGCTGCAGGCTGCCGGCCTGCAGCCGCGCCATGTCGAGCAGGTTCGTGACGATGCCCGTCATCCGCAGCGCCTCGTCGTGGATCGCGTCGACGAGTTCGCCCTCGCGCTGCGCGAAACGTTCGGCTGCCGCCGCGTCGCCGCCCTGCGCGGCCGCGCGCCCGTTCGCGAGCATCGACGAGAAGCCGACGATCGTCGTGAGCGGCGTGCGCAGGTCGTGCGAGATCGCCGACAGCAGCGAGTTGCGCAGCCGCTCGGACTCCATGTTGACGAGCGCGTCGCGCGCGATCTCGACGTAGTGCACGCGCTCGAGCGCGAGCGCGATCTGCGCGGCGAACGCGTCGAGCATCCGCAGCTGCTCGGGCACCTCGAGCTCCCGCGGGTCGCGCGACGCGACCGCGAGCACGCCGCGCGTGCGCATCGGTGCCTTCAGCGGCAGGTATAGCGCGACGGTCGCGGGCAGCGTGTCGGTGCCGCGGCCGGCCGGCTTCTGCTGGTCGTACACCCACTGGCCGACGTCGCTGTCGAGATCGGCGCCCGTCAGCGTGACGGCCGCATCGGGCTCCTCGATCTTCTGCCGCACCTTGTCCGCGCTGTCGGGGAGCAGGAACGCCACGCGCGCGCGGAACACCTCGCCCACGTGGCGGCTGCCGATCTCGACGATCTGCTCGGTCGTCAACGCCGCGCCGAGCTCGCGCGCCATCGCGTAGATCGCGCCGGTGCGGCGCTCGCGGCGCTGCGCGATGCTCGCCTGGCGCGTCAGCGTCGACGTCAGGTGGCTGATCACGAGCGACGTCAGCAGCATCCCGAAGAAGGTCAGCAGGTACTGCGTGTCGCTGACCGAGAACGACATGCGCGGCGGCACGAAGAAGAAATCGAACGCGGCGACCGACAGGAACGACTGCAGCACGCCGGGGCCACGCCCGAGCCGCACGGCTGAGAACACGACGCCGAGCAGGTACAGCATCACGAGGTTCGTCAGGTCGAGCCGCTCGGACACGATGCTCGCGACGCCGGTGATCGCCGCGCAGATCGCGGCCGCGTACAGGTAGTGACGCGGCGGCGAACGCCGCATGCCGAATTGCGCGAACGCGTCGCGCCAGTCGCGTGCGCGCGCGTCGAGCGGCGCCGCGCTCACTTCGTCGCTCGCCGACGCGCGGATCAGCATCAGGTCGACGTCGCCCGCGCGCTCGGCGAGCTTTTCGCCGAATGGCCGCGCGAAGCGGCGCGCGAGCCCGACCTTCGGCGAGCCGCCCGCGACGAGCTTCGACACGTTGCGCACCTTCGCATAGCCGATCAGCGCGGCCACCGCGTCGTCGCCGGCGAGCGTGGCCGTCTCCGCGCCGAGCTCGACCGCCAGCTTCAGCGCGTCGAGCGTGCGCTGCCGCCGCGCGTCGGGCAGCCGCTGCAGGCGCGGCGTCTCCACGTAGACGGCGATCCAGTCGGCCTTCAGGCTCGCGGCGAGCCGCGCGGCCGCGCGCACGAGCGTCGGCGCCTCGGGGCCGGGCCCGACGCACACGAGCAGCCGCTCGCGCGCCTGCCAGATGCGCTGAATCGAACGGTCGGCGCGGTATTCGCGCATCTGCGCGTCGACACGGTCAGCCGTGCGCCGTAGCGCCAGTTCGCGCAGCGCGATCAGGTTGCCCTTGCGGAAGAAATTGCGCACCGCGCGCTCGGCCTGCTGCGCGAGATACACCTTGCCGTCGCGCATCCGCGCGAGCAGTTCCTCGGCCGGCAGGTCGACCAGCGTGACCTCGTCGGCCGCGTCGAACACGCGGTCTGGCACGGTTTCCCACACGCGGATGCCGGTGATCGCGCCGACCACGTCGTTCAGGCTTTCGAGATGCTGGACGTTGACGGTGGTGTACACGTCGATGCCCGCGTCGAGCAGTTCGTAGACGTCCTGCCAGCGCTTCAGGTGACGCGCGCCCTGCACGTTCGAATGCGCGAGTTCGTCGACGAGGATCAGTTGCGGCGCACGCGCGAGCGCGCCGTCGAGATCGAATTCGGCGAGCGTGCGGCCGCGATATTCGATGCGCGCGAGCGGCAGCACGTCGAGGCCGTCGAGCAGCGCGGCGGTCTCGCTGCGGCCGTGGGTCTCGACGATGCCGACGACGACGTCGACACCATCCTGCAGCCGCTGGCGCGCGGCCTGCAGCATCGCGTAGGTCTTGCCGACGCCGGCGGACGCACCGAAGAAGATCTTGAGCTGGCCGCGCCGCTGCTTTTCTTCGTCTCGCTGCAGCTTGTCGAGGAGTTGGTCGGGATCGGGGCGGTTCATGCGTCAGGGAGGCGGAGCGCGGAATAGCGAACGAGTACCGTCATTGTTGTTCCAAATCGCCGCAAAAGGCAAAGACGGCGCATGCGCCGTCGGAAAAGCGCGTCCGGCGCGGATCGGGCCGCACCGGACGCAGGCCGTCGCATACGCTCAGTGCGCGGCCTGGGCCGCGTCGAGCGCGAGATTCAGCTTCAGCACGTTCACGCGCGGCTCGCCGAGCACGCCGAACTGGCGGCCCGTCGTGTTCGCGGCGACGAGTTGCGCAACCGCATCGGCCGTCAGGTTGCGCGCCTTCGCGACGCGCTCGACCTGGTACGCGGCGGCGGCCGGCGTGATCTCCGGATCGAGGCCGCTCGCCGACGCCGTCACGAGGTCGACGGGCACGGGCTTCGACATGTCGGTGCCCGCGTCGCGCAGCGCGGCGATGCGCGCCTTCACCTGATCGGCGAGCGACGGGTTCAGCGGGCCGAGGTTCGAGCCGCCGGAGCCGGTCGCGTTGTACGGCATCGGCGACGTGGCCGACAGCCGGCCCCAGAAGTACTTCGGTGCATCGAACTGCTGGCCGATCAGCGCGGAGCCGACTGCCTTGCCGTCCTTCTCGATCAGGCTGCCGTTCGCCTGCGACGGGAACACGGCCTGGCCGAACACGGTCATCACGGCCGGATAGGCGAGACCCGTCACCGCAGCCAGCACGACAAAGATCACGACGAGCGGACGAATCAACGTTTTCATGATGTTTCCTTCAAATATGGCCGGCTCAGGCCCAGCCCAGTGCCGCGAGCGTCATGTCGATCAGCTTGATGAACGGGAACGGCAGCAGCACGCCGCCGAGGCCGTACACCAGCAGGTTGCGGCGCAGGAGCGATGCCGCACCGAGCGGACGGTACGTCACGCCCTTCAGCGCCAGCGGGATCAGCGCGACGATGATCAGCGCGTTGAAGATCACCGCCGACAGGATCGCCGACGCCGGCGACGTCAGGTGCATGATGTCGAGCACGCGCAGTTGCGGGTACGTCGTCACGAACGCGGCCGGGATGATCGCGAAATACTTCGCGATGTCGTTCGCGATCGAGAACGTGGTCAGCGAGCCGCGCGTCATCAGCATCTGCTTGCCGATCTCGACGATCTCGATCAGCTTCGTCGGGTTCGAGTCGAGGTCGACCATGTTGCCGGCTTCCTTCGCCGCCTGCGTGCCGGTGTTCATCGCGACCGCCACGTCGGCCTGCGCGAGCGCCGGTGCGTCGTTGGTGCCGTCGCCCGTCATCGCGACGAGGCGCCCCGCCGCCTGGTGCTCGCGGATCGTCGCGAGCTTGGTTTCCGGCGTCGCTTCCGCGAGGAAGTCGTCGACGCCCGCTTCCGCCGCGATCGCCGCGGCGGTGAGCCGGTTGTCGCCCGTCACCATCACGGTCTTGATGCCCATCTTGCGCAGTTCCGCGAAGCGCTCCTTGATGCCGCCCTTCACGATGTCCTTCAGCTCGATCACGCCGAGCACACGCGCCACGCCGTCGTGCAGGTCGGCCACGACGAGCGGCGTGCTGCCGCGGCGCGCGACGTCGTCGACCGCGCGGCGCACTTCTTCCGGAAAGCGGCTGCCGTGCGTTTCGACGTAGCGGCGAATCGCATCGGCCGCGCCCTTGCGGATCTCACGACCGGGCAGATCGACGCCGCTCATCCGCGTCTGCGCGGAGAAGCCGAGGAACGTCGCATGCAGTTGCACCATGTCGCGCTGGCGGATGTTGAAGCGTTCCTTCGCGAGCACGACGATGCTGCGGCCCTCCGGCGTTTCGTCGGCGAGCGACGACAGCTGCGCGGCGTCGGCCAGCGCTTCCTCGGTCACGCCCGGCGCGGGCACGAACATCGACGCCTGGCGGTTGCCGAGCGTGATCGTGCCGGTCTTGTCGAGCAGCAGCACGTCGACGTCGCCGGCCGCTTCGACCGCGCGGCCCGACGTCGCGATCACGTTCGCCTGCATCATCCGGCTCATCCCGGCCACGCCGATCGCCGACAGCAGCCCGCCGATCGTCGTCGGGATCAGACACACGAGCAGCGCGACGAGCGCGGTGATCGTCACGACGTGGCCGGCCTTCATCGCGTCGACCGAGAACATCGAGAACGGCAGCAGCGTCGCGGTCGCGAGCAGCATCACGATCGTCAGCGCGACGAGCAGGATCGTCAGCGCGACCTCGTTCGGCGTCTTCTTGCGCTTCGCGCCTTCGACCATCGCGATCATCCGGTCGAGGAACGCCTCGCCGGGGTTCGCGGTGACCTTCACGACGATCCAGTCGGACAGCACGCGCGTGCCGCCCGTCACCGACGAGAAGTCGCCGCCCGATTCGCGGATCACCGGCGCGGATTCGCCGGTGATCGCCGATTCGTCGACCGATGCGACGCCCTCGACGACTTCGCCGTCGGCCGGGATCACGTCGCCGGCCTCGACCAGCACGACGTCGCCACGACGCAGGTCGGACGCGGTCGTGATGCGGATCGGCGACTTCGGATGCGGCTCGTTGAGCTTCTTCGCCATCACGTCCTTCTTCGCGCTGCGCAGCGATGCGGCCTGCGCCTTCGAGCGCCCTTCTGCGAGCGCTTCGGCGAAGTTTGCGAACAGCACCGTGAACCACAGCCACAGCGCGATCGCGAGGATGAAGCCCGCCGGCGCCTCGGCCTGGCCGGCGAGCGCCGCGATCCACAGGATCGTGGTCAGGATGCTGCCGACGTACACGCAGAACATCACCGGGTTGCGGAACTGCGTGCGCGGCGTGAGTTTCTTGAACGAATCCACGATCGCCGGGCGCAGCAGCGCCGGATCGAACATGGACCGTGTTGCGGAATGTTGAGTCATTGCGATCTCTTCAATCTCTTCAGTCTTTGCAAGGTGTCGCCATGCGCGCGCGCATCACGCGCCCAGCCACATCATCAGATGCTCGACGCCCGGGCCGAGCGCGAGCGCCGGCACGTAGGTCAGCGCGCCCACCAGCATCACGGTGCCGAGCAGCAGCACGACGAACAGCGGGCCGTGCGTCGGCAGCGTGCCGCTCGTCACCGCGATGCGCTTCTTCGCGGCCAGCGAGCCGGCGATCGCCAGCACCGGCACGATCGTGCCGAAGCGGCCGAACCACATCGCGATCGCGGTCGTCCAGTTGTAGAAGGGCGTGCCGACCGTCAGGCCCGCGAACGCGCTGCCGTTGTTGTTCGCGGCCGAGCTGAACGCGTACAGGATTTCCGAGAAGCCGTGCGGGCCCGGGTTCGCGATGCCGGCCTTGCCCGCATCGGCGAGCACGGCGATCGACGTGCCGACCAGCACCAGCAGCGGTGTGAGCAACACGACGATCGACACCATCTTCATCTCGTACGACTCGATCTTCTTGCCGACGTATTCCGGCGTGCGGCCGATCATCAGGCCGGCGACGAACACCGCGAGCAGCGCGAACACGAGCATCCCGTAGAGGCCGGAACCGACACCGCCGTAGATCACCTCGCCGAGCTGCATCAGCAGCATCGGCACGAGACCGCCGAGCGGCGTCAGCGAATCGTGCATCGTGTCGACCGCGCCGCACGACGCGGCCGTCGTCGCGACCGTGAAAATGCCGGTCTGCGCGATGCCGAAGCGCGTTTCCTTGCCTTCCATGTTGCCGCCCGGCTGGAGCGCGCTCGTCGACTGGTCGACGTGCAGCGCGGCGAGCGTCGGGTTGCCGGCCTGCTCGGCGCTCACCTCGACGCCGATCGCGATCGCGAACGCGACCGTCATCGCCGCGAGCACCGCGATGCCCTGCCGGCGGTCGCCGATCATCCGGCCGAACACCAGGGCCAGCGCGGCCGGGATGATCAGGATCGAGAAGATCTGCAGGAAGTTCGCGAACGGCGTCGGGTTCTCGTACGGGTGCGCGGAGTTCGCGTTGAAGAAGCCGCCACCATTGGTGCCGAGCATCTTGATCGCTTCCTGCGACGCGACCGGGCCCATCGCGAGCGTCTGTTTCGTGAGCGGGGTCGGCACCGTCACCGGGTTGCCCTTGTCGTCCTTCACCGGGTTGCCCTGCGCGTCGAGCTTCGGCGCCGCGTAGGTGCTCGCCTGCAGCACCGGCACGTCCTGGTAAGCCTTCATGTTCTGGATCACGCCCTGACTCATCAGCAGCGCGGCGACGATCATCGACATCGGCACGAGCACGTACATCGTCACGCGCGTGAGGTCGACCCAGAAGTTGCCGATCGTCTGTGCGGTATGACGTGCGAAGCCGCGGATCAGCGCGATCACGACGACGATGCCCGTTGCCGCCGACAGGAAGTTCTGCACGGTGAAGCCGAGCATCTGCGCCAGATAGCTGACGGTCTGCTCGGGCGTGTAGTCCTGCCAGTTGGTGTTGGTGACGAAGCTGATGGCCGTGTTGAACGCGCCGTCGACCGTCATCGCGCCGAATTGCTGCGGGTTGCCGGGCAGGAAGCCCTGCAGGCGCAGCAGGCCGTACAGGAACAGCGCGCCGAGCGCGTTGAATGCGATCGTGGCGACCGCGTACTGCTTCCAGTTCATTTCGGTGCCGGCGTCGACGCCGGCGATGCGGTACAGCACGCGTTCGAGCGGCCCGAACACGCGCACGACGCGCGAACTGCCATCCATCACCGCCGTCAGGTAGCGGGAGACCGGAACGGCCGCCGCCAGCAGCACGACGATGTACAGCAGCGATTGCAACAGGTTGTTCGCGTTCATTCGATGTCCTCCGCGCGCAGCAGCGCAAAGACGAGATACGCGAACAGCAGGGCCGTCGAGGCGCCCGCCAGCCAAAGCATCCAGGTCATGCTCGCCCCCCGCGACCGTATTGCACGAGCTTCTCGCAACCGGCAATCAAACCGAGGATCAGCGCAGTGAAAAGCACCAGGGCGCCGATAAATACCCCATCCATTTTTGTGTTCTCCGTCGTCGAAGTCAGACGACTAGAACCTTATGGGAACGCACGTAAAGGGCGGGTCAAAGGTCATCGGGCCGGTATAAAAAACGCGTAAACGCGTGCGGTGGGAAACCGCGGCCGGGATGAGGACGGGACGGGCGGCGGCCAGCGCCGCCCGTCAGGATGCGTGCCGGCGTGGTGTCGGCACGAAGGGATGCGTCAGGGAACGAGGATCGTCGAGCCGGTGGTCTTGCGCGCTTCGAGATCTTCATGCGCGCGGCCGACTTCCGCGAGCGGATAGCGCTGGTTGATGCTCGTCTTCACCTTGCCCGACAGGATCACGTCAAACAGCTCGGCGGCCGCGGATTCGAGATCCGCACGCTTCGCGATGTACGAGAACAGCGTCGGCCGCGTGAAGAACAGCGAGCCGCGCGACGCGAACTCCTTCGAGTCGATCGGCGGCAGCGGGCCCGACGCATTGCCGAAGCTGACGAACAGCCCGAGCGGCGCGAGGCAGTCGAGCGAGCCGATGTAGGTGTCCTTGCCGATCGAGTCGTAGACGACCGGCACGCCCGCGCCGTTCGTGATCTCCTTCACGCGTTGCGTGAAGTTCTCGCGCGTATAGACGATCGGATGATCGCAACCGTGCGCCTTCGCGAGCGCGGCCTTCTCGTCGGAGCCGACCGTTCCGATCACGGTCGCGCCGAGCGCCTTCGCCCACTGGCACGCAAGCAGGCCGACACCGCCGGCCGCCGCGTGGATCAGGATCGTGTCACCGGCCTTCACCGGGTACGTGCGGCGCAGCAGGTAGTGCGCGGTCAGCCCCTGCAGCATCACCGATGCCGCGTCGTCATAGCTGATCCCGTCGGGCAGCTTCACGAGCCGCTCGGCCGGCATCACGCGCTCCTGCGCATACGCGCCCGGCGGCTGCCCGACGTAGGCGACGCGGTCGCCCGCCTTGAGCGCGGTCACGCCGTCGCCGACGGCCGTCACCTCGCCCGCCGCCTCCATCCCGAGGCCGCCGGGCAGCGGCTGCGGGTAAAGGCCGGTGCGGAAATACACGTCGATGTAGTTGAGCCCGACCGCATGCTGGCGGATGCGGACTTCGCCCGCCTTCGGTTCGCCGACCTCGACATCGACCCACTTCATCACGTCCGGGCCGCCCGGCTGGTCGTATCGGATTGCTTTCGGCATCGTTTCGCTCCTCGTTTCTGAATCGGTCAGGGGATATTCGGGCCGCCGACGCCAGCCGGTGCCGATCGGTACAGGACCGGCGGCGGTGCGCGTCGCGACGCCCGATTCTCGCGCGTCACCGCCGGGCGTGCATGGCCCTGCCGCCAGCAAGGGCAATCAGGCCGGCGGGCGCCTAGCAGACGTCCTGCATGTTCCGCGCCAGGTCGTCGAGCAGCATCCGCGCGGTCGCCACGTTCGTCGCGACCGGCACGTCGTGCACGTCGCACGCACGCACCAGCGCGGTGATGTCCGGATCGTGCGGCTGCGCGGTCATCGGGTCACGCAGGAACACGACGATGTCGACGCGGCCTTCGGCCAGTTCCGCACCGATCTGCAGGTCGCCGCCGAGCGGCCCCGACAGCTTGCGCTCGACCTCGAGCCCGTGCGCGGCGGCGATGCGGCCGCCCGTCGTGCCCGTTCCGACCAGCCTGCATTGCGCGAGCGTCTCGCGGTACTGGCCCGCGAGCGCGACGATCTCGTCCTTCTTCGCGTCGTGTGCGATCAATGCGATGCGGGGTTTGCTCATCTCCGTTTCCTTCGTGGGTCGATTGTTGTCGTATGCGTGAATGGCGGTGCGCGCGTCAGAACGTACCCGGATACGCGCCGCCGTCGAGCAGCCAGTTCTGCCCGGTGATGTAGCCGGCGTGGACGCTGCAGAGGAACGCGCACGCCGCGCCGAATTCGGCACGCGTGCCGAGGCGCCCGGCCGGGATTTCCTTCGCGCGCCGCGCGCGCATCTCGTCGACCGTCACGCCCTGCGCCTTCGCCGACGCGGCGAGCGTCGTCGCGATCCGGTCGGTGTCGAACAGCCCGGGCAGCAGATTGTTGATCGTCACGCCCTGCCCCGCGACCTTGCGCGACAGCCCCGCGACGAAGCCGGTCAGCCCCGAGCGCGCGCCGTTCGACAGCGCGAGCACGTCGATCGGCGCCTTCACGGCCGAACTCGTGATGTTGACGATCCGGCCGAAACCGCGCCCGATCATCCCGTCCACGGTCGCGCGGATCAGCTCGATCGGCGTCAGCATGTTCGACTCCAGCGCGCGGATCCAGTCGTCGTGCGAGAAATCACGGAAGTCACCGGGCGGCGGGCCGCCGGCATTCGTCACAAGAATGTCCGGCTGCGGGCAGGCGGCGAGCGCGGCCGCGCGGCCGTCGGGCGTCGTGATGTCGCAGGCGACGGCGGTGACCGACACGTTCGACTCGGCGCGGATCTCCTCCGCGGTTTCCTCCAGCGTGTCGCGCGTGCGCGCGACGATCACGAGATTCACGCCCTCGGCGGCCAGCGCTTCCGCGCAGCCGCGCCCGAGCCCCTTGCTCGCCGCGCACACGAGCGCGGTCTTTCCTGCGATGCCGAGATCCATCGTCGATTCCCTTATGGCGACGCGCGCCGGCTCAGCCGCCCGCATCGCCGGACGGGCGAGCGGTCGGAAACGGGCGAACACGGCGCGCGGATTGTCGTGAGACGTCGATAATATCCGGATCACGTGGCGCGCCTTGGTAAAATTGCGGCCATAAGCGGCGGCCGGCCTCGCGCCATCGCCGCCCCCGATCCCCTTTTGCCGCCAAGGCGCCCCGTCATGAAACAGGACAGCCGTTTCCCGAATCTCTTCATCACTGATCACCCGCTGATCCAGCACAAGCTGACCCACATGCGCGACAAGGACACGTCGACGCGCACGTTCCGCGAACTGCTGCGCGAGATCACGCTGCTGATGGGCTACGAGATCACCCGTAACCTCCCGATCACGACCAAGCGGGTCGAAACCCCGCTCGTGGCGGTCGACGCGCCGGTGATCGCGGGCAAGAAGCTCGCGATCGTGCCCGTGCTGCGCGCCGGCATCGGGATGTCGGACGGCCTGCTCGACCTGGTACCGTCCGCGCGCGTCGGCCACATCGGCGTCTACCGCGCCGAGGATCACCGCCCGGTCGAATACCTGGTGCGCCTGCCCGACCTCGAGGATCGCATCTTCATCCTGTGCGACCCGATGGTCGCGACCGGCTATTCGGCCGTGCACGCGGTCGACGTGCTCAAGCGCCGCAACGTGCCGGCCGCGAACATCATGTTCGTCGCACTGGTCGCCGCGCCCGAGGGCGTGCAGGTGTTCCAGGACGCGCACCCGGACGTGAAGCTGTTCGTCGCGTCGCTCGACTCGCACCTGAACGAGCACGCATACATCGTGCCGGGCCTGGGCGACGCGGGCGACCGCCTGTTCGGCACCAAGAACTGACGCACGGCGGCGCCGGGGCGCGCGGCACGGCGCGCCGAGCGGTCCTCCCGGCCGTTCGGCCATGCACGGCGGCCCCGAAGCGACGGTCGCCGCGTGATAAAATCACGTTCCACTCGACACGCGCGGCCCCGCGGCACCATGCCCGCCCAGACGGCCGCCGATTCAACGACACATTGGCACAATCGCCCGCGCAGCGCGCCCGGGCACGGAGAAAGGTATGGCTGGTCATTCGAAATGGGCCAACATCAAGCATAAGAAGGCAGCGGCCGACGCGAAGCGCGGCAAGATCTGGACCCGCCTGATCAAGGAAATCCAGGTCGCGGCCCGCCTCGGCGGCGGCGACGCCAGCTCGAACCCGCGTCTGCGTCTCGCCGTCGACAAGGCAGCCGACGCGAACATGCCGAAAGACAACGTCAAGCGCGCGATCGACCGCGGCGTCGGCGGCGCGGACGGCGCGAACTACGAAGAAATCCGTTACGAAGGCTACGGCATCAGCGGCGCGGCGATCATCGTCGACACGCTGACCGACAACCGCACCCGCACGGTCGCGGAAGTCCGTCACGCATTCTCGAAATTCGGCGGCAACATGGGCACCGACGGTTCGGTCGCGTTCATGTTCGATCACGTCGGCCAGTTCCTGTTCGCGCCCGGCACGTCGGAAGACGCGCTGATGGAAGCGGCGCTCGAAGCCGGCGCGGACGACGTCAGCACGAACGACGACGGCTCGATCGAAGTGCTGTGCGACTGGCAGGCCTTCTCGGCGGTGAAGGACGCGCTCGAAGCCGCGGGCTTCAAGGCCGAACTCGCCGAAGTGACGATGAAGCCGCAGAACGAAGTCGAATTCACCGGCGACGATGCGGCGAAGATGCAGAAGCTCCTGGACGCGCTCGAGAACCTCGACGACGTGCAGGAGGTGTATACGAACGCCGTCATCGTCGAGTAATGAGATGCCGGCCGCCGTGCGCATCGTTGCGGCGGCGGCCCGACCGATTTCGCGGCCGGCGCGCCTGAGCGTGCCGGCCGCCCTGTTTTCTAGTCTGCGGGGAATCCCATGAAACTACTCGTCGTCGGTTCCGGCGGCCGCGAACATGCGCTGGCGTGGAAGCTCGCGCAGTCGCCGCGTGTCCAGATGGTCTACGTCGCGCCCGGCAATGGCGGCACGGCGCAGGACGAGCGTCTGAAGAACGTCGACATCACGGCGCTCGACGAACTCGCCGATTTCGCGGAACGCGAAGGCGTCGCGTTCACGCTCGTCGGGCCGGAAGCGCCGCTCGCGGCCGGCATCGTCAACCTGTTCCGCGCGCGCGGCCTGAAGGTGTTCGGCCCGACCCGCGAAGCCGCGCAGCTCGAAAGCTCGAAGGATTTCGCGAAGGCGTTCATGAAGCGCCACGGCATCCCGACCGCCGACTACGAAACCTTCTCCGACGCCGCCGCCGCGCACGCGTACATCGACGCGAAGGGTGCGCCGATCGTCGTGAAGGCCGACGGCCTGGCGGCCGGCAAGGGTGTCGTCGTCGCGATGTCGCTGGAAGAAGCACACGAAGCCGTCGACATGATGCTGTCGGGCAACAAGCTCGGCGACGCCGGCGCGCGCGTCGTGATCGAGGAATTCCTCGACGGCGAGGAAGCAAGCTTCATCGTGATGGTCGACGGCAAGCACGCGCTGGCGCTGGCCTCGAGCCAGGACCACAAGCGCCTGCTCGACGAGGACCGCGGCCCGAACACGGGCGGCATGGGCGCCTACTCGCCCGCGCCGATCGTCACGCCCCAGATGCACGCACGCGTGATGCGCGAAATCATCATGCCGACGGTGCGCGGGATGGAGAAGGACGGCATCCGCTTCACGGGCTTCCTGTATGCGGGCCTGATGATCGACAAGGAAGGTAATCCGCGCACGCTCGAGTTCAACTGCCGGATGGGCGACCCCGAGACGCAGCCGATCATGGCGCGCCTGAAGAGCGATTTCTCGAAGGTCGTCGAACAGGCGATCGCAGGCACGCTCGACACGGTCGAGCTCGACTGGGACCGCCGCACCGCGCTCGGCGTCGTGCTGGCCGCGCACGGTTATCCGGACGCGCCGCGCAAGGGCGACCGCATCAACGGGATCCCGGCCGAGACCGAACAGGCCGTGACGTTCCATGCGGGCACGACGCTCGCCGAAGGCGACAAGCTCGTCACGTCGGGCGGCCGCGTGCTGTGCGTGGTCGGTCTCGCCGATTCGGTGCGCGAAGCCCAGCAGCATGCGTACGACACGATCAATCAGATCAATTTCGAAGGCATGCAGTACCGCCGCGACATCGGCTTCCGCGCGCTGAACCGCAAGAACGCGTGACGCCCTGACCGCCGCCTTGCCGTCACAAGCGGCGGCCTCCTCTGCCGGGGTTCGATAGAATGCCCGGCAGATGCCTTTTTTACGGCCCCCGCTTCGCGCGGAGGCACCCAGTTCAGACATGACCGATTCGACCTACGACGTGACGCGCGTGCGCACGTACCTCCAGGGCCTGCAGACACGCATCGCCGACGCGCTCGGCGCGCTCGACGGCACGCCGCTCGCGACCGATGCGTGGCAGCGCGGGCCGGAAGAGCGCCTGCGCGGCGGCGGCTGCACGCGGATTCTCGAGGGCGGCCGCGTGTTCGAGCGCGCGGGGATCGGTTTTTCCGACGTCGCGGGCGACGCGCTGCCGCCGTCGGCGAGCGCCGCGCGCCCGCAGCTGGCCGGCCGCGGCTTCGAGGCGCTCGGCGTGTCGCTCGTGCTGCACCCGCGCAACCCGTACTGCCCGACGGTGCACATGAACGTGCGGATGCTGATCGCGACGAAGCCCGGCGAGGCGCCGATCTTCTGGTTCGGCGGCGGGATGGATCTGACACCGGTTTATCCGTTCGAGGACGACGCGCGGCATTTCCACCAGACCTGCAAGGACGCGCTCGACCCGTTCGGTGCCGAGCTCTATCCGCGTTTCAAGGCGTGGTGCGACGAGTATTTCTTCCTGAAGCACCGCAACGAGACGCGCGGCATCGGCGGGATCTTCTTCGACGACTTCTCCGAACCCGGATTCGAACGCTCGTTCGAGATGATGCAGCGCGTCGGCGACGCGTTTCTGAACGCGTACCTGCCGATCGTCGAACGCCGGGTCGCGCTGCCGTACGGCGAGCGTGAACGCGACTTCCAGGCTTACCGGCGCGGCCGCTACGTGGAATTCAACCTGGTGTTCGACCGCGGCACGCTGTTCGGCCTGCAAAGCGGCGGCCGGACCGAATCGATCCTGATGTCGATGCCGCCGGTCGCGAACTGGCGCTACAACTGGCAGCCCGAGCCGGGCTCGCCTGAAGCACGCCTGAGCGAGTTCCTCGTGCCGCGCGACTGGGTCTGAGCCCGCCGCGCCCCGCCGCCCCAAGAACAGGACACGTTTTTCTGGACACCACCACCCGCCCCGCCCCGCAGCCGCGCCCGCCGTTACGTCGCATCGGCCTGCTGGGCGGCACGTTCGATCCGATCCACGACGGCCACCTCGCGCTCGCGCGCCGGTTCGCCGACGTGCTCGGCCTGACCGACCTCGTGCTGCTGCCCGCCGGGCAGCCTTACCAGAAGCGCGACGTGTCGGCCGCCGAGCATCGGCTCGCGATGACGCGCGCCGCTGCCGGCTCGCTGTCCCTGCCCGGCGTGACGATCACCGTCGCGACCGACGAGATCGAGCACGCGGGGCCGACCTATACGGTCGAGACGCTCGCGCGCTGGCGCGAGCGGATCGGCCCCGACGCTTCGCTGTCGCTGCTGATCGGCGCCGACCAGCTGGTGCGGCTCGACACGTGGCGCGACTGGCGCAAACTGTTCGACTACGCGCACGTGTGCGCGTCGACGCGCCCGGGCTTCGACCTCGGCACGGCGCCACCGGCCGTCGCACGGGAAATCGCGCGGCGGCAGGCCGGCGCCGATGTGCTGAAAGCGACACCGGCCGGCCACCTGCTGATCGACACGGCACTGGCGTTCGATATCGCCGCAACCGACATCCGTGCGCACCTGCGCGAATGCATCGCGCGTCATGCGCAGATGCCCGACGCGTCGGCCGAGCATGTACCGGCCGCCGTCTGGGCCTATATTCTTCAACATCGTCTCTACCATTCCTGATTCCATGGATATCCGCAAACTGCAGCGCGTGATCGTCGACGCTCTCGAAGACATCAAGGCGCAAGACATCAAGGTGTTCAACACCAGCCATCTGACCGAACTGTTCGACCGCGTGATCGTCGCGTCGGGCACGTCGAACCGCCAGACCAAGGCGCTCGCGTCGAGCGTGCGCGACAAGGTCAAGGAAGCCGGCGGCGACATCGTCAGCTCCGAGGGCGAAGACACGGGCGAATGGGTGCTGGTCGACTGCGGCGACGCCGTCGTGCACATCCTGCAACCGGCGCTGCGCCAGTACTACAACCTCGAGGAAATCTGGGGCGACAAGCCCGTGCGGATGAAGCTCGGCGGCGGCAAGGACGGTTTCGCGACGGCCAGCGAAGGCGAGGACGACGAGGAAGAAGCGCCCGCACGCCCGGCGCGCAAGACGGCGGCCCGCCGCCGCTGAGCCGCAGCGAGTCGTCCCGATGAAGCTTTTCATCCTCGCGGTCGGCCACAAGATGCCCGGCTGGATCGCGTCCGGCTTCGACGAGTACACGAAGCGCATGCCGCCCGAGCTGCGCATCGAGCTGCGCGAGATCAAGCCCGAACTGCGTTCGGGCGGCCGCAGCGCGGAAAGCGTGATGGCGGCCGAGCGGCAGAAGATCGAGGCCGCGCTGCCGAAGGGCGCGCGCATCGTCGCGCTCGACGAGCGCGGCCGCGACTGGACCACCATGCAGCTCGCGCAGGCGCTGCCCGGCTGGCAGCAGGACGGCCGTGACGTCGCGTTCGTGATCGGCGGCGCCGACGGGCTCGATCCGGAACTCAAGGCGCGCGCCGACGTGCTGCTGCGCATTTCGAGCATGACGCTGCCGCACGGTATGGTGCGCGTGCTGCTTGCCGAACAGCTTTACCGGGCGTGGAGCATCACGCAGAATCACCCCTATCACCGCGCATGACGCGTCGTCTTCTGGACGCGCGACGCGCGCGCACAACGAGATAACGACACCATGCCGTCCAGCACGTCCCCCGCCCTTTTCCCGACGCTCTACCTCGCTTCGCAAAGCCCGCGCCGCCAGGAGCTGCTGCTGCAGATCGGCGTGCGCTTCGAATTGCTGCTGCCGCGCCCCGACGAGGACGCCGAGGCGCTCGAAGCCGAACTGCCCGGCGAAGCCGCCGACGTGTACGTCCGGCGCGTGACCGTCGCGAAGGCCGAGGCCGCACGTGCGCGCCTCGTCGCGAGCGGCAAGCCGGCCGCGCCGGTGCTGGTTGCGGACACCACCGTGACGATCGACGGCGCGATCCTCGGCAAGCCGGCCGATGCCGCCGACGCGCTCGCGATGCTGACCCGCCTGGCGGGCCGCGAACACGAGGTGCTGACCGCGGTCGCGGTGATCGGCGCCGACGGCGAACTGCTGCCGCCCGCGCTGTCGCGCTCGTCGGTGCGCTTCGCGGCCACGTCGCGCGACGCGTTCGAACGTTACGTCGACAGCCGTGAACCGTTCGGCAAGGCCGGCGCCTACGCGATCCAGGGGCGTGCGGCCGAATTCATCGAGCGAATCGAGGGCTCCCATTCGGGTATCATGGGTCTGCCCCTCTTTGAGACTGCGGCACTGCTGCGCGCCGCGCGCGTCGACTTCTGAATCCCACCATGAACGAAGAAATCCTGATCAACCTCACGCCGCAGGAAACGCGGGTCGCACTCGTGCAGCAAGGCGCGGTGCAGGAGCTTCACGTCGAGCGCACGCTGTCGCGCGGGCGGGTCGGCAACATCTACCTCGGCAAGGTCGTGCGCGTGCTGCCCGGCATGCAGTCGGCGTTCATCGACATCGGCCTCGAGCGCGCGGCGTTCCTGCACGTCGCCGACATCTGGCATCCGCGCCTCGCGGGCGAGCCGCAGTCGGGCGCACCGCACCAGCCGATCGAGAAAACCGTCTTCGAGGGCCAGACGCTGATGGTCCAGGTGATCAAGGATCCGATCGGCACGAAGGGCGCGCGACTGTCGACGCAGGTCAGCATCGCGGGCCGCACGCTCGTGTACCTGCCGCAGGAGCCGCACATCGGCATCTCGCAGAAGATCGAGAGCGAGGCCGAACGCGAGGCCGTGCGCGCACGGCTGACCGCCGTGATCCCGCCGGACGAGAAAGGCGGCTACATCGTGCGCACGATCGCCGAGGACGCGACTTCCGACGAACTGGCGGGCGACGTCACGTATCTGCGCAAGACCTGGGCGACGATCGTCGCGCAAGCGCAGCGGCTGCCGGCGACGAGCCTGCTGTACCAGGATCTCGATCTCGCGCAGCGCGTGTTGCGCGATTTCGCGAACGACGACACGACGCGCATCCAGGTCGATTCGCGCGAGACCTACCAGCGCCTCGCGGAATTCGCGGGCGAGTTCACGCCGGCGGTGAGCCCGAAGCTGCATCACTACACCGGCGAGCGGCCGCTGTTCGACCTGTACAACATCGAGACGGAGATCCAGCGCGCACTGTCGCGCCGCGTCGACCTCAAGTCGGGCGGCTACCTGATGATCGACCAGACCGAGGCGATGACGACGATCGACGTGAACACCGGCGGCTACGTCGGTGCGCGCAACTTCGACGACACGATCTTCAAGACCAACCTCGAGGCCGCGCATACGATCGCGCGGCAGCTGCGTCTGCGCAACCTCGGCGGGATCATCATCATCGACTTCATCGACATGGAGAACGCCGAGCATCGCGACGCGGTGCTGTCCGAGCTGAAGAAGGCGCTGTCGCGCGATCGCACGCGCGTGACGGTCAACAGCTTCTCGCAGCTCGGGCTCGTCGAGATGACGCGCAAGCGCACGCGCGAATCGCTCGCGCACGTGCTGTGCGAGCCATGCCCGACCTGCCAGGGCAAGGGCCAGGTGAAGACGTCGCGCACCGTTTGCTACGACATCCTGCGCGAGATCCTGCGCGAGTCACGCCAGTTCAACCCGCGCGAATTCCGCGTGATCGCCGCGCAGCAGGTGATCGACCTGTTCCTCGACGAGGAGTCGCAGCATCTCGCGATGCTGATCGACTTCATCGGCAAGCCGGTATCGCTTCAGGTCGAGTCGAACCTGAGCCAGGAGCAGTACGATATCGTGCTGATGTGACGGCTGTCGGGCGCGTGAATATCGAATATCGGTTGCGGCTGGCGCGCATTTCAACCTTGATCGTCGGCGTGATAACTCCAGATCACAAGCCCCCAGTTCGTCGACTTGATGTCCGGAAATCGCTCTCCCGCGTTGAAGTAGCGCCGGCCCTGCTCGCTGCCGAGGGCCGGGCTCACCCACCAGCCGCTCTGCGGTACGACGTCACCGGGCCTGCCCTTCAGTCTCAGTGATGCGGTTGGCCGAATCGGTTCGCTCGAATCGGGCGTGACAGGACACCATTCGATTGCGTGCCGATTCTCCGTACCGCCTGCGGCAACCGCTCGGCGCGCTTCCTGCGTATCGTCGAACCGCGTACGGTATGTCGTCTCGCCCTGCTGCACGTCGCCGAATGTGCCACCGAGAAAGCGCACGCTCGTCAAATCGGCACCACGAAAGTCCACCCCGCTCAGATCGCAATTCTCGAACGCTGCGTCGATCAGCCTGGCGCCGTCGAATCGGGTCGCCGTCAGTCGGCACTCGACGAAACGTGCTGCCACAAAATCGCAGCACGTCATCGTATTCCATCGCCAGTCGTTTCGTTCGGTCAGCAGGCCGGAAAAATTGCACGTCGTCGTCTGCGACGAATTCAGGCTTCCGTCGCACAATGTCGCACCGGAAAAGTCGGCATTGGTGAACTTGGCAGATTCAATGAACGATTTCCGGAATCGTGCATGACGAAAATCGGTGCCATCGCCGTAGACGGGAAGCATCTGTGCGAGGCGGAATTCGCATCCCCTGAAGGATGCGCCATCGAGAATGGCGTACTGAAACCCGACCTCGTCGAACTGCGTGGCATCGAACTCCGCAAAGCCTAGATGGCTGCCACCGAGTTCCAGGTTTTTCAGCTTGCCGTCCAGTAGCGCGGCGCCGCGCAGGTCGAGCGCCGGCGAGCCGTCCGCAAAATTCGGCACGGTATCGCACAAAGGCACCCATGCGTCGTCCGGCAACGCGTTCTTGATTGCGTCGAGCAAATCCTTGTACTTCCCTGATTTCCATCGATCGCGCAATTCCCGCACGTCGGCGTCGTTCATCTGCATGCAATTTCTCCGGGCATATACGTATTCACTTTGGCAGGGCGGCGCGCGGTGTGGACGTATCCGTTAATCGGCCGGTAGCTGCGATCGCCCTGCTGGATCCACAACGTGACGGGCTGCGCGATCAGCCTTTTAAGTTCCAGATCGCTACCGGTCGACAGCACGTCGAGCGTGAACTCGTACGCACGCCCGATGCGGGAACGACCGCCCACTGCACGGTCAGCACATTCGGGCCCAGCGGCGTATCGAGCTTCAGCAACCGGTCCTGCTGAAGCAACCCGCCGCGTAAAGCGGTAATCAAATTCCGCTCGCCCATCGTTATTCCCTTCTTTTTGTTACAGCGCCTCGGATAGCGTCTGACCAATCTCGTCGCGCGATTGCGCTCCGCCCGCCGCATCGAACCTTCATCCGATACATTGTGTGCATACATTGCGCAACCGACCACTCAAAGCGAAATCTGGTCGCGCATCTGCTTCGTGCGCTCGACTCGAAACCGAGACCGCCGGTCGGCCATGCGCTACACTGCCCGACCATTCTCCCTGCAACCATTCACGTACCACACACCATGAGCCAACGCCACAACCGCCGCCAGCGCAAGAAACTCCACATCGCCGAGTTCCAGGAACTCGCGTTCAACGCGACCGCGCAATACCGCAACGAATTGTCCGACCTCGAACGCGGCCAGCTGATCGATTCGTTCATCGATTTCGTCGAAGCAAACGGGCTGCTGACCGTCGCGTCCGCCGACGAAGGGATCGGCGCGTACGTGATCTCCGGCGCGCCGCGCGGCACGACGACCGATGCCGACCGCGAAAACGTCCGTGCATGGCTGGCCGCACGTCCGGAGCTGACCGACGTCAAGGTCAGCGAATTCACCGACGCGTGGTATCCGGACGCCTGACCTTGCGGTTTCTCCCTGCATCGGGCAGCGCCCGCGCCGGCCCGCCATGACGGCGGGCCAGGCCAGCGCCTCGATGTCCCGCCTTCTCCTCCGCCTCCGTTACCCGTCTCCCGACACCCGCGCAACCGGCACCGGCCCGCACGTTTCACGCCGTGTCGACCGCCCCCCCTGATCAGGCGCCGCGGCCGCATCCTCGACCATCATTCGGCATCCCTCGCCCCACCGCCGATCCCTTCCTTTTCCCGACAGTCCGCCCCCAATCGGCCATCGAAATCGGTCCTGAAAGCAAGACACGTTAAACTCTCACCTCGCGTGGTGCGCCGCCCGCACCCGCCATCCATCGCCAGCCGCGAGCCTCCGGGCCCGCCCCCGACCCTTGGAGTGAGTGTCAATGAGCGGCGGACTCCCGTTTCCCGCATCCCGCATGTCGTTCCCGTCCTCGACGGTCTTCCTCGTTCTCGCGGCCGCCGCGCTGCTGTCCGGCTGCGGGCTGCTGCCGACCCAGAATCCGCCCGCGCCGATCAGCGAGGCGCTCGTCGAGCCCGTCGAGGAAACTGCCGGCGAACCGCTGACGATGCCGCCCGTGCCGCCGCTCGTCCAGCCGGAGGAACCGGAAGCGCCGAAGAAGCCGCACCGTGAAGTGACGAAGCCGAAGCCGGTGCAGCACCCCGAATCGCCGACGCCGCCTCCGCCGCCCCCGCCGCCACTCGTCGCGACACGCCCGCTCGACCGCACCCAGATCCATGCGCTGCTCGACAGCGAGGTCGCGCGCCGCAACGGCAAGGTGATCGGCCGCGCGGTCGACATGGTGACCGACGCAAGCGGCAAACCGCGCGAGATGATCGTCAACCTGCAGGGGTTCATGGGTGTCGGCGACCGCAAGGTCGTCTTCCCGTGGAACGTGTTCCGCTTCACGCCGGGCGGCAAACAGGAGCCGATCGTGCTCGACGTGCCGTCGGGCGACCTGCCGCCGGCCGCCCGCCCCAAGGCCGTGCCGCTGTCGGGCTCGGCGGCGGCGTCGCCCGCGACGCGTCTGCCGCTGCTCGACAGCGACGTCGAACGCCCGAACGGCACGAAGATCGGCCGGGTCGTCGACGTGCTGATCGACCGCGGCGCGCAACCGCAGGCCGTCGTGCTCGACCTTGGCGGGATCGTCAATACCGACCGCCGCTCGATCGCCGCGAGCTGGGGCGCGTTGCGCTTCGTCGTGCGCGACAAGGCGCTGCGTCCGCAACTCGACCTGAACGACGCGCAGATCAAGGCGTCGCCGCCCTACGCGGCCGACAAGCCGATCGTCGTGGTCTCGCCGCCGGTTACTGCCGCCGCGCCGGCTTCGCCTGCGAGTGCCGCCCGATGACGATCAAGCATTCCGTCAGCGTTCGCAGTCTCCGGGCCCTCGACTGGCTCAACTTTTTCGTTGCAAACGTTCAAACCGGGTTCGGTCCGTTCATCGCGTCCTACCTCGCGTCGCACAAGTGGACGCAGGGCGAGATCGGCATGGTGCTGTCGATCGGCACGATCAGCGCGATGGTCAGCCAGGTGCCGGGCGGTGCCGCCGTCGACGCGCTGAAGAACAAGAAGGGCGCGGCGGCGTGGGCGATCGCGGCCATCATCCTGTCAGCGGTGCTGCTCGCGTCGAGCCCGACGATCGTGCCGGTGATCGCGGCCGAAGTGTTCCACGGCTTCGCAAGCTGCATGCTCGTGCCCGCGATGGCCGCGATCTCGTTCTCGTTGGTCGGCCGCGCCGACCTCGGCGACCGGCTCGGCCGCAACGCGCGCTGGGCATCGATCGGCAGCGCGGTCGCCGCGGGCCTGATGGGGCTCACCGGCGAGTATTTCTCCGCGCGCGCGGTGTTCTGGCTGACCGCCGTGCTGGCGTTGCCCGCGCTGTTCGCGCTCGCGATGATCCAGCCG
The DNA here is from genome assembly GCF_001524185.1 of Burkholderia sp. FL-7-2-10-S1-D7. NCBI lineage: Bacteria > Pseudomonadati > Pseudomonadota > Betaproteobacteria > Burkholderiales > Burkholderiaceae > Burkholderia > Burkholderia sp. FL-7-2-10-S1-D7. Next base: position 205,132 of record NZ_LOWY01000022.1, on the reverse strand, counting down.
ACACACGAAGTGATTCCGCATGCGCCGAAACCCGACGACCACGACGAAGGCGAGGCACGCGAGACGCTGACCGAGCTGCTGCGCGATCGCCGGATGCTGACCTTCGCGGCATGCGTCGTGCTGTTCCACCTGTCGAACGCGGCGATGCTCAACCTCGCGGCCGGCGAAGTGACGGCCGGCATGGGCGAGAACGTGCAGCTCGTGATCGCCGCGTGCATCATCGTGCCGCAGGCGATCGTCGCGATGCTGTCTCCGTGGGTCGGCCGCTCCGCGCAACGCTGGGGACGCCGGCCGATCCTGCTGCTCGGCTTCTCGGCGCTGCCGGTGCGCGCGCTGCTATTCGCCGGCGTGAGCAGCCCCTATCTGCTGGTGCCGGTGCAGATGCTCGATGGCATCAGCGCGGCCGTGTTCGGTGTGATGCTGCCGCTGATCGCGGCCGATGTCGCAGGCGGCAAGGGCCGCTACAATCTGTGCATCGGGCTGTTCGGGCTTGCGGCCGGAATCGGCGCGACGCTCAGCACGGCCGTGGCCGGCTTTGTCGCCGATCACTTCGGCAATGCGGTCAGCTTCTTCGGGCTCGCCGCCGCCGGCGCGCTCGCCGTGCTGCTAGTCTGGCTCGCGATGCCGGAAACGCGCGTCGACAACGGCGATGCGGCCGCCGGAGAGCCGGCCGCCGCGCCGTCGGAACAGGCGCACTGACGCGCCCGCACCCGCTTCCCGGCCCGACACGATGGATACGATCAGGACACTCAACGAAGCCCGCCAGCAGATCCAGCAGTCGATCTTCGATCTGTTCAAGGGGCTGACTTTCGGCGAGCGGCTCACGCAAGGCGCGCTGATGGCGTTGCAAGCGGTCTGCGGCGCGTGCCTCGCGTACACGATCGGTCGCGCGCTGCACACCGAGCAGGCCGTGTGGGCGGCGGTCACCGCGATCGCCGTCACGCAGCACAACTATTCGGACACGATGTCGCTGTCGCGCGACCAGTTCATCGGCGCGATGATCGGCGGCCTGGTCGGCTTCGCGGGTGCCGCGCTCGGCGGCGACCGCCTCGTCGCCTATGCGATCGCGGTCGCGGTCACGATCATCAGCTGCTGGTGCCTGAACGTCGGCAGCGCGGCTCGGCTCGGCGGCGTGACCGCGACGATCGTGCTGCTGTTTCCGGGCAACGGCCCGCTATGGGACATTCCGCTGATGCGGCTCGGGGAAGTGGCGCTCGGCACCGTCTGCGCGCTGACCGTGTGCTGGGCGATGTCGCGGATCGAGCGGCGCTGGCTCCGCCGGGCGGCGGACAAGGATAACAACAAGTGACGCGGCTGCCGGAACGCACGCTCCGGCATCCTGATGCATCGATGATCGGCGACAGGTGTTACGGACCGACCCGCAGCACGATGCCCGAGCCGATCTGCACGAGCAGGTAGTCGCCGCCGACGCCCACCCAGTGATAGCCGCGCGGCGGCGGGCTCAGGCGGTAGCCGCGCCAGTCGTCGACCACGTACTGGCGGTCACGGAATTCGGGCGGCAGGCGATCGCCCTTGTGCCAGTCGCGGCGCGGCTGGTCGGCCCAGCGCGGCGGCACGTCGTCTTCGCGATGCATCGCCTGCCCCGGCGGCATGTGCTTCGGGCCGTGGCCGTGCCGCATACCCGGGCCGCCGTGGTCTCCGTGATCGCCGTGGTTGTCGTAGTTGCCGTGATCCTGCGCCATCGCGACCGGCGCGGCGAAACCCGCCGCGACGAGCGCGGCCAGCATCATCCCGTGCATCTTCTTCATTGCCCTTCCCTCCGTGTTGTAACGTCGAACCGGAAACAACGAACCCGGACCTGCCGGATCAAGACTAGCACACGGGTGCGATGCGACGTCACGCCGCCTGCTGCTGGTACTGGATCCGGTGGAGGTGCGCGTACAGCCCGCCATGGCGCAGCAGCTCGTCGTGGCTGCCCGTTTCGACGATCTTGCCGGCTTCGAGAACGAGGATCCGGTCCGCACGCTCGATCGTGGACAGCCGGTGCGCGATCACGAGCGTCGTACGCCCTTCCATCAGCCGCTCGAGCGCGGCCTGCACGTGGCGCTCGGATTCCGAATCGAGCGCCGAGGTCGCCTCGTCGAGGATCAGGATCGGCGCGTCCTTGTAGATCGCGCGCGCGATCGCGAGCCGCTGCCGTTGGCCGCCCGACAGACGCATCCCGTTGCCGCCGACCAGCGTGTCGAGCCCGTCGGGCATCGCGGCGACCGCGTCGGCGAGGTTCGCGGCCTCGAGCGCCGCCTGCACGCGTGCGCGGTCGGGCGTCTGCCCGTACGCGACGTTCGCGGCGATCGTGTCGTTGAACAGCACGACGTCCTGGCTGACCATCGCCATCTGGCTGCGCAGCGCGTGGATGTCGTAGTCGGCCACCGGTACGCCGTCAACCAGGATCGCGCCGCCCGTCGGATCGAAGAAGCGAGGCAACAGGTTGACGAGGGTCGTCTTGCCGCTGCCCGACGGCCCCGCGAGCGCGATCATCTCGCCCGGCGCGACCTTGAACGAAATGCGGTCGAGCGTCGGCCGCTCGGAGGCGCCGTAGTCGAACGACACGTCGCGGAATTCGATCTCGCCACGAGCGTTCGGCAGCGCACGGCCGCCGCCCTGCGGCTCGGCCGGCTCGTCGATCAGCCCGAAGATCAGCTCTGCGGCCGTCATCCCGCGCTGCAGCGGCTGGTTGACGTCGATCAGGTGCTTGAGCGGCGAGATCACGAGCAGCATCGACGTGACGAACGCGACGAAGCCGCCGACCGTCGTCTGGTCGTTGGTCGACTGCACGACCGCGATCGTGATCACGACCGCGAGCGCGATCGACGCGAGGAACTGCGTCAGCGGCTGCGCGAGCCCGCCCGAGATCGTCATGCGCATCGCGTAGCCGCGCAGGCGCTTGCTCATCGTCGTGAAGCGGTCCGTCTCGTACGCTTCGCCGTTGTGCACCTTCACGACCTTATAGCCGCCGACCGTCTCCTCGACGATGTAGGACAGCTCGTTGGTCAGCGTCTGGTGCTCGCGGTTCAGGCGGCGCAGGCGACGGTTGATCTTGCTGACGAGCCAGCCGATGCCCGGCAGGATCACCGCGACGATCAGCGTGAGCCGCCAGTTCAGGTAGAACAGGTAGCCGAGCAGGAACACCACGGTCAGCGAGTCGCGCACGAGCGTGACCATCACGCCGGTCAGCACCGACAGGATCTGGTTGACCTCGAACACGATCGCGTTGATCACGGTGCTCGCGGTCTCGCGCTGGAAGAACGATGCGCCCGTGTGGATCATCCGCTGGAACATCTCGAGCCGCAGTTGCAGCAGGATGCGGTTCGACACGTAGTTGAGCAGGTAGTTGGACGCGTACTGCGACACGCCGCGCACGAGCGCGAGGCCGATCACCGCGATCGGCACGTACCATTTCGCGCGGTCGCTCCCGTGCGAGCCGAAGCCGTGATCGAGCAGCGGCTTGAGCAGTGCCGGGATACCGGCTTCCGTGGCCGCGACGACGCCCATCGTCATCACGGCGAGAAACACGATGCCGATGAGCGGCCGGATGTACGGCCACAGGCGCTTGAGGACCGTGACCGGCGACGTACCGGTGCCGTCCATCGGTTTGCGAAGAGTGTTCTGGGTTTCCAAGGCAATCCTTCTTGAGCCGCGACGCGGCGCCCGGGGCGTGACTGCCCGGAATTCACCCTGTCCGGCGGGTGCCGAAAAAGGCCCAACATTATAGCTGCACCGCCCTCGCCAGCATGGCCGTCGCCGAAGCGGCCGCCGGCCGGCGCGCGGGTATACTGCCGCTCACCGTTTTCTCCGCCTTTTCGACGATTTCATGGCAGAACCCACCCTCGGCGTCGCCCTCATCGCCCTCAACGCGGCCGCGCGGCTCGCGCAGTGCCTCGACGCGCTGACCTTCGCCGACGACGTCGTCGTGATCGACGGCGGCAGCACCGACGATACCGTGGCGATCGCCCGCGCGCATGGCGCCCGCGTGATCGTCGAGCGCGACTGGCCGGGTTTCGGCCCGCAGAAGAACCGCGCGCTCGACGCCCTCGACACCGACTGGATCCTGTCGCTCGACACCGACGAGGTGGTCAGCCCGGAACTCGCGCAGTCGATCCGCGCGGCCATTCGCGCGCCGGCCGCGCAGGTCTATGCGCTCGACCGGCTGTCGAGCTTCTGCGGCCAATGGATCCGCCACAGCGGCTGGTATCCGGACTGGGTGCCGCGCCTGTTCCGGCGCGGCACCGCGCGTTTCTCCGACGACCTGGTGCACGAACGGCTCGTGTTCGACACGCCCGCGCAGCGGCTGACGGGCAAGCTGATGCACTATTCTTACGAGGATTTCGAAACCGTCGTGCGCAAGCTCGATGCGTATTCGACGGCCGGCGCGCGCCAGCGCCGCGCGGCCGGCCAGCGCGGCGGCTTCGGCAAGGCGCTCGCGCGCGGCGCATGGGCGTTCGTGCGGACCTACGTGCTGCGGCGCGGGTTTCTCGACGGCCGCGCGGGCTTCATGATCGCCGTGTTCAACGCGGAAACGGTGTACTACCGGTTCCTGAAGCTCGGCCACGAGCCGACCCGCTGAGCGCGCCGCCCTGCCCCGATCCTGACGCCGCCGGCATGCGGCCAGCCCGGCGTTACAATGCCGGGCTGCCCGCGCGCCATGCGCGCCCGAGCGCGGCGCCGCGCCACGCGCCGCCGACACGACGACCACCGAATCCGACCGCCATGTTCTCCATCATCATCCCGACCTGGAACAACCTGCCGTACCTCAAGCTCGTCGTCGACAGCCTGCGCCGCCATTCGGCGTATGACCACCAGATCATCGTGCACGTGAACGACGGCTCGGACGGCACGCTCGACTGGGTGCGCAGCGAAGGCATCGAGCACACCGCGTCGCCGGCCAACATCGGCATCTGCCACGCGGTGAACCTGGCCGCCGCGCGCGCCACGCGCGACTACGTCGTCTACATGAACGACGACATGTACTGCTGCCCCGGCTGGGACGCGGCGCTCGTGCGGCGCATCGAGCAGATGCCGACCGACCTGTTCATGCTGTCCGGCACGATGGTCGAGCCGGTCGACACGCGCAACCCGTGCGTTGTCGTCAGCAATTTCGGCCGCGACGCCGAACAGTTCGACGCGGCCGGCCTCGTCGCGGCCACGCCGCGCCTCGCGCGCGCGGACTGGCTCGGCTCGACCTGGCCGCCGACGCTCGTGCACCGCGACTGGTGGAACCGCATCGGCGGCTACAGCAGCGAGCTGTCGCCGGGGATGAGCAGCGACAACGACTTCTCGATGAAATTCTGGGACGCCGGCTGCCGGATCTTCCTCGGCGTCGGCGACAGCCTCGTCTATCACTTCCAGCAGAAGAGCACAGGCAAGATCGTCAAGAACGATGGCCGCCGCCAGTTCCTCAACAAATGGGGCATGACGCAGGCCACGTTCGACCGCTATTACCTGCATCGCGGCGAGCCGGCCGGCTCGCGACTCGCGCTCGATACGCCGGCCGTCGAGGGGCGCCTGAAGCGCGCACTGCTGCGCTCGCGGATCAAGCGCGCATTCAGCTGATCAGACCCCGGAAACGGTAAAGAAACGCCCGCCGCTTCGCGTATACTGCGCGCTTCGTCCCGCGCGGTGCCGCCGGGACGCGCGGCGCGCAGCACGGTGCCCGCATGCCGCATTCGCCCATTCGACAGGTTCCGATGCTTTCGTTTTCCGCTCCCGCCACGCGGCGCCTGACCGCCGCCCGCGCCTTCGCCGTCATCGCGCTGTGCATGGTGCCCGTCTCGACCGCGCTGACCAACGTCTTCTGCGGGCTGTTCGCGGCCGCGCTCGTCATCTCCCCCGAATTCTGGCGCGACCTGCGCACGTTCATCACCGAACCGGCGTCGCTCGCGGCGCTCCTGATCCTCGCGGCGCTGACCGTGAGCGTCACCTATACGGTCGCGCCGCACCCGAAGGCGTGGAGCTGGGTCGCCAAGTACGACAAGCTGCTGCTGCTGCCGTTTGCCGTGCTCGCCTTCCGCCACTCGAACTGGGCGCCGATCGTGCGACGCGCGTGGTTCGGGACGCTGTGCGTGATCCTGCTGCTGTCGACCACCAACTATCTCGGGGTGACCGCGATCGGGCCCGCGCATGCGACCGAACTGCCGCTCTCGCGTGCCTGGGTGTTCAAGAACCACATTGCGGCCGGCATGTTCGGCGCGCTGCTGTTCTACCAGGCCGCCGACCTCGCGCTATCGGCCCGCACCGCGCTGTCGCGAGCCGCGTATGCCGCCGTCGCCGCATGGTCGCTGATCAATGTGTTCGTGATGCTGCAGGGGCGCACCGGGCAGGTCATCGCGCTGCTGCTGATCCTCGTCGTCGCGGTGCGTTTCGTGCTGTTGATGCGCCGCCAGTCGGCGCTGCGCGCGGGCCTCGCCGCCGGTGCGCTGGTCCTGGCGGGCGTCGCACTGGTCGTCGCTGCGTGCACGGTGCACAACGGCCGGCTTGTGAAGGTGGTGTCGGAAGTGCAGCAGTATCGGCAGACCGATGCGGTCACATCGACCGGGCTGCGTCTCGAGTGGTACAAGAAGGGGCTCGAGCTGTATCGCATGCGTCCCGTGATCGGCTACGGTGCGGGTGGCCTCGAGTTCGAGTTCGAGAAGCTCACGGCCGGCAAGACGGCCGCCGAAGGGCAGCTCACGTCGAATCCGCATAACGAATACCTGCTGATGGCCGTGCAGCTCGGCACGCTCGGCGTATTGCTGTTCGTGAACCTGATCGTGCAGATCGCGCGCGGCAGCCGCGCGCTCGATCCGGGCTCGCGGCAGCTGCTGCTCGCGTGGCTCGCGATCTTCGCGATCGGCAGCCTCGCGAATTCGCTGCTGCTCGATTTCGCCGAAGGCCACCTGTTGGTGCTGCTCGCCGGGATCCTGCTCGGCTGCGGCGCGCGCAGCGAAGCCCTGCCCCGCGAGACCTCGGCGATCCGGCGCAGCGCGTAACGCATCATGCGGCGCGCGGCGCTCGATCCGCGTTGCCGCCTGCCGCAGGTTCGGCCTCTCGGGATTCAATGGCGGCGCACGCGCGCCGCTGCCGGAAGCACGGCCGCGCGCCGTCGACGCGTCACCACTCCCCCGCTTTTCAAATCAGGAAACGTAAAGCCTTCACGCGTCAGTCGGAACGCGCGCGATGCAATCGCGACGTGTCGATGACCGCGTCGGCGGCGCCCGGCGGATTCAGCCCGAGCATCTCGGCCGCCGCCGCCTTCACGCGCTGCGTGCCGAGATTGACGAGGCAGTCGCTGCGGCTGTCGACATGGCGCTCGCAGCCTTCGTGCCGGCACGGCACGCAATCGCCCTCGCCCTGCAACAGCCAAACGTTGCCGTGCCGTGCGGAGCCGCGCAGCGCCCAAGGGTTCTCGGTCGCGGGCCAGTGCTGCGGCCACGGCCCCCAGCGCACCGGATCGGACGGACCGAACAGCGCGATCGTGTCGGTGCCCGTCGCAGCGGCAACGTGCGTCGCGCCCGTATCGGGCCCGATGAAGAGCCGCGCACGCCGCACCAGTTCCGCGCTTTCGCCGAACGTCAGGCGACCGACCAGATTCAGCACGTCGCCGCCCGCCTCGGCCGCGACCTGCTCCGCATACTCGCGCTCGCGATCGGCCGGACCGCCCGACAGCGCGATCGCGAACCCCTGCGCGCGCAGCCATTCGATCATCTCGACCCAACCTTCGAGCCGCCATTGCTTGTAGCGGAACATCGGATACGGATGCAGCACCACGAGCGGCTTGCCGTCGCGGATCGCCGGCGATTCCGCGAGCCACGCGTCGAATCGCGCGCGCCGCTCGGGATCGTCGCCGATGCCCGGCGCGACGACTTCGGATACCGGCTCGATGCCGATCACCGGTGCGAGCGCGAGCGTGCTGACGACCGTATGCGCGGATTCGTGATGATTGATCGCGATGCCGTTCAGCATCATTCGCGTCAGCCAGGTGACGCGGTTCGGATCGACGAGGCCGACGCGCTTGCGGCCGGCGAACCAGCTGTAGAAACGCGGCCGGTCTGAGCTCAGCGCCGCGCATGCGAGATCGTAGCGGCGCCACATCGACAGCGCGTCGCGCAGACGCTCCCGGAACCCCGCACGCTGCGCGACGACGATCACGCGCCGCACGTCGGGGTTGTGCTCCAGCACACCCTCGGTGCCACGAAATACCAGCATGTCGATCTGCGCGTCGGGCCAGCGCGCCTTCAGCGAACGCACGAGCGGCGTCGTCAGCAGCACGTCGCCGATACGGCGCGGGGCTGCGACGAGGATGGTTCTGGGCGGGCGGGCGGAAGAAAACAGGGCCACGGCGATCGTTCCGTCTAGCTGGCTGGACAAGGCTCGCAATGTACAGGATTTTGCGGCCGGCGGCGCGGCGGCGGGTGCAGGCGTCGGTAACGCGCCGCGGTCGGCCGTTGGGGGCACCCGCCCGGCATCGCGGCAGGCAACGACGCGCCGCGCACGGCGGGGCCGGGTGCCCATTTGCCCGTTCAACGGCAGCGCCGGCAATGCCGTCGCCGCCTGGCTTCCCGGGGCTACGAAACGAATGCGTCGACTGCGGGTACCGCGAACATGGCGGCCGGGAGCGGCACCGCTGCCCCCATTGCGTCGTCGGGCTGTCCGGCCGGCATCAACAGATGAAGCACCGCGCGCTCGAGCGCGTCGACGCCGATCGCGTCGACCGTCGCGCCGGCCCGCAGGATCACATGCGGCACGCCGAGCGGATGCCAGCGCCGGTATTTCTCGGGGCGGTCCTCGAACAGCGCGGCGACCGGCACGCCGAGCGCCGACGCGAGATGAACGGGCGCGCTGTCGGCCGACACGATCGCGTCGAGCAGGCTCGCGGCGGCCACCAGTTCGGCGACCGACGACGGCGCGACATGGCGGGCGCTTACGTCCCGCCACGTGTCGTGATCGGCCGCCGCCGACACGGCGGGATCGCGGAACACGATCACGTCGGAGAGCGGTGCGAGCCGCCGGCCGAGATCGCGCCATCGATCGGCCGGCCAGCGCCGCTCGGCCGCCTTGTTCGACACGAAGAGCCCGACGCGCGGCTTCGTGCGCGGCCCGAGCAGCCGAGACCACGTTTCCTGCAGCGCGCGATCCGGGTGGACGGACAGCTTGAGACCCTCGAGCTCGGTGCGGCCGAGCTCGGGCACGAGCCGGAATCCCGACAGCGCCTCATGGCACATCGGCCGCGACGCGACGTGTTCGGGCTTGCGATCGTCGAATTCCGAATCGGCATCGTGCCAGCGGCAATCCTTCACGCCGAGCTGCCGCGCGAACTGGATGCTGCTGCGATGCATGCCGCCGTTCGGCACGACCACCAGGTCGAACCGCAAGCGGCGCAGCCTGCGCACGAGGCGCAGCCGGTCGAAGAACGCGCGCATCCGTCCCGGGCGGTCGTTGCGCTCGCACTGACGGCTGTACACGTACGTATGGACCGTGTGCACGTCCGGGTTGCCGGCCAGCGCGGCCGCGTTGTAGCGGTTCGCGACCACGTGCAGTTCCGCATCGGGCCAGCGCTGTTTCAGCGCGCCGAGAAAAGCGGTCGTGCACAGCATGTCGCCCAGAAAATCAATCCGGATCACGAGGATCCGCCCCGTCGGTTTCCCGTTGGCCATTGTTGTGGTCGTGCAGTCGTTTTTTTATCGTCGCGTACCGAACGGCATCCTGGTGTACTTCCCCGTGCCGGCCTCGTCGCGCGGTCGCTCGCGGCATCGCGCCACATCACGTGCCGCGCTGAACCGCCTCCGTTTTCAAGCGCGCGATATCGCCTCCGGCCGGCGGACGTGCCGCAGCCGGCGCCGCCTCTGCGTCGCGCGCGAGGGATTGTATAGCGTCCGGATGACGGCCCCAAGCACCCGCCGAAATGAAAACGGCCCGCCGCACCGCACGATGGCGATGCGACGGGCCATGCAGGCGACGGTCGTCCGGGGTGGAGCGCTCAGTACGTGATTTCGACGCTGCTGCCGTCGAACGTCGCACGCAACTCCGCGAGCAGCGTGTCGCTGGGTTTGACGCGCCACGAGTCGCCGAGGCGCATTTCACCCTGCGCGCGCGCGTTGCTGTAGTGAATCTGGACCGCGAGCCCGTTCGGCAGCGGCGCCTGCGGGCGACGGCCGCCATCGCGTCCGCCGCCGCGTGGCGCGGGCGCCTCGACCGCCTGCGCGGCCGCCGGATCGTCCTTCGACACGTGCGGCTCGAGCACGCGGCGCAGCGCCGCCGCATCCGCATTGCCGTTCATCGTGAGACGCACCGCCTGCGCGTAGCGGCTGCGCGCGCGCTCGAGATCCATCACCGTGTCGGCCGTGAAACGGATGCCGCCGGTGAACGCATCGTTGCGCGCCTGCCCCTGCACGATCAGCAGTTCGTCCTCCTTGAACAGCGCCTTGTTCGCCTCGAACTGCTCGTTGAAGATCGTGATCTCGCACTGGCCCGAACCATCGTCGAGCAACGCGATCAGCATCTTGCCGCGCTGGGTCATCTGCGTGCGCAGCGATGCGATGATGCCCGCGACGAGCTTGTCGCGCCCTTCCTTCAGGTCGCCGACCTTCTGCCGCACGAACCGGCGCACTTCGTCGCGATACGCATCGAACAGGTGCCCGGACAGGTAGAAGCCGAGCGCGCCCTTCTCTTCCTGCAGACGGCGCTTGTCGTCCCACGCGGGTTCGTCGACGAGCGCATGCGCGTGCGGCGACTCGGCCCCCATGTCGAACAGGCCGGCCTGCATCGCGTTCGCCGCGGCCTGGTCGGCCGCTTCCATCGCGAGCGGCACCGACGCGAGCATCTGCGCGCGATTCGCGTTCAGCGAATCGAACGCGCCGGCACGGATCAGCGCCTCGATCGTGCGGCGGTTGACGACCCGCCGGTCGATCCGCTCGCAGAAATCGAACAGGTCGGTGAACGGCTTTTCCTCGCGCGCGCGCAGGATCTCCTCGATCGCGTTCTGGCCGCTGCCCTTCACCGCGCCGAGACCGTAGCGGATCGTGCGCGAGCGCTTGCCGTCGGCTTCCGCGACGGGTTCGAACCGGTAATGCGACTGGTTGATGTCCGGCGGCAGCACGGTGAGGTTGTTCACGACGCAGTCGTCGAACAGGATCTTCACCTTGTCGGTGTCGTCCATCGCGAGCGTCATGTTGGCCGCCATGAATTCGGCCGGATGGTGCGCCTTCAGCCACGCGGTGTAATACGCGAGCAGCGCGTAGGCCGCCGCGTGCGACTTGTTGAAGCCGTAGCCCGCGAACTTCTCCATCAGGTCGAAGATCTCGTCGGACTTCTCGCGCGTGAGGCCGTTCTTCGCCGCACCCTCGGCGAAGATCTCGCGGTGCTTGACCATCTCCTCGGGCTTCTTCTTGCCCATCGCGCGGCGCAGCAAGTCGGCGCCACCGAGCGAGTAGCCGCCGATGATCTGCGCCATCTGCATCACCTGCTCCTGATAGACCATGATGCCGTAGGTCTCTTTCAGGACGGGTTCGACGCGCGGATCCGGATAGTCGACCTTCTCGCGGCCGTGCTTCCGTGCGCAGAAGCTCGGGATCAGGTCCATCGGGCCCGGACGGTACAACGACACGAGCGCGATGATGTCCTCGAAGCGGTCGGGCTGCGCGTCCTTCAGCATGCCCTGCATCCCGCGGCTTTCCAGCTGGAACACGGCGACCGTGTTGGCCTTCTTCAGGATCTGGAATGATGCAGGATCGTCGAGCGGCACCTGAGCGAGCGACCAGTCGGCCTTCGACGCATCGAGACGGCGGATGTAGCGCTCGGCCCAGTCGAGGATCGTCAGCGTCGTGAGGCCCAGAAAGTCGAACTTCACGAGGCCGACGGCTTCGACGTCGTCCTTGTCGTACTGGCTGACGACACCGCCGTCGTCGCCCTGCGTGTACAGCGGGCAGAAGTCGGTCAGCTTGCCCGGCGCGATCAGCACGCCGCCCGCGTGCATCCCGACGTTACGCGTCAGGCCCTCGACGCGCTGCGCGAGGTCGAGCAGCTGGTGCACTTCGTCCTCGTGGTCGTAGCGCTCCTGCAGTTGCGGCTCTTCCTTCATCGCGTCGGCGATGGTCACGTGCTTGCCCGGCTTGAACGGGATCAGCTTCGCGACGCCGTCGGTGAACATGTAGCCGAGGTCGAGCACGCGGCCGATGTCGCGCACGGCAGCCTTCGCGGCCATCGTGCCGAAGGTGGCGATCTGCGACACGGCGTCCGCGCCGTATTTTTCCTTCACGTACTGGATCACGCGATCGCGGCCGTGCTGGCAGAAGTCGATGTCGAAGTCGGGCATCGACACGCGCTCCGGATTCAGGAAGCGCTCGAACAGCAGGTTGTAACGCAGCGGGTCCAGATCGGTAATGCCGAGCGCGTACGCGACCAGCGAACCGGCGCCCGAGCCGCGGCCCGGGCCGACCGGCACACCGTTGTTCTTCGCCCAGTTGATGAAGTCCGCAACGATCAGGAAGTAGCCCGGGAAGCCCATCTTCGTGATGGTCCCGCACTCGAACTCGAGCCGCTTGTAGTACGTCTCGCGCTGCGCTTCGCGCTCCGCCGCATCCGGATACAGCTGTTCGAGGCGCTTCTCGAGCCCTTCCTTCGACAGCTGGACCAGGTAGTCGTCGAGCGACATGCCGTCCGGCGTCGGAAACAGCGGCAGCTTCGGTTTGCCGAGCTCGAGCTTCAGGTTGCAGCGCTTCGCGATCTCGACCGTGTTGGCGACCGCCGACGGCAAGTCGGCGAACAACGCGACCATCTCGTCCTGCGTGCGGAAATACTGATCGGTCGTGAAGCGCTTCTGGCGTCGCGGATTCGCGAGCATGTCGCCTTCCGAGATGCACACGCGCGCTTCGTGCGCGGTGAAGTCGTCACTGGTCATGAACTGCGTCGGATGCGTCGCGACGACCGGCAGCTTCAGCGACGCGGCGAGCGTCGCAGCCTGCTGGATGTACGCCTCGGCGCCCGGCTGGCCGTAACGCTGCAGTTCGATGTAGAAGCCGCCCGGGAACACCTTCGCCCAGCGCTCGGCATGCCGGCGCGCGGCTTCCTCGTTACCGGCCGCGAACGCGAGCCCGATATCGCCCTGCTGCGCACCCGACAGCGCGAGCAGCCCTTGCGAGAGCTCGCCGTCGAGCCAGCTCGCATCGAGCTCCGCGCGGCCGCGATACTGGTTCGTGAGCCACGCCTTCGACAGCAGCTCGCACAGGTTCAGGTAGCCGACCTTGTCCTTCACCAGCAGCAACAGGCGCGACGGTTTGTCGCGATCGTCCGGATTGGTGATCCAGACGTCGCAGCCGGCGATCGGCTTGATGCCCTTGCCGCGGGCTTCCTGGTAGAAACGGACGAGGCCGAATGCGTTGCCGAGATCGGTGAGGGCGAGCGCGCCCTGACCGTCCGCGGCTGCCGCCTTGACGATGTCGTCGAGACGCACGATGCCGTCGGCAATCGAGAATTCGGAGTGAACGCGAAGATGGACGAAGCGGGGATCTGACATGGGCGTTATTGTAGCCGCGTCGTCGCACCGGCTGCCCAAAAAATCCCCACGCCCGGCCGTTCGGCCGATGCGCGCGACGTCGGCCGAATGGTCAGGTGCCGGCGCATGCGCAGTTTGCGGGATAATACGGGTTTTCGAATCATCGCCCCGGCTTCGCACCCTTTTTTTGCGGGGCCGCCGTGCGCCCGCCGCACGGCCGCGGCCGTTTTCCCGTCGGACCATCATGACCATCGTCAACCTTGCCGCCTACCACTTCGTGTCGCTCGACGCGACCGAGCAATGGCGCCCGCTCGTCACCGCCCGCTGCAACGAACTCGGCCTGCGCGGTACGATCCTGCTCGCGCCGGAAGGCATCAACCTGTTCATCGCCGGCCCGCACGAAGCGACCGACGCGTTCATCGACTACATCCGCCACGATCCGCTGTTCGAAGGCAAGTTTGCGACGCTGCAGTTCAAGGAGAGCCTGTCCGACTCGCAGCCGTTCCGCCGGATGCTCGTGCGCCTGAAGCGCGAGATCATCACGATGAAGAAGCCCGCGATCAAGCCGGAGCTCGGCCGCGCGCCGTCGGTCGACGCGCGCACGCTGAAAGCGTGGCTCGACCGCGGCCACGACGATGCCGGCCGCCCGGTCGTGATGCTCGACACGCGCAACGCGTTTGAGGTCGACGTCGGCACGTTCGACGACGCGCTCGACTACCGGATCGACAAGTTCAGCGAGTTCCCGGAAGTGATCGACGCGAACCGCGCCGATCTCGAGGGCAAGACGGTCGTGTCGTTCTGCACGGGCGGCATCCGCTGCGAGAAGGCGGCGATCCACATGAAGGAAATCGGCATCGAGAACGTGTACCAGCTCGAGGGCGGGATCCTGAAGTATTTCGAGGAAGTCGGCGGCGCGCACTATCACGGCGACTGCTTCGTGTTCGACTACCGCACCGCGCTGAACCCGCAACTGCAGCCGACCGAAAACGTCACGTGCTTCGCGTGCCGCGCGGTCGTCACGCCGGAAGCCCAGCAATCGCCGAGCTACGTGGCAGGCCAGTCGTGCCCGGCCTGCGCGCAGGCAGCCAGCGCCGCGTAAGCGCGCGTCGCTCCGCGCCCCGATGAACGGCTACCGCGGCCGCTTCGCGCCGTCGCCCACCGGCCCGCTGCATTTCGGCTCGCTGGTCGGTGCGCTCGCGAGCTGGCTCGACGCGCGCGCACACGGCGGCGCGTGGCTCGTGCGCATCGAGGACATCGACGGCCCGCGCACGGTGCCCGGCGCCGCGGACGACATCCTCGCAACGCTCGCGCATTTCGGCATGACCCCCGACGAGCCGCCCGTGTGGCAAAGCACGCGCGATGCCGATTATGCGGCCGCGCTCGAACGGCTCGTCGCGGCGGGTCTCGTCTATCCGTGCGGCTGCACACGCAAGGAAATCGCCGATTCGCTGCGTGCCGCGCACGAGCGCCACACGACCCTCGCGTATCCAGGCACCTGCCGCACCGGCCTGCACGGCAAGCCCGCGCGTGCATGGCGGCTGCGCGTGCCGGACGGCGACGATGCGATCGTCACGTTCGACGACCGCTGGCAGCACACGCAAGCGCAGAACCTCGCGACCGAAGTCGGCGATTTCGTGCTGAAGCGCGCGGACGGCCAATGGGCGTATCAGCTCGCGGTCGTGGTCGACGATGCCGACGCGGGCATCACCCACGTCGTGCGCGGCGCCGACCTGCTCGATTCGACCGCGCGCCAGATCTACCTGCAGCGCTGTCTCGGCGTGCCGACGCCGGCCTACCTGCACGTCCCCGTCGTCGTCGATGCGAACGGCGAAAAGCTCAGCAAGCAGACGGGCGCGATCGCGCTCGAGCGCGACGATCCGCTGCCGGCGCTGCGGGCCGCCGCTGCGCATCTCGGCCTTGCCGCCGATGGCGATCCGTTGGGCGATACGCTCGATGCGTTCTACGCGGCCGCGACCGATGCGTGGGCGCGTCGCTTCGGGCCACGCGCCGGCTGAGCCGCTCGCGGGATTCCGGTTCGCATCGACCAGGTTCCGGAATTGGTCGGCGCTGAATCGACCGGAGACGGCACGCGCGCTGACGACACTGCACCGAAGCCCCGCTGCCCGCGCGGCAAGTCATCCCTCCTCGCGACGGCCTCGTCACGAATCGTCTCGCCCAATGAAAAACGGGCACATGCTCATCGCATGCACCCGTTTCCGCGGCAGCGCTCGCGCGCCGCACCGACCGCCTGAACCGCCCGCTTACGCCGACGGCTTGCGCGGCATTCCGAAGCCGCCGAGCAGCGCGGCGACCTGACGCTTCGGCCCCTTCTTCTCGGGCTGCTGCGCGGAATTCGCCTCTTCCGGCTGTTTCGCCGGCGCCGACGGTTCGTACGGCTTCAGGAAGAAATCGTCGACCGGCGCCTCGTGACGACGGTGATGGCCGCCACGCTCGGAACCGGCCGAACGACGCCCCGACGCACCGCGATGCTCGTCGCGCTCGCGGCGGCCGCCGCGTTCACCGCCGCGCTCCCCCCCGCGATCGCCGACACGCTCGTCGTGACGATGGCGCGCCGGCTTGTCGATCACGAGCGTCTGCACGTCGAGCGGACGCTTGATCAGCTTCTCGATATCGGCGAGCTGCTTGCGCTCGTTCGGGCTGCACAGCGACAGCGCATCGCCCGTCGCGCCCGCGCGGCCCGTGCGGCCGATCCGGTGCACGTAGTCTTCCGCGTTGAACGGCAGGTCGAAGTTGATCACGGCCGGCAGTTCGGCGATGTCGAGACCGCGCGCGGCCACGTCGGTCGCGACCAGCGCCTCGATTTCGCCGCGCTTGAACGCGTCGAGGGCCTGCATCCGCTCGATCTGTGTCTTGTCGCCGTGGATCGCCGACGCAACCACGCCGTCGCGCTCGAGGTTGCGGGCCAGCCGGCTTGCGCCAATCTTGCTGTTGCAGAACACGATCACCTGCTTGAGCCCGCGATCGCGCAGCAGTTGCACGACGGCGGCCTGCTTGTCGCCTTCGGCGACGTCGTAGACGATCTGCGTGACGTTCGCGTTGGTCGAGTTGCTGCGCGCGACCTCGATCGTCTGCGGGTTGCGCAGGTAGGTCGATGCGAGCTTCTTGATTTCCGGCGAGAACGTGGCCGAGAACAGCAGCGTCTGACGCTCCTTCGGCAGCAGGTTCAGGATGCGCTGCAAGTCCGGCAGGAAGCCCATGTCGAGCATCCGGTCGGCCTCGTCGAGCACGAGCATCTGCACCTGCCCGAGGTTCGCCGTCTTCTGCTGCACGTGGTCGAGCAGGCGGCCGGGCGTCGCGATCAGGATCTCGACGCCGCGGCGCAGCTCGGCCATCTGCGGGTTCATGTCGACGCCGCCGAACACGACCGCGCTGCGCAGCGCCGTGTGTTTCCCGTACGCATGCACGTTCGCGGCGACCTGGTCGGCGAGCTCGCGGGTCGGCGTGAGGATCAGCGCGCGCACCGGGTGGCGCGCGGGCGATGCGCTCGTGTTGGCCTGCGGCAGCAGCCGCTGGAGGATCGGCAGCGAGAAGCTCGCGGTCTTGCCGGTGCCCGTTTGCGCGGCGCCCATGACGTCGCGGCCGGCGAGCACGACCGGAATGGCCTGCGCCTGGATCGGCGTCGGCGTCGTATAGCCCTGCTCCGCAATGGCTTTCAGGATATCGGCGGCAAGGCCGAATTGATCGAAGGTTGCGTCGGCTGGCTTAGCGACAGAATCGGACATGGTGGCGTTTCGCTCAAAAGGCGCGGCGGGGGCATCGTGCGTCAGGCCGGCCGGGCCTGCGCTCATCACATTTCGGAAGTAGACGGAGCCGCGGCGCGCCGCGCGGCGCCGCTCTGGCGCTTGGGACCGGTTCATTTCGAACATCGGGCGCCACAGGCCGTGCGGACTCCGTTCGGCGCGAATGCCGGCGGAAAGGGCCGTATTGTAGCACTGCGCGGGAATCTGTCCGTGACAACGCCGCGAACGTCCACGGTGGCGGTTCGCGGCGAGCTCCGGCAGGCCGGGCGCGGGCGGATGCGTCGAGCGACCGGGCTATCCCGATCGGCCGATGGGGCAAAAATAAGGGTCGAATTCAGGGCGTGTGGTTCGGGAAATTGGCAAGCGGTCGACGAACCCGCGCGCCGCCAGCCCCGCGGTCCGGCTCGAGGCCGAACCCGGCTGCCCGCATCGATCGCGGCAATCGGCACGCCCGCACGGCGTATCCGATCGCGCGGCGCTCAGCCCTTCTTCTTTTTCTTCTTCTCGATCTGCACGCAATCGCCCAGCAGCGGTGCCGCATTCTGGTCCGCGATCTCGTCGCGCAGCGTCCCTTCCTTGCCCTTCGTCCACCACGTATAGCGGCCGGCCTGGTAGCGCACGCCAGACGCCGAAACGGTATCGACGAACAGCAGCTGCTGCCCGTTGACCGGCACCAGCGCGAAGCTCTGGCCGTTGCCCGCGCGCCAGTACGACACGCGCACCGGCTGCTTCTCGTTCGCGCACTGATAGAGAGCTTGCTGGCGCGAATCGGCGTCGATCTCCTCGACGGTCAGTTGCGCGGCATGCGCGACGGAAACGGCGGTGCAGGCGAGCGCGAGCGCGGCGAAGGTTTGGCGAATCATGCAGGTCCTCTCACGAGACGGGTGGGAGCGCGCCCTCACGGGCGCGCGGTTATCGTTGGTTATGGGTTGAGGGTCAGTCGGTCAGGGATCGATGACGTCGGCGCACGCGTCGGTCGGCGCGGCCGCGACATGGCCGACGACCGGCACGATCTTCAGCCCGGCCGATACGACCCGGCACGGCGCGGCCGCGAGGCCGCACCCCGCGAGGCTCGCGACCAGCGCCAGCGCAACGCCCACCTTCCCGATACGTCCGATCCGCTGCCATGTCGACGCCATCGCGCGCTCCTCGTCCGGTCAGCGCGCGGACACGGGCCGCACGGCCGCCGCGGCGCGCTTCGCGCGTTCACGGGCTTCGTCGACGGTCGCGCCGGTCGCGAGGGCGACGCCCATGCGCCGCTTCGCGAAGCTCTCCGGTTTGCCGAACAGGCGCAGGTCGGCGCCCGGCACGGCCAGCGCGTCGCGCACGCCCTCGAACGCGATGCCGCGCTCGTCGAGCCCGCCGTAGATCACCGCCGACGCGGCCGGCGAGCCGAGCGTCGGATCGACCGGCAGCCCGAGAATCGCGCGCGCGTGCAGTTCGAACTCCGACTGGCGCTGCGACGCGAGCGTCACGAGGCCGGTGTCATGCGGCCGCGGGCTCACCTCGGAGAACCAGACTTCGTCGCCGCGCACGAACAGCTCGACGCCGAACAGCCCTCGCCCGCCGAGCGCCTCGGTCACCTTGTGCGCGATCTCGCGCGACTTTTCCAGCGCGACGGCGCTCATCGGCTGCGGCTGCCACGATTCGACGTAATCGCCCGCGACCTGCACGTGCCCGACCGGCTCGCAAAAGTAGGTGCGCGTCTCGAGCGTCGCCGGATCGATCACGCGCACGGTCAGCTGCGTGATCTCGTACTCGAAATCGATGAAGCCCTCGACGATCACGCGGCCGTGGTTCACGCGGCCGCCCGCCATCGCGTAATCCCAGGCCGGCTTCACGTCGGCCTCGGTCCGCACGACCGACTGCCCCTTGCCCGACGACGACATCACCGGCTTCACGACGCACGGCATGCCGATCTTCGCGACGGCCGCGCTGAACGCGTCGAACGACTCGGCGAACGCATACGGCGAAGTCGCCAGCCCAAGCTCCTCGGCCGCGAGGCGGCGGATGCCTTCGCGGTTCATCGTGAGCTGCGTCGCGCGCGCGGTCGGGATCACCTCGGCCAGGCCGGCCGCCTCGATCGCCGCGAGCGCATCGGTCGCGATCGCCTCGATCTCCGGCACGATCAGGTGCGGGCGCTCGGCCTCGACGACCGCGCGCAGCGCGGCGGCGTCGGTCATGTCGATCACGTGCGCGCGATGCGCGACCTGGTGGCCAGGCGCGTCCGGATAACGGTCGACCGCGATAACTTCGACGCCGAGACGCTGCAACGCGATGATGACTTCCTTGCCGAGTTCGCCCGCGCCGAGCAGCATGACGCGCGTGGCCGAGGGTGAAAGCGGCGTACCGAGCCGCTGACCGATCTGCATGTGATTTCCCGCTGGTTCTGTTGGAGGACGAAAACGGCTCCGATGTTAACACGCGCACCCGCGCCGGTCCGGCCGGTTTCGTCGTGTCGCCGCTCCGCCGCGCGAGGCCCGCGGGCGGGACGCGAACGTTTTCGCGCGCGAAGTGTCGGCTCGCCTCGCGCGGGGCGGGTGCGTTACTCTTACGGCTTGATCAGAATCCGATGAGGAACGAGGCTCATGTCCCACCTGTCCGCCGCCGCACGCGCACGCACCGGCCTGCTTCGCCCGTTGCGCGCGCCGCTCTGCGCGTTGACGCTTGCCACGCTTCTCGCCGCCTGCGCGATGCCGACCCACCCCGATTCCGCCGCCCCCGCACCCGATCCGTACAACCCCGCCGCCGTCCAGTTGCTCGACGACACGAGCTGGGAGCTCACGAGCTGGGTGAACGCCGACGGCACGCCGCGCACGATTCCGCACGGCGACAACGGCGAGCCGATCAAGCTCGCGCTGTCCACCGGATCGGGCGTCCGGAGCGCCAGCGGCTTTTCCGGCTGCAACCGCTACATGGGCACCTACGCGCTGAAGAACGGTCTGCTGAGCTTCGGGCCGCTGGCCGGCACGCGCATGGCGTGCCCGAACACACTCGGCGGCCAGCTCGAACACGCGTACCTCGATGCGCTCGCGCACATCGAGAAGACCGGCGTGCAGATGCGCGAGCCGCAGCAGCTGCAGCTCGTGACCGAAGCCGGCGCAACGCTGACCTTCACGCGCCGGAGCCCCTGATGCCGCGCGCGGGCGAAGGCCGACCGGCCGCCTTCGCCGCGCGCGAATCCCGGACGCACGCGTCCCGCGGCCTGGAAGCGCATCGGCGCCTTCATGCTGCCTTAGAGTCCTGTTCGCCGGCCGGTTAAACTCGGCGGGTCGCGCACCGCGCTCCCCGCCCTCTTCCTGTTTCATCAAAGCATGCACACGGTTGTCTTCGGCTGGTTCGGCATCTCCGCCGTCTGGTTCCTCCTTCTCATCTGGCGTCTCGTTCAGGCGATGCTGCCCGGCGGCGGCGGACTCGCCGGCCGCGGCTCGATTCGTCTGTGGCTCGGCTTCGCGGCCGTGTTCATCGCGAGCTGCGCGCTGACGAGCCCGCTGTCGGGCCCCGACACGAACGCGCTCGGCCACGCGTTCTCGAACGGCTTCGCGCACGTGCTCGGCCCGATCGGCACGCCGGTTGCGATGGTCGTGCTGTTCTTCGCGGGCCTGCCGTGGCTGACCGGCATCGGCTGGCGGCAGTTCGCCGCGTGGGTCGACACGTCGTTCGGCGTCAAGCTCGCGCGCGACGCCGACGACGATGTGCGCAGCGTCGCCGACCTGCCGCGCAGCGCGCTGCATCGCGACGACGACATCGTGCAGCCAACCACCGCACACACCGTCAACTCGATGGCGCCGCGCCAGAACGGCCGCTATTCGCGCCCAACGTTGTGGAAACCCGATCCGCAAGCCCGGCCGAAGCCGCGCGGCAACGCAGCGCCGCGTCCGCTCACGGAGCCGGTCGCGCCGTCGGGCTGGCTGAAGCCGACGTCGGCCCATCGCATGCCCCCGCCGCCCGCACCGGGCACGACGAACGCCATGCCGCCCCCGACGACCGGCAGCACCGCCAGCCTCGCGCGGGCTGCCGCGAACGCACAGGTGCCGCGCCCGAATCCGGCCCCGCTTCCGGCCGGGTTCGAGCCCGTTCGGCCGCAACCGACCACCGCGCGACCAGCCGCGGCCGCATTGAAGCAGCCTGCCGCGCCGCGCACCGTGGTCACGCCGCGCCCGGCTGCCGCGACGCCGCCGCGCCCCCCCGCACGCCCAGTGGCGGGCGCCGGCGCCGCCGGCCAGTCGCCCGACGCGACACGGCGCCGCCCCGCGTCACCGGTCCCCGCGCGCGCGCCGCTCTACGCATGGGTGCAGCAGCCCGCGGAGCCGATCACGCCGGCGCCGAGCGTTCACGACACGCTGCGCTCGATCGAGGCCAGCACCGCGCAATGGGCGAAGCTGGACGATGTGCGTGCGCCCGATACGGCGCCGGCGACGGCCGCCGCGACGACCTTGGCCGGCGCGGTTGCGGCGGCAGGGAGCGTCACAGCGTCGGCATCGACGGTCGCACCCGCCGGGACCGTTGCGGGCGCGCATCAGGCCGCGCCCCGCGACGCAGGCCTTTCGCACGAAGCCGCGCCCGCATACGACGACGCACCGATCGTGCTGGATGCATTCATGCCGGCCGAGCCGAGCGTGCGCATGCCCGTTGTCGATGTTGGTTCGAGCATTCCGGCCTTCGGTGAAACTGCGTCGCCTGCCGCACCGGCCCCCGGCGTCGAGACCAATGCACCGACGCGTCAGGCGGACGCCGATGCGCCCGCCGCGCCGGTACTCGATTCCCCGATCGACTTTGCACCGTGGGAAGACATCGTCAGCCCGCCGGTTTCCGGACTCGGCGCATCGCATGAAAGCCGGATTGCCGCGCCGCTGTCCGGCGCGGACGAGTCCGCGGCGACGAGCGAATCCGTCAATACGCATCCGGCCGCCGTCGCGTCGACGGCAGGCGACATGGGCCGCACCGCCGAGGCGAAGGATGCGGCAACGGCCGCAGGGACGGTCGGTCAGGTCCAGTCGCGATCCACGCCGCCGGCCGATACCGCCGTATCGGTCGATACGAAACAGGACACGCAAGCTGCTCCGGACGTCGTGAAGCCTGTCCAGCAGGTCGCGCCGACCGCTCCCCTCCCCGCTTCGTCGATCGCGGCAACGCCCACGTGGCCGCTTGCCGATGCAATGCCCGTCGCGGCAGCGACGCCGGCAGCCTCGGACACGTCGAACATCGCACCGTTCGGCGGCGTGACGGGAACGGCCTGGCATGCAGCAGAAAAGCACGCTGGAGAAACCGCACCATCGCCAGCAGGCACGCAACGCGCCATGCCCCCGGCACCGGCGGCGTCGACATCCGCGATCGCGGAACCTGCGTCCGCATCGTGGTCGAAGCCGTTGTCCGCTGAATCCCCCTCTGCTGCGCAGACGATTCCGTCAACGGCCGCGTCGCCGCGCGTCGGCACCGCGCCGAGCTCTGCTGTACCGGCACTCGCGAACACGTCGAACAGCACACCGGCCGCCGCTACGCCTTCGTCGTCCGGCATGACGAGCACGGCCGCCTGGTCGCCGTCGCAACCGCCCGCATCGGCAGCGCCCGTTGCATCGGCTGAGCCGTCCGCGCCGGCGGGCGCCACGGGGATCGCATACGGTTCCAGCGGTCACGTGCCGGCTGCGGCAGCATCGGCGCTCGGTACCACCGGCGCGGCATCGGCCTCGGTCACGCCGGCACCCGCACCGACGACACCCGCTCAAACGCCTTCGACCGGCGGCGCCGTCGTTCCCAACGCGCAGCCGTCCGCACCTGCGGCGACGTCTGCCCCGGCGGTTGCGAGCGGAGCCCACGGCATGACCGTGGCACAAACTTCTGCGGCCGTGCCAGGCGTGGCGGCGGCGTCTGCCCTGACGCCCGCGATGAATGCTGCCGGTCCGGCCACGTCGCAGCCGTTCGCGACCGCGCCGATCGTGGCAGCCGCGACGGCACCCGCATCGACCGGCACGTCCTTCAGCGCAACCGGATCGCAACCGGCGCAAAGCACGCCGGTGTCGCCTGCGATCGCCTCTACCGCCCCGTCAGGCAGCGCAGCAACCGCAACGTCGACCGCATCGGCGACGCCTTCGGCAGCACCCACGAACCGCACGCCTGACGCTTGGTCGACCGGTACGCAGGCCGCGCCGGCCGGCGCAGCGCACGCAGCACCCGGCATCGCGCCTGCCGCTGCGGTCGTCCCGGCGCCGTCTTCCGGCGCACTCGTCCAGACGAGCACGATCGGCGCCGCTGCGCCCGCCGCGTTCGGCGGCGTGCCTGCAACTTCGGGTAGCGCGCCGGCCTCCTTCGCCACGACCACCGCCGCGACGGCATCGGCCGCGTCCCCGAGTTCCGCGACCGCGTCTGTGTCGGCCATGCCAACCTTCTCCGCACCGCGCGAATCCATCGACACGGCGACACCGGTGCACGCCATCGCGTCCGCACCGGCGCCACAGGCCCCGTCGTTCACCACCCCGCTGGCGCCCGCGGCTGCATCGGCGAGCTGGTCCATGCCCGGCACCGGCGCGACGCCTGCGGCAACCGGCACCGCGATCCCGGCCGTCACGACCGCAACGTCTCCGGACGCAACGTTTTCCGAGCCCCCCGTGCCGCCGGCTCCGGCGGAATCGAGCGCCGCGGCCCCGGACGCATCGGCCGCACCCGCGCGCCAGCCGCGCCCGAACGCGTTCGAATTCCACGCACCCGCATCGTTCAACGTCGAACTGCCGACGCTCGACCTGCTTGAGCCTGCCTCCGACGACGTCGAAACGATCACCGAGGAACACCTCGCGCAGACCGCCCAGGTCATCGAGCAGCGCCTGCAGGAGTTCAAAGTGCCGGTGACCGTGGTCGGCGCATCGGCGGGCCCGGTGATCACGCGCTTCGAGATCGAACCCGCACTCGGCGTGCGCGGCAGCCAGATCGTCGGCCTGATGAAGGACCTGTCGCGCGGCCTCGGCCTCACGTCGATCCGCGTCGTCGAGACGATTCCCGGCAAGACCTGCATGGGCCTCGAGCTGCCGAACGCGAAACGCCAGATGATCCGCCTGTCGGAAATCCTCGAATCGCGCCAGTACCAGCATTCGACGTCGCAGTTGACGATCGCGATGGGTAAGGACATCACCGGCCATCCGGTCGTCACCGATCTCGCGAAGGCGCCGCACATGCTGGTCGCCGGCACGACGGGTTCGGGCAAGTCGGTCGCGATCAACGCGATGATCCTGTCGCTGCTGTACAAGGCGACGCCCGAGGACGTGCGGCTCATCATGATCGACCCGAAGATGCTCGAGCTGTCGGTCTACGAAGGTATCCCGCACCTGCTGGCGCCGGTCGTCACCGACATGAAGCTCGCGGCGAACGCGCTGAACTGGTGCGTCGGTGAAATGGAGAAGCGCTACCGCCTGATGTCGGCCGTCGGCGTGCGCAACCTCGCGGGCTTCAACCAGAAGATCCGCGACGCGGAGGCGAAGGAAAAGAAGATCGGCAACCCGTTCTCGCTGACGCCCGAGGATCCCGAACCGCTGTCGAAGCTGCCGCTGATCGTCGTCGTGATCGACGAGCTGGCCGACCTGATGATGGTCGCCGGCAAGAAGATCGAGGAGTTGATCGCCCGTCTCGCGCAGAAGGCGCGCGCGGCCGGCATCCACCTGATCCTCGCGACGCAGCGTCCGTCCGTCGACGTGATCACCGGCCTCATCAAGGCGAACATCCCGACGCGCGTCGCGTTCCAGGTGTCGTCGAAGATCGACTCGCGCACGATCCTCGACCAGATGGGCGCCGAATCGCTGCTCGGCCAGGGCGACATGCTGTTCCTGCCGCCGGGCACGGGCTACCCGCAGCGCGTGCACGGCGCGTTCGTCGCAGACGAGGAAGTGCACCGGATCGTCGAATACCTGAAGCAGTTCGGCGAGCCGCAGTACGAGGAAGGGATTCTCGACGGCCCGGCGGCCGACGGCGCGACGCAGGACCTGTTCGGCGACGCGCCGGATGCGGAAGCCGATCCGCTGTACGACGAAGCGGTCGCGTTCGTCGTGCGCACGCGGCGCGCGTCGATCTCGTCGGTGCAGCGCCAGTTGCGTATCGGCTACAACCGCGCCGCGCGACTCGTCGAGCAGATGGAAGCGGCCGGACTCGTGTCACCGATGGGCATCAACGGCAGCCGCGAGGTGCTCGTGCCAGCCGCGGCCGACTGAGCACGGCGGCCGCGCGGCCGACGACGACCGATCCGGGCACCCCGCGCAAGCGGCCGCCCGAACGAAAAAGGGCGCTGCCGAGGCAGCGCCCTTTCTGCATTTATTGCGCCACCGGCACCAGCTTGAAGTCGACCGGGCTGCCGACCGCTACCTTCTGCGGATTCGGGCCGAGCTGCCCCGTTTCGACGTCGCGATTGAATACGTAGAACGTGTCGCTGTCCTGGTTGCCGACGATCAGCCACTTGCCGGTCGGATCGATCAGGAATTCGCGCGGCGTCTTGCCGAGGCTCGACTGGCGGCCGACGGTCTTCAGCCGGCCGTCGGCCTTGTTCACCGCGTAGATCACGATGTCGTTCACGTCGCCCCGGTTGCTCGCGTACAGGAAGCGGCCGTCCGGCGACAGGTGGATCGCACCGCCGCCGACCTTGCCCTTGAAGCCCGGCACCGTCATCGGCAGCGTCTCGACCGGCGTCAGCTTGCCGTCGTGGTAGCCGAACACCTCGACCGCCGCGTTGAGCTCGCTCGTCACGTACGCGAACCGGCCGTCGTCACTGAACACCATGTGACGCGGGCCGGAGCCGGCCTTCACCGGCGTGTAGCGCGTGTCGGTCGGGCTGATCAGCCCGCGGCTGCCGTCCACCGTGTAGCGGTAGCCGTAGATCTTGTCCGTGCCGAGATCCTGCACGAACAGGTAACGGCCGTCGGGCGAGAACACCGTCGAGTGCACGTGCGCGCCGTCCTGGCGCCCCTTCACGGGCCCCGTGCCTTCATGATGCACCGTCAGCACGGCCGGGCCGACCGCACCGCCGTCGCGGACCGGGAACACGGCGAAACTGCCGCCCGGATCGGCCGCAACCGAGTAGTTGGCCGTGACGAGGTACTTGCCGTCCGGCGACAGCGCCAGATAGCAGGGATCGTTCCCTTCCGACGACACGCGGTCGACGAACGTGAGGGCGCCGGTCTTCGGATCGAAGCTGAACGCGCTGATGCCGCCGCGCTGCGTGGCCGGTCCGTTGTCGCCGGGCAGTTCATTGACCGCGTAGACGGTGCGACCGTCGCGGCTCGGCAACAGGTACGACGGGTTCACGGTCTTCGCCGACGACACGGGCGCGATGCTGCCCGTTTTCGTATCGAAGCGGTATACGTAGATCCCGTCGCTGCCGTGCCCCGTATAGGTGCCGACGAGCAGGTTGTAGACGCCGTCGGCCGGCGCCGGCGATTGTTGAGCGAAGGCCTGGGTCGCGGACAAGGACAGCACGATCGCGAAACCTTTCATCCAGTGAGCCAGCCTAAGCGGGAACCCTCGTGTCGACGCGCGTGCGTCACGCTCGCGTAAACGGCTGGGCATTGAATCCTCCTTGCATCGAGTCGCTTCAAGTGTTGAGATAGGACGAAACGCCGGCCGTACATGCGCTCCGCCGCCGAGCCGAGTATACGGGGCGCGACGCCGGCGCGTGAAGCCCGGGCGCCGCAGCCTGCATAGTGAACTCGAATACCCAAGGACCGCTTGCCCATGCCCGCCCTGATCGAAGACTACGCCCTCGTCGGCGACGGCCACACCGCCGCGCTGATCTCCAAAGACGGCTCCGTCGACTGGCTGTGCTGGCCCCGCTTCGATTCGGGCGCCTGTTTCGCGGCGCTGGTCGGCACGCCCGAGCACGGCCGCTGGCTGCTCGCGCCGGCCGCCGACGCCGCGATCACGCACACGACGCGCCGCTATCGCGGCGATACGCTGATCCTCGAAACCGACTACGAAAGCGCCGACGGCGCCGTCACCGTGATCGACTTCATGCCGCCCGGCAACGGCTGGTCCGAACTGGTGCGGATCGTCGTCGGCCGCCACGGCACGATGAAGATGCGCATGGAACTGGTGTTGCGCTTCGACTACGGTTTCTCCATCCCGTGGGTCACGCAGCTGACGCGCGAGGACGGCATGAAGGCGATCGCCGGCCCCGATACCGTCGTGCTGCGCACGCCCGTGCCGCTCCTGGGCAAGAACCTTCATACGCTCGCGGAATTCACGGTGAGCGCCGACGAACGCGTGCCGTTTTCGCTCAGCTACGCGGCGTCGCACCTGCGGTTGCCGCCCGCGCGCGATCCGCTGTCGATGCTCGCCCGCACCGAAAACTACTGGCTCGAATGGTCGGGCCGCTGCCAGGTGCAGGGTCGCTACGCGGCCGCCGTGCGCCGCTCGCTGATCACGCTGAAGGCGCTCGCGTACGAGCCGACCGGCGGGATCGTCGCGGCACCCACGACGTCGCTGCCCGAGAAGATCGGCGGCAACCGCAACTGGGACTACCGCTACTGCTGGCTGCGCGACGCGACGATCACGCTGCTCGCGCTGATGCGCGGCGGCTACTACGACGAGGCGCGCGCCTGGCGCACGTGGCTCGGCCGCGTGATGGCCGGCTCGCCCGAGCAAATCCAGATCATGTACGGGATCGCGGGTGAGCGCCGGCTGCCGGAAATCGAGCTCGACTGGCTGCCCGGCTACCAGGATTCGAAGCCGGTGCGCGTCGGCAACGGCGCGGCGAACCAGCTCCAGCTCGACGTGTTCGGCGAAGTGATGGCCGCGCTGCACCTCGCGCGCGTGGGCGGCCTGCAGGCCGACGACACGGTGTGGTCCGTCCAGTGTTCGCTGCTCGATCATCTCGAGAAGATCTGGCAGGAGCCCGACGAGGGCATCTGGGAAACGCGCGGCGGCCGCCGCCATTTCACGTTCTCGAAGGTGATGGCGTGGGTCGCGTTCGACCGCGCGATCAAGTCGGCGGAAATGTTCCGGCTGCCCGCGTCGCTCGACCGCTGGCGCGCGCTGCGCGACCGGATCCACGCCGACGTCTGCGACAACGCATGGCACGCAGGCAAACGGGCGTTTGCGCAGAGCTACGGCAGCGACGAGCTCGACGCGAGCGTGCTGCTGATGCCGCTGCTCGGCTTCCTGCCGCCGGAGGACCCGCGCATCGTCGGCACGGTCGACGCGATCGAGCGGGAATTGCTGCACGACGGCCTCGTGATGCGCTACCGCACGACGGAGTACGACGACGGCCTGCCGCCCGGCGAAGGCACGTTTCTCGCGTGCAGTTTCTGGCTGGTCGACAACTACGCGCTGCTCGGCCGGATCGACGACGCGCACCGGCTCTTCAGCCGGCTGCTCGCGCTGTCCAACGACCTCGGGCTGCTCGCCGAGGAATACGACCCGGTCGAGGGCCGGCTCGTCGGCAACTTCCCGCAGGCGTTCTCGCACGTTGCGCTGGTGCATACCGCAATGAACCTGATGCACCACGAAGACGCCATGGCGCGCGCGGCCGGCCAGCCCGCGCCGGCCGTGGCGACGGGGCGCTGAGCGGGGGCGGAACGGCTTCTTCAGAGATCGTCAATTCGCAACAGTTTGATGAAAAATCGGGGAAATGTTGCATTGCAACACCGATCGTTGTCCGATATGATCGACTCGATTGTCCGGCCGCACTGCAACATGGCCGGTCGCCGACCCACACGGCACGCCGCGACGCCCCACGCCGCCCTTGCGCACCGTCCCCCACGCGGGAGTAGTCTGCATGCTTTACCAACTGCACGAATTCCAGCGGGCGATGTTGAGCCCGCTCACGGCCTGGGCCCAGGCCGCATCCAAGTCGTTCGCCAATCCGTCGAGCCCGTTCTCGCTGATGCCCGGCGCGACGCGGATGGCCGCCGCGTACGAACTCATGTACCGGCTCGGCAAGGATTACGAGAAGCCCGAATTCAACATTCATCAGATCGTCAAGGACGGCCACAACATCCCGATCGTCGAGCAGACGATCGTCGAGAAGCCGTTCTGCCGGCTGCTGCGCTTCAAACGCTATTCGGACGACGCCGATGCCGTCACGCAGCTGAAGGACGAGCCGGTCGTGCTGGTCTGCGCGCCGCTGTCGGGCCACCACTCGACGCTGCTGCGCGACACCGTGCGCACGCTGCTGCAGGATCACAAGGTGTACATCACCGACTGGATCGACGCGCGGATGGTGCCCGTCGAGGTCGGCCCGTTCCACCTGCACGACTACATCGCGTACATCCAGGAATTCATCCGCCACATCGGCGCGCGCAACCTGCACGTGATTTCCGTGTGCCAGCCGACCGTGCCGGTGCTCGCGGCAATCTCGCTGATGGCGAGCCGCGGAGAGGACACGCCGCTCACGATGACGATGATGGGCGGCCCGATCGACGCGCGCCGCAGCCCGACGTCGGTGAATTCGCTCGCGACGCAGCACTCGACTGCGTGGTTCGAGAACAACGTGATCCACACGGTGCCCGCGAACTATCCGGGCGAAGGCCGCCAGGTGTACCCGGGCTTCCTGCAGCACACGGGCTTCGTCGCGATGAATCCGGAACGTCACGCGCAGTCGCACTGGGACTTCTACCAGAGCCTGCTGCGCGGCGACGAAGATGACGCCGAGGCACATCGCCGCTTCTACGACGAGTACAACGCGGTGCTCGACATGGCGGCCGAGTATTACCTCGAGACGATCCGCGTCGTGTTCCAGGAATTCCGTCTCGCGGAAGGCACGTGGGATGTCGAAGGCGAGCGTGTGCGTCCGCAGGACATCAAGCACACCGCGCTGATGACGATCGAAGGCGAACTCGACGACATCTCGGGCAGCGGCCAGACGCACGTCGCGCACGAGCTGTGCACGGGCATCCCGCAGGACGATCGCCGCAGCCTGACCGCCGAGAAGTGCGGTCACTACGGGATCTTCTCGGGCCGCCGCTGGCGCACGATCATTTACCCGCAGCTGCGCGATTTCATCCGCGAACATGCGCCGGAACCGAAGACCGGCGCGACCAAGGTGCCCGCCGAAGCACCGGCCGCGACGACGCTCACGGCCGTGCCGGCCGGCAAGCCGCAACCCGAGGTGACGGTGCGCGCGACCGCCCCGAAGCGGGCGCGCGCGAAGTCACCGGCCGTGACGGTTGCGCCCGCCAAGACGGCAACCGCGAAGGCCGCACCGGCCGCGAAACGCGCGGGCGGCACACGCGCCAAAACCGTTCGCGCGCGCAAGGCCGCCTGACGCGCCGCGCTCTGACGCAAAAACGCCGCCGTTGCTTGCGCACGGCGGCGTTTTTTTATCCGGCGGACAACGGTGAGCCGTTCATTGGCACGCGGGCTCAGCGTCGCAACAGGTACGCGAGCAGCACCTCGGTGTTCATCCTGACCATCTCCGCGCGTTCGTCGGCTTCGCTGAAGTCGCGGCCGAGTGTCGCCGCCAGCGTGAAACGGTTCGACACGATGTAGTAGCCGAGCCCCGACAGCGTCACGTAGAAGCGCAGCGGATCGACGTCGCTGCGGAACAGCCCGGCCTTCTGGCCGCGCATCAGCACGTTGCCGAGCTTCGCGACGATCGGCGACATCATCTCGCGGATGCGCGTCGACTTGTGCAGGTAGCGCGCTTCGTGCAGGTTCTCATTGTTGATGAGCCGCAGCAGCTCCGGATGATCGCGGTAGTAATCCCACACGAAATGCGCGAGCCGCGTGACGGCCTCGACGGGCGCGACGCCGTCGAGATCGAGCACGCGCTCGGCCTCGGTCAGCGCTGAGAACGCGTGTTCGAGCACGGCCGTAAACAACTGCTCCTTGCTGCCGAAATAGTAATAGAGCATGCGCTCGTTGGTTTCGGCCCGGCGCGCGATCTGGTCGACGCGCGCGCCGAACAGCCCTCCACTCGCGAACTCTTCGGCTGCCGCCATCAGGATGCGGCGGCGGGTACCTTCAGGATCTCTTTTGATTTTTGGCTGATTCATGGTGGCGTTTTGCTATGTGAGCCGCGTGATCCGGACCGGCACCCCCACCGCCTCGGCGCCGGCTCCCCTGGAACGAGCGCACTGCGTGCGGCCGCCCTCCTGCTGAGCCCCTGCAAAAAAGCGGTTCGATTATGCGCACAGACAGCGTCCAGCGC
Source organism: Burkholderia sp. FL-7-2-10-S1-D7 (assembly GCF_001524185.1). NCBI lineage: Bacteria > Pseudomonadati > Pseudomonadota > Betaproteobacteria > Burkholderiales > Burkholderiaceae > Burkholderia > Burkholderia sp. FL-7-2-10-S1-D7. The sequence goes on along the minus strand of NZ_LOWY01000022.1, from coordinate 173,766 downwards.
AATGCGGGAAATCGGCGATAATCAAGGTTTGGCAAACCTTTCCGGCCGCGCCAGACGCGGCCGAGAGCCATTCGGCGCTGCTGCGCCCGTTGTCACCGTGACCGATTCCAAGACCCTCGCAGATCGCATCGAAGATCTGCTTCCCCAAACGCAATGCACGAAGTGCGGCTATGACGGCTGCCGTCCGTACGCCGACGCGATCGCCGCCGGCAACGCGAACTACAACCAGTGCCCGCCCGGCGGCGCCGAAGGCATCGCACGCCTCGCGAGCCTGCTCGGCAAGCCCGTGATCCCGCTGAACCCCGTCAACGGCACCGAGCATCCGCGCGCCGTCGCGTTCATCGACGAAAGCCTGTGCATCGGCTGCACGCTATGCATGCAGGCATGCCCGGTCGACGCGATCATCGGCGCACCGAAACAGATGCATACGATCGTCGAATCGCTGTGCACCGGCTGCGACCTGTGCGTGCCGCCCTGCCCGGTCGACTGCATCGCGATGGTCCCCGTGACCGACGAGCGCACCGGCTGGGACGCTTGGTCGCAGGAACAGGCGGACGCCGCGCGCGAACGCCACGACCGCCGGCTTGCCCGCCAGCGCCGCGAACGGGAGGCCGCCGAAGCGCGTGCCGCCGCCCGCCGCGCGGCCAGTGCCGGTGCGGCCAAGGCTGCGCCGGCCGCGGCACCGCCTGGCGCACCGGGCGCCGCCCCGGCCGACGACGCCGACGCCAAGAAACGCGCGATCATCGCCGCCGCGCTCGAACGCGCACGCAAGAAGAAGGAAGAACTGTCCGAGCGAGGTGCCGGACCGAAGAACACCGAAGGCGTGAGCGCGGCCGTGCAGGCCCAGATCGACGCGGCCGAAGCACGCCGCAAGCGGCTCGCCGAACAGCAGGCGCTGCACGACACCGAGGCCGCGGCTGCCCGCGACGAACACGACGACAGCGACGATCCGAACAACGACGACCGGAACGGCCCGACCGCGCCGCCCGACAACAACCGTCCATGAACGCCTCCAAACGACGCGCGATCTACGAAACGCTGCAGAGCCTCAATCCGCATCCGACGACCGAGCTCGAATACACGACGCCGTTCGAGTTGCTGATCGCGGTGATGCTGTCCGCGCAGGCGACCGACGTGTCGGTCAACAAGGCGATGCGCAAGATGTTCCCGGTCGCGAACACCCCGCGACAAATCGTCGCGCTCGGTGAAGAAGGCGTCGCCGACTTCATCAAGACGATCGGCCTGTACCGCACCAAGGCGAAGAACGTGATCGCGACGTGCAACATCCTGCTCGAGCGCTACGACGGCGAAGTGCCGGCCGATCGCGAAGCGCTCGAGAGCCTGCCGGGCGTCGGCCGCAAGACCGCGAACGTCGTGCTGAACACCGCGTTCGGCCAGCCGACGATCGCGGTCGACACGCATATCTTCCGCGTCGCGAACCGCACGGGGCTCGCGCCGGGCAAGGACGTGCGGGCCGTCGAGGCCGCACTCGAGAAGTTCACGCCGAAGGAATTCCTGCAGGACGCACATCACTGGCTGATTCTGCACGGTCGCTACGTGTGCAAGGCCCGCAAGCCCGAATGCTGGCACTGCGCGATCGAGCCGCTGTGCGAATTCCGGCCGAAGACACCACCGCCGAACGAGTGACCGCCGGCCGCGGCTGACGCGCGGCGCGCGGCACGACCCGCGAGCGCCGTTGCGGCCCCCACGACTTTCCCCGTTTCCCTGCTTATGCGTTGGACGTCGCCGTCGCGTCGTCTGCCGCCGCGCCGCCCGCGCGCACGAGCGCCAGCACGGCAGCGAGGATCGCGACGCCGCCGACCCACTGCAACGGCGACAGCGCCTCGCCGAACAGCAGCGCCGCGAGCGCGACCGTCACGACCGGTTCGAGCGTCGACAGCATCGACGTGCGCGCGGCCCCCAGCCGCTCGAGCCCGGCGAAGAACGCGAGCATCGCTGCGACCGTCGACACCAGCGCGATCGCGAGCATCGACGCCCAGCCGGCGGCCGTCACCGGCCAGCGCGGCGGCACGCCGAACGCCGCGGTCCGCACGATCGCGATCACGACGAGCATCGCGGTCGCCGACAGGCAGATGATCGCGGTGGTCGCGAGCGGATCGACGCCGCGCGTCGCCTTCGTGCCGCCGACGATGTACAGCGAATAGATCACCGCGGCGGCCAGTGCGAGTGCGATGCCGAGCGGCTCGCCGTGGCCGCCGCCGACCATCAGCGCGGAGCCCGCGACACAGAGCACGAGCGCGACCGCCTTCGCGCGCGTGAGACGCTCGCCGAGCCACCACGCGGCCAACAGTGTGACGAAGGCCGGATACAGGTACAGCAGCAGCGCGACGAGGCTCGCCTGCGCATGCTGGAGCGCGCTGAAATAGCAAAACGACTGCCCGACGTAGCCGAGCGCGCCCATCGCCACGAGCGGCATGAGCGCGCGGCCGCGCGGCCATGCGACGCGGCGGTGGCGGGCGATCGCGGCAAGGACCGCACCGCCGATCGCGAAGCGCACGATGAGCAGCCCGAGCACGTCGACGCCGGCCGCATACGCATAACGACCGAAGATCGCCATCGCGCCGAATGCGGCGGCGGACAGCGCGACATAGAGCGCGCCCTGCAGCGCGGCGGACGATGAGCGGACGGTGGCGGACATGATGGAACGGTGTGAGCGCGACGACGGGAATCGTCGGAGTTTAGCGGCCCGATGGCCGGCAGCCTAGCCCGCGCTTACCCGTTGCGCCGCGGCCTTCGCCGGCCGACTCCAGTTGACGTCGCCCGCGCTAAGCCACGGCGTGCGCCCCGCCCGCGCCCCGCCCGCCGCCAGCGCCGTGCGCCGACCCGGCGTACAATGCGCGACGCGGCATGACGCCGCCCGAATCACGACGCGTCCCCACCATGTTCAATCCGAGTCGCGACGAAGTCCGTCGCTTTTTCACCGAGACCTGGCGCAAGCAGCGCGCCGGCGAGATCCTGACGCCGCTGGAAGCGATGGCAGCCGACTGGATCGTCGAGCATCCCGAATATCACGACGACCTCGCGGACGCCGACGGCGCCGCCGCGCGCAACTACACGCCCGAGGAAGGTCGCACGAACCCGTTTCTGCACCTGTCGATGCACCTCGCGATCAGCGAGCAGTTGTCGATCGACCAGCCGCCCGGCATCCGCGCCGCGCACGACAAGCTGGCCGCGAAGCTCGATTCGACCCACGAGGCGCAGCACATGATCATGGAATGCCTCGGCGAGACGATCTGGGAAGCGCAGCGCACCGGCACGCCGCCCGATACGGACGCGTACCTGCAACGCATCCTGCGCCGCGCGTCGCGCGACTGAGCGCCGCGGACAAAAAAATACCCCGCCGCGGCGGGGTACTCTGGCTGCACGGACCGGCAAGGTCCGGCGCGCTTACTTCTTGAAGACGAGATCGGTCTCTTTCAGCGACTCGATGTAGGCCGCGATGTCCTTCATGTCGCTGACCGACAGGTTCTGGACCTGTGCCTGCATGATCGCGTTATTGCGACCGAGCAGCGGGTTCGTCAGCCCCATCTGGTACTGGCGCATAGCCCACACGAGGTAGTCGGCGTGCTGGCCGGCGAGACGCGGGTACTCTGCGTTGATCGGCTTGTTCAGCTGCGCGCCGTGGCAGGCCGCGCAATTGTGCGACTCGACCAGCTCCTTGCCCTTCGTGGTGTCCGCCGCATGCGCGGTACCGATCGCGAGGCCGGCAGCCAGTGCAACCGCCGCCGTCTTGAATGCGTTGTTCATGAATGCTCCTGTCCCGCCGGTCAGATCGGCGGCGCGCGCTTTACTTGTAGGGATTGTCCTTCGTGTCGGCCTTCTGGGCGGCGTAGTAGGCCGCCAGATCCGCGATGTCCTGGTCCGTCAGCGAACCGGCGATCGCGTTCATCGACGGGAAGTGGCGATCCTTCTTGCGGTAGGCCTTCAGCGCGTTCTCGAGGTATTGCTGGTTCTGGCCGCCGAGGACCGGCACCCGGTAGACCTCCGGGTATGCCGCGCGGTAATCCTGGATGCCGTGGCAACCGATGCACATGGCGGCCTTGCTCGCCCCGTCCTTCGGGTTGCCGACCACACCGGCCGCCTGCGCGCTGCCCGCGAGCGCCACGAGCGCTGCGACAACGACGTGTTTGCCGACGAATTTGTTCATAGCTCTTGTAACCTAGCTTGAGGGGAAACTGGCGCCGAAGCGGCAACGGCCCGCGCCGTTTTGCTTATCGGATCGCCACGCAGGCCAAAAAAAACGGCCAGATTGTACCGCGTCGGCGGGGAACGCGTCCATATGGCGCCCCGGTCCGGCCCCGCCGCAGTCCCGCAACGATACGCGGCCCCGGGCCAACCGGACAGCCCTTCTGACTTATACTGGGTTTTTTTGCGACCAGGAAAGAGCGCCGCCATGCGTTTCGAAGGATCCTCGCACTACGTCGCCACCGACGACCTCAAGCTCGCGGTCAACGCCGCGCTGACGCTGCAACGCCCGTTGCTGATCAAGGGCGAGCCCGGCACCGGCAAGACCATGCTCGCCGAGGAAGTGGCGGCCGCGCTCGACATGCCGCTGTTGCAGTGGCACATCAAGTCGACGACGAAGGCGCAGCAGGGCCTGTACGAATACGACGCGGTATCGCGGCTGCGCGACTCGCAGCTCGGCGACGAGCGCGTGAAGGACATCTCGAACTACATCGTCAAGGGCGTGCTGTGGCAGGCGTTCGACGCCGAGCACCCGAGCGTGCTGCTGATCGACGAGATCGACAAGGCCGACATCGAATTCCCGAACGACCTGCTCCGCGAGCTCGACCGGATGGAATTCCACGTGTACGAGACGCGCGAGACGATCCGCGCGAAGCACCGCCCGCTCGTGATCATCACGTCGAACAACGAGAAGGAGCTGCCCGACGCGTTCCTGCGCCGCTGCTTCTTCCACTACATCCAGTTTCCCGATCCGTCGACGATGCAGAAGATCGTCGCGGTCCACTTCCCCAACATCCGCGAGGAGTTGCTGCGCGCGGCGCTCGAGAGCTTCTTCGAATTGCGCGGCGTGTCGGGGCTGAAAAAGAAGCCGTCGACGTCCGAGCTGCTCGACTGGCTGAAGCTGCTGCTCGCCGAGAACATCCCGGCCGACGCGCTGCGCGGCGCGGATGCGAAGCAGATCGTGCCGCCGCTCGCGGGCGCGCTGCTGAAGAACGAGCAGGATCTGAGCCTGCTCGAGCGGCTCGTCTACATGAACCGGCACAACCGGTAACCCACCCGCGAAGGCCCGGCCATGCTGCTCAATTTCTTCTACGCGCTGCGCGCAGCCAAGCTGCCCGTCTCGGTGAAGGAATACCTGACGCTGCTCGAATCGCTGAAGGCCGGGCTGATCTCCCCATCGATCGACGCGTTCTACTTCCTCGCACGGATGACGCTCGTCAAGGACGAGCAGTACTTCGACAAGTTCGACCAGGCGTTCGGCGCGTATTTCCACGGCGTGTCCGTGCTGCCGTCCGAAGCGTTCGACATTCCGCTCGACTGGCTCGAGAAGCGTCTCGAGCGCGAGCTGTCGCCGGAGGAAAAGGCGCAGATCGAAGCGATGGGCGGCCTCGACAAGCTAATGGAGCGCCTGAAGGAGCTGCTCGACGAGCAGAAGGAACGCCACGAAGGCGGCAACAAGTGGATCGGCACCGGCGGCACGTCGCCGTTCGGGCACGGCGGCTACAACCCCGAAGGCGTGCGCATCGGCGGCCCGTCGAACGGCAACCGCACCGCCGTCAAGGTGTGGGAGGCCCGCGCGTACCGCGACTACGACGATTCGGTCGAAATCGGCACGCGCAACATCAAGGTCGCGTTGCGGCGCCTGCGCCGCTTCGCGCGCGAAGGCGCGGCCGAGGAGCTCGACCTGCCCGGCACGATCCGCAGCACGGCCGCGAACGCCGGCTGGCTCGACTTGCGGATGGTGCCCGAGCGTCACAACAACGTGAAGGTGCTGATGCTGCTCGACGTCGGCGGCTCGATGGACGACCACATCAAGCGCACCGAGGAGCTGTTCTCCGCCGCGAAGGCCGAATTCAAGCACCTGGAGTTCTACTACTTCCACAACTGCGTGTACGACCACCTGTGGAAGAACAACCGCCGCCGTCACACGGAGCGCACCGCGACGTGGGACGTGCTGCACAAGTTCACGCCCGACTACAAGCTGATCTTCGTCGGCGACGCGACGATGAGCCCGTACGAGGTGCTGCAGCCCGGGGGCTCGGTCGAATACAACAACCCGGAAGCCGGCGCCGTCTGGCTGCGCCGCCTCGCGGACCAATTCCCCCACCATGCCTGGCTGAACCCCGAGCCCGAGCGGCTATGGGAGTACCGGCAATCGGTCGCGGTGATCCGCGACCTGCTCGGCCAGCGCATGTATCCGCTCACGCTCGCGGGCCTCGAAACCGCGATGCGCGCACTCAGCAAATAACGAACCCACCCTGCAGACACGAAGGCCGCGTCGGAGCGGCCTCCCCCCGGAGATAGCATGAACCCATCGCCCACCGCGAGCGCTGGCCGCGCCGGCGGCCGCCGCTTTTTCACCGACACGTCCGTTTCCGCGCTCGTCGCTGGCTTCGTCGCGATGATGACGGGCTACACGAGCTCGCTCGTGCTGATGTTCCAGGCCGGCCGCGCCGCGCACCTGACCGACGCGCAGATTTCGTCGTGGATCTGGGCGCTGTCGATCGGCATGGCGCTGACGACGATCGGCCTGTCGCTGCGCTTTCGCGCGCCTGTCGTGGTCGCATGGTCGACGCCCGGCGCCGCGCTGCTGATCGCGTCGCTGCCCGGCGTGCCGTACCCCGAGGCCATCGGCGCATTCGTCGTGTGTGCGCTGCTGCTGACCGCGGTCGGCGTGAGCGGGCTGTTCGACACGCTGATGCGGCGCATTCCGGCCGGCATCGCGGCCGCCTTGCTCGCGGGCATCCTGTTCGAGATCGGCATCGAGATCTTCCGCGCCGCGCAGTTCCAGACCGCGCTCGTGCTCGCGATGTTCTTCACCTACCTGATCGTCAAGCGACTCGCGCCGCGCTACGCGATCGTCACAACGCTGATCGTCGGCACTGCGGTGGCCGGCAGCCTCGGCCTGCTCGACTTCAGCCGCTTCCACATCGCGCTCGCGCAGCCCGTGTTCACGATGCCCGCGTTCTCGATCGCATCGATCGTCAGCGTCGGCATTCCGCTGTTCGCCGTCGCGATGGCATCGCAGAACGTGCCCGGCATCGCCGTGCTGCGCGCGGACGGTTATTCGACGCCGTCGTCGCCGCTCATCGCGACCACGGGTCTCGCATCGCTGCTGCTCGCGCCGTTCGGCTCGCACGGCGTGAACCTCGCGGCGATCACCGCCGCGATCTGCACGGGCCCCGAAGCGCACGAGGATCACGCGAAGCGCTACACGGCCGCCGTGTGGTGCGGCACGTTCTACCTGGTCGCCGGGATCTTCGGCGCGACGATCGCCGCGCTGTTCGCGGCGCTGCCGAAGGCGCTCGTCGTGTCGGTCGCCGCGCTCGCGCTGTTCGGCTCGATCATGAGCGGGCTCGCGAATGCGATGCAGGACGTGAAGCAGCGCGAAGCCGCACTCGTCACGTTCATGGTCACCGCATCGGGCCTCACGCTGCTGTCGATCGGCTCGGCGTTCTGGGGGCTCGTCGCGGGGATCGTCACGCAGGTGATCCTGAACGCGCGGCGCCCCGCATAGCGCCGCATGGCGCGGCCCCGCACCGCAAACGGCACACCGAAACGTGCACGACGCGATTCAGGCCTAAAATAGCGGATCGGAGGCGGCGCCCGTGCGCCGCCTCGCTTCGCTGCCGCGCTCGCGCGGCCCGTGAGAACCCCGGCGCCTTGCGCCCTCCTCCCGAATCGCCATGACTACCGCACTCGACCAGCTGAAGCAATATACGACCGTCGTCGCCGACACGGGCGATTTCCAGCAGCTTGCGCAATACAAGCCGCAGGACGCGACCACGAACCCGTCGCTGATCCTGAAGGCCGTCCAGAAGGACGCGTACAAGCCGATCCTCGAGAAAACCGTCCGCGATCATCGCAACGAAAGCACCGATTTCATCATCGACCGCCTGCTGATCGCATTCGGCACCGAGATCCTGAAGCTGATCCCGGGCCGCGTGTCGACCGAGGTCGATGCGCGCCTGTCGTTCGACACGCAGCGCTCGATCGACAAGGGTCGCGAGCTCATCAAGCTGTACGAAGCCGCCGGCATCGGCCGCGAGCGCATCCTGATCAAGCTCGCGTCGACGTGGGAAGGCATTCGCGCGGCCGAGGTGCTGCAGAAGGAAGGGATCAAGTGCAACATGACCCTGCTTTTCTCGCTCGTCCAGGCCGCCGCATGCGCGGAAGCCGGCGCGCAACTGATCTCGCCGTTCGTCGGCCGCATCTACGACTGGTACAAGAAGCAGGCCGGCGCCGACTGGGATGAAGCGAAGAACGGCGGCGCGAACGATCCGGGCGTGCAGTCGGTGCGACGCATCTACACGTACTACAAGACGTTCGGCTACAACACCGAAGTGATGGGCGCGAGCTTCCGCACGACGAGCCAGATCACCGAGCTCGCGGGCTGCGACCTGCTGACGATCAGCCCCGATTTGCTGCAGAAGCTGCAGGAAAGCAACGACACGGTGGCACGCAAGCTGTCGCCGGACGCGCTGCAGGACAAGCCGACCGAGCGCGTCGCCATCGACGAGGCATCGTTCCGCTTCCAGTTGAACGACGAAGCGATGGCAACGGAAAAACTGGCCGAAGGCATCCGCGTGTTCGCCGCCGACGCGGTGAAGCTCGAGAAGCTGATCGATGCCCTGCGCTGAACCGCGCTGCACGTGACGGCTGTCAGTTGAACTGTCAGCAAGCCTGACAACAGCCGTCAGCAAGCGTGACCAACGGCCGCGAACTTCGTGTTCGCGGCCGTTTTTTATTTTTCATTCCATCGTCAAGCGCGCGCACTACAATCCACGTCACGAGTGTGCCGGCCGCATCCCGGCGTGCTCTTCCCGGTCAATCTTGGAAGTACCCGGGCCGGCACCGACACGCCGGCCCGGCCAACAGGAGACAACGATGCAGGTCCAACCGTATCTGACGTTCTACGGCCGCGCGGAAGAGGCCCTTCAGTTCTACGAAAAGGCGCTCGGCGCGAAGACGATGTTCAAGATGCACTTCAAGGACGCGCCGCCGAATCCCGACTACCCGATGTCGCCGGAGATGAGCGACAAGGTGATGCACGCGAGCTTCACGATCGGCGACTCGATGATCATGTGCTCGGACGGCGACTGCAGCCAGCCGGGCGGCACGCATTCGGGTTATTCGCTGTCGCTGAACCCGGCGACGGTCGAGGAAGGCCAGAAGCTGTTCAATGCGCTCGCCGACGGCGGCGAAGTGACGATGCCGTTCGGCAAGACGTTCTGGGCGCTCGGCTTCGGCATGGCGAAGGATCGTTTCGGCGTGCACTGGATGGTCAACGTCGAGGATCTGTCGCAACGCGAGGATCTGGCGAATCGCGCGGGGCAGTAACGCACGCGCGCCGCCCGGACCGCCGCGCAAGCGCCGTGATCCGGGCGGCCTCGCTACTTGCGTAGCACCTCCGCCAGCGCCTGCTCCAGCGTGCCGTTCGAGCGGCACGCGACGCGCGCGCTCTTCTGCTTGCCGGCCGCGACCACGGTGGCCGTGCCCGCGACGTCGATCGACACGGTCACGCCTTGCGTGGCGTCGTCGATCCGCGTCACGACCTTCAGCGTGTGTGTCACGTTCGACGTCTGCTTCAGCTCGGAGCAATCCAGGAAATTGCCTGCGTTCGGATAATCGGCATAAGCGGCGGCCAGGAGCCCCGCATCGCGATCGCTGACGCGCACGGCAAGCTTGTGGTCCGCGTAAAACTGCGCGACGGCCGTCCATACTTCGTCATACTTGCGATTGCCGATTACGATGCCCGACGCATCGTCGGCGCCGTGCGCGCCGTCGGACGTATCCTGCCGCTGCGGCGGCGCATCGCGCGCCGCGTACCGCTCTCCTGGACCGTAGACTGAAATGCACCCGGCGAGCAGCGCGCACAGCAGCGCGGCCGGCAAGATCGTTTTCATCGGGCCCACCATCACCGGTAATACATGTTCGCGCAGCCGGCGAGCAGGATCGGGGCGACGAGCACCCACATCAACAGGACTCTCATCGTTCGCCTCACCGGTAGTACGCGTTCACGCAACCGGCAAGCGCGGCGCACCACAGGCCAAGCACCAGCAACCCAATCTTCATCATTGCATCCCTCATGTAGTCGAATCGTGTCGAGATCGAATCACCCGGCGTGGGCCGGGCGGGACGCAATACTGGCAAACGGGACGCGCAGCTTCCAATCGGTCTTCCACCGATTTTCGCCGCGGCGCGACTGTCCTAGAATCGCTTGGAGATCAACGGAAAGGGAAGCACGGCCGCACGGGGCGTTCGCGGCGGACCATGCAAAACGCCCGCGATTTGCGTCGCGGGCGCCGTGTCGAAACTGCAACAGCCGGGCGGCGTTCAGCCCTCGACGACGTCGAGGTAATCCTCCGGCCGCGTGCGGTCCTCCGCGTGCGCCATGCCCATCATGCGCACCAGCACGCTCACCGCCACCGACACCACCAGGTTCACGACCAGCGACCACACGGCCGCGTAGCCGGGAATCGCGAGACCGAACAGGTGGATCGTGAAGATCGAGCTGGCCAGCTTCAGCGAAATCGCCATCCACGTGCCGCACACGATGCCTGCCGCCCAGCCGGCCAGCAGGCCGCGATGGTCGAGCACGCGCGTGTACAGGCCGAGCACGATCGCCGGCAGCGTCTGGATGATCCAGATCCCACCGAGCAGCTGCAACTGGATCGCGTACGTCAGCGGCAGCCCGAGGATGAACGCGACCGCGCCGACCTTCACGATCAGCGACACGAGTTTCGCGACGTGCGTCTCCTGGTCGTGCGTCATGTTGCGGTTCACGAACTCGCGGTGGATGTTGCGCGTGTACAGGTTCGCGGCCGCGATCGACATGATCGCCGCCGGCACCAGCGCGCCGATGCCGATCGCCGCGAACGCGACGCCGACGAACCACGACGGGAAATACTCGAGGAACAGCGCGGGCACCGCGAAGTTCGGGCCGAATGCCTTGAAGTACGGCGCGTACTGCGGCATGTCCTTCACGCCCGCCGCGAGCGCCATGTAGCCGAGCAGCGCGAGCAGGCCGAGCACGAACGAGTACGCGGGCAGCATCGCCATGTTGCGGCGGATCGAGTTGCCCGACGCCGACGACAGGATCGCCGTGACCGAGTGCGGATACAGGAACAGCGCGAGCGCGGAGCCGATCGCGAGCGTCGCATACGCGCTGTAGCCGTTCAGGCTCGTCGCATCGGGCGCTTTCAGCAGCAGCTTCGCCGGCGGCACCGACGCGAAGATGTGGCTGAAGCCGCCAAGCTTCGCGGGAATCACGATGACCGCCGCCGCGATCGTGATGTAGATCAGGATGTCCTTCACGATCGCGATCATCGCGGGCGCGCGCAACCCCGACGTGTAGGTGTATGCGGCGAGAATCGCGAACGCGATGATGAGCGGCAGGTCGCCGACGAAGCCGGTCGTGTCGAAGCCCAGCGCGCCGATCACGACTTCGATGCCGACGAGCTGCAGCGCGATGTACGGCATCGTCGCGAGGATGCCCGTCACCGCGATCGCGAGCGCGAGCATCCGGCTGCCGTAACGCGCGTTGACGAAGTCGGCGGCCGTCACGTAGCCGTGCCGCTTCGCGATGCTCCACAATTTCGGAAACACGACGAACGCGAACGGGTAGATCAGGATCGTGTACGGCAACGCGAAGAAGCCCATCGCGCCGGCGCCGAACACGAGCGCGGGCACCGCGACGAACGTGTAGGCCGTGTAAAGGTCGCCGCCGAGCAGAAACCACGTGACGATCGTACCGAAGCGACGGCCGCCGAGCCCCCATTCGTCGAGGTGGGCGAGATCACCGCGCCGCCAGTTCGCGGCGAGGAAACCGAGTATGGTGACACCGATGAACAGGAGTACGAAGACGAAAGTCGCGCCGAGATTCATCGCGCACCTCCCTGCGGGCCGCCCGCCTTCCATGCGTGCTTGGTCTTGAAATACACGAACGCGGTGATCACCGCGCTAATGAACACCCACAGCAACTGGTACCAGTAGAAAAACGGAAAACCCAACCATTGCGGTTCGATCTTGCTGTACGAAGGCACCCATACCATCGCGATCAGCGGCAGCACCAGCAGCCAGAGCCAGCGCTTGGCGGCCCGATTGGCGTCGGCATCGTGAGCCATGACGTCTCCTCATCTTTCCCGGTTATCGATCTTGTCAAGCGGGTACGGCGGCGAGAGGAGGGGCAAAACGGGTAAGCTGCGGCTCCCCTGGCTTCGCGCCAGTATAGGAGCCGCGAGCGAGCGGTCAAGCAGGGGCGAACCCGAGGTGATCCGCCCCCTAGTCAAGTGGTTGCACCGGCATGCGACCGGTGCATGAGCGTCAGATCGCGAACGAGGATTCGCGTGCGCCGGTCGTTTCTTTCAAAGCTTTCACCCACTTGCGCGCGGGGAGCTTCAGCGTGTCCTCGATCAGCTTCGCGCGGGCTTCCAGCTGCGCGAACGACACGTCGAGCGCGGGGCCCGAGAACGCGATCGCGATCCGGTTGCCGTCGTGCACTTCCGGCAGCGCGATCACGCGATGGTCGAACGCCGCGTTCAGATGCTTCATGTTGCGCACGAAGCTCGGATGGTCGCCGAACAGGTTGATCGTCGCGACGCCCGCGTCGGCGAGGCAGCCGCGCACCGCGCGGTAGAACGCGACGCTGTCGAGCACCGGGCCGCGGGCGGTCGCGTCGTACAGGTCGATCTGCAATGCGCCCGTCGTGCCGCGGTTGGCCGGATCGTTGACGAAATCCCATGCATCGGCTTCATGCACGACGAGGCGTGCGTCATCCGGCGGTAGCGCGAACATCGTGCGCGCCGCGACGATCACGGCCGGGTTCAGTTCGACGGCCTCGACCTTCGCGTGCGGCAGGAAGCGGTGCGAGAACTTGGTGAGCGCGCCGGTGCCGAGCCCGAGCTGAACGATCCGCTCGGGCGTTTCGAGGAACAGCAGCCACGCCATCATCTGCTGCGCGTATTCGAGCTCGATGTGCAGCGGCTTCGAGATCCGCATCGCACCCTGCACCCATTCGGTACCGAAGTGCAGGAAGCGCACGCCGCGCTCTTCGGAGAACGTGACGGGTGCGAAGCGCGGCTTGCGCGGCGCCTCGAGGACGGGCACGTCGTCGTGTTCGTCGATCTCCGGACGGCGCTTCACGCGCGGCGGCTGGAGCTTTTCGGAGCCGTTGTAGGCGGCCGGCTTGCGTTGCTTGAACGCGCGCGCCTCGGCGGACGCGCGCTTGATCAGTCGGGTCATGATTGAATCTCGCTGGGTGACGCTGGATGAGCGGACGAGAGGATAGCATTGGTGAGGGATGGCGGCCGTGGCGCACGCCCTGCATGACTTCGAATCCGGTTGGCGCTACGCTGCACTCTGTGATCCAGGGAGGGCGCATGAACTCGAACGGCAAAAGGATCTGGTTTCCGGCAAAGCGCTATGGATGGGGCTGGGGGTTGCCGGTCGCGTGGCAAGGCTGGGTCGTCCTGCTGCTCTTTGTGCTCGGGATCGTCGCGGTTGCGACGCACGTCTCGCCCGCCCGGTCACCGCTGGCGTTCGCGGCATGCATCGTGGCGCTGGTGGCTGCGCTCACGGTCGTGTGCTGGCTGAAAGGCGAGAAGCCGAAGTGGCGCTGGGGCAAGGACGAATAAGCGACGATCCGTCAATGCGTCAGGCGCGAATCCCGTGCCACTGCACCAGCTTCTGCTCGAACGTCAGCATCGCATTCGCCGGGCTCGACGAAGGCAGCACGAGCGTGTCGTACCCCGCCGCGCCGATCACCTCCGCAAACCGCCCTGCCGTCTTGCCGTTGAAGCACACGCGCTTGAGCAACGGCGCATGCTCGCGCAACGACGCAAAGTCATTCGGCTTCGCATGCCGGATCGCCGAATCGAGACTGCCCTCGCGATGGCACGCGGCCAGCACGTCCCAGATGCCGATGCCGTGCGAAAGCACGCGCTCGAGCCGCGCGTCGTACACAAGCTCGTGCAGCCCCGGCTCGCCGAGCACGGCACCGAGCAACCGCCAGAACTGGTTGCGCGGATGCGCGTAATACTGCGCAGCATCGAGCGACGCCTCGCCCGGAAAGCTGCCGAGGATCATCGTGTGCGTATGCGGCCCGACGACCGGCCCAAAGCCCTGCAGCATCACGCCGCTCCGCGCGGCCCGACGGATCGCGGCCCGTCGCCGTGCGCATCGAGATGGCGCCACAGCGCAGGCAGCATGCACTCGGTGACCATCAACGGCTTGCCGTGCCGCTGGAACACCGAGCGCCGCGCGGCGAACGCATGCGGCGCCCGCGCACCCTGCAACGCATGACTCGCGAGCGCATACAGCGGATGACCGGCGATCACGCGCCGGCTGACGAGCGTGGAGCGCTCGACTTGCGGATCGCTGTACAGCAGCTCCGCGAGCGGCCGCGTGCGCAACCGCCGCATCGCCTGCCACACGCCCTTGCTGGCCGCGAGCGGCGCGATGCTGTGCGCGACGACGTACGGCATGCCGTCGACCGACAGGATCACCTCGCGCACCCACATCGGCGCGCGCGGCGCACTGTCGAGCGCGTCCGGTTCGTCGAACCACGGACAGTCGACGGCCTCGCGCGTCACGCGCACGCTCACACTGCCGAGCCGCGCCAGATGCGCAGTCAACGAACCACCGCGCGTCAGCCAGTCGCGCTGATCGAGCGTGCAGCCGGGCCGGGGCGTTTCGCGCCAGCCCGCCCGTGCGCCGTCGAATCGCATCCGCGCGTTCACGCGGAGCGCGACAGCAGCAGCGCGTTGGTCCGCTTCACGAAGCTCGCCGGATCGTCGAGCATCCCGCCTTCGGCCAGCAACGCCTGGTCGAACAGCAGGTGGCACCAGTCGCCGAAATCGGCGCTGTCGGCGTTCAGCTGCTTCACGAGCGCGTGCTCCGGGTTGATCTCGAGGATCGGCTGCATCGCCGGCGCGTTCTGGCCGGCCGCCTTCAGCATCCGCTGCAGGTAACCGCTCATGTCGTTATCGTCCGCGACGAGGCACGACGGCGAATCGGTCAGGCGGAACGTGACGCGCACTTCCTTCACCTTGTCGCCGAGCGCTTCCTTCATCTTCTCGACGACCGGCTTGATCGCCTCGCCCGCCTGCTCCTGCGCCTTCTTTTCCTCGTCGTTCAGCTCGCCGAGGTCGAGATCGCCGCGGGCCACGCTCGCGAGCGGCTTGCCGTCGAATTCATGCAGGAACGACAGCATCCATTCGTCGACGCGATCGGTCAGCAGCAGCACCTCGACACCCTTCTTGCGGAACACTTCCAGGTGCGGGCTGTTCTTCGCGGCCTGCCACGTGTCGGCGGTCACGTAGTAGATCTTGCTCTGCTCGGGCTTCATGCGCGACACGTAGTCGGCGAGCGACACGTCCTGCGCGTCGGTGTCGCCGTGCGTCGAGGCGAAGCGCAGCAGCTTCGCGATCCGCTCGCGGTTCGCGTGATCCTCGCCCAGACCTTCCTTCAGCACCTGGCCGAACGCGCTCCAGAACGTCTTGTACTTCTCCTTGCCGGCGTCCTCTTCCGCGTTCGCGAGTTCCTCGAGCATCGACAGCGCGCGCTTGGTCACGCCTTCGCGGATCGCCTTCACGTCGCGGCTTTCCTGCAGGATTTCACGCGACACGTTCAGCGGCAGGTCAGCCGAATCGACGACGCCCTTCACGAAGCGCAGGTATTGCGGCAGCAGCTGCTCGGCGTCGTCCATGATGAACACGCGCTTCACATACAGCTTCAGGCCGCCGCGGTAATCGCGGTTCCACAGGTCGAACGGCGCGTGCGACGGCACGAACAGCAACTGCGTGTATTCGCTGCGGCCCTCGACGCGGTTGTGCGTCCACGTGAGCGGATCCTGGTGGTCGTGCGCGATATGCTGGTAGAACTGCGTGTACTGCTCGTCGGTGACGTCGCTCTTCGAACGCGTCCAGAGCGCGCTCGCCTGGTTGACGGTCTCGTCCTCGTCCTTCAGGACCATCTCGCCCTTTTCCTGATCCCACTCTTCCTTCTTCATCAGGATCGGCAGCGCGATGTGATCGGAATACTTCTGGATGATGGACTTCAGGCGGTGCGACGACAGCAGCTCGTCCTCGCCTTCGCGCAGGTGCAGCGTGATCGTCGTGCCGCGTTGCGCGCGCTCGATCGCGTCGATCGTGAAATCGCCCTCGCCCGCGCTTTCCCAGCGCACGGCTTCGTTCGCCGGCAGGCCCGCGCGGCGCGTCTCGACGGTGATCTTGTCCGCGACGATGAAGCCCGAGTAGAAGCCGACGCCGAACTGGCCGATCAGCGCCGCGTCCTTCTGCTGGTCACCGGACAGCTTCGTGAAGAATTCCTTGGTGCCCGAACGCGCGATCGTGCCGAGGTTCGCGATCGCCTCGTCGCGGCTCATGCCGATGCCGTTGTCCTCGATCGTGATCGTGCGCGCGGCCTTGTCGTAGCCGATGCGGATGCGCAGGTTCGGATCGTTCTCGTACAGCGCGTTGTCCGCGAGCCCTTCGAAACGCAGCTTGTCGGCCGCGTCGGACGCGTTCGACACCAGTTCGCGCAGGAAGATTTCCTTGTTGCTGTAGAGCGAATGAATCATCAGGTGGAGGAGTTGCTTGACCTCTGCCTGAAAGCTCATCGTTTCGTGTGCCATGGATGCTGTTTCCTCTTACATGAACTTGAATGGTGTGGCGCGGGCGGCCGGCGCGCGATGCCGGCGGGCACGTCAAGGACGACCGCCTGGCGCAAGCGGTTCGCGCGGGTATCTGGGGACGGGCGAGCGGATTTCAAGGGGCGGCGTGCCGCCCGCCGTCACGACGCGCGCCGCGCCGCCGCTTCGATATAGCGCGCGAGAAACCCCGGCAGTGCCGGATCGCCGCAGTTCGCGACGTTGAAGCGCGTCCAGGTCGACGACGACTGCTGCGGCGAGAACAGGCTCCCCGGCGTCAGCAGGAACCCTTCCTCGTGCGCGGCGGCCGCGAGCGCGTCCGAATCGACGCCCGTGTCGGCCCACAGGAACATTCCCGCCGCCGGCATCGTGAAGAGCCGCAACCCGGTGCGCTCGAGCATCCGCGCGGTCTTGTCGCGCACGCCGTCGAGCCGCGCGCGCAGCCGCTCGACGTGGCGCCGGTAATGCCCTTCGGTCAGGATCTTGTACAAGACGCGCTCGTTGAGCTCCGGCGTCGTCATGCCGACCAGCATCTTCTGGTCGGTGACCGCCTTCGCGATCTCCGGTGCGCAGGCGACATAGCCGACCCGCAAATTCGCCGCGAGCGTCTTCGAATAGCTGCCCAGGTAAATCACGCGCTTCAGCTGGTCGAGACTCGCGAGCCGCGTGGCCGGATAGCTCGGCGGGCACAGGTCGCCGTACACGTCGTCCTCGACGACGAGGAAGTCGTACGCCTCCGCGAGCTTCAGGATCCGGAACGCCTGCGCGGCCGACAGCGACGTGCCGGTCGGGTTCTGCAGCACCGAATTGATCACGAGCATCTTCGGCCGCCACATCTGCACGAGCGTTTCCAGCGCGTCGAGATCGGGGCCGTCGGGCGTATAGGGCATGCCGACCAGCTGCGCGCCCTGCGACGCGAAGCGGCCGAACATCTGGAACCACGCGGGATCACCGACGATCACCGCATCGCCGGGCCGCACGTAGATCCGCGCGATCAGGTCGATCGCCTGCGTGATGCCCGACACCAGCACGAGCTGCTCGGGCTTCGCGCCGATCTCGACTTCCGCGAGCCGCGTCTGCAATTGCTGGCGCAGCGGCAGGAAGCCCTGTGCGGTGCCGAAACCGAGCATCTGCGCGCCGGACTGGCGCCCGAGCGCGCGCAGCGCGCCGGTGATCAGCTCGCCGTCGAGCCACCGGCCCGGCACGTAGCCGAGACCCGGCCCTTTTTCCGGACTGACGGTGTGCAGCATGTTGCGCAGCAGCCAGACGACGTCAATCGTGTTGTGCACGGGCGCGGCCTCGGCCACGCGCACCACGTTGTCGGCCGGCTGCGGGCCGGTGGCCGTGCGCTCGCGCACGTAGAAACCCGAGCCGCGCCGCGAGTCGAGGTAGCCCTGCGCGACGAGCCGTTCGTACGCTTCCACCACGGTAAAGCGCGACACGCTCTTGTCGAGCGCGAGCTTGCGGATCGACGGCATCCGCATGCCGGGCCGGAACACGCGTTCGTCGATTCGGCGCCGCGCCCATTGGACGAGCTGGTCGACGAGCGTGAGCGTGGCCGTATCGTGCGGCGCGGGAATCTGCGCGAGTGGGACGGTGGACATAGATGGCGGCTCCAACTGTACCGAAGGCTATCGCGCCGATTGTACCGTTACTGTGCCGGTGCCGACGATTACAGTTGACCGGAATGGCGATCGTGCGGCTGCCGTCGCGGCCTTGCTGCACGTGGCGCCGCACCGCCGGGCCTGCATCGCGGCCCGGGCGCCGGCCGGTTCCGCAACCGTCCGGCGCATCGCCCGCCCACCATGACACTTTCGCTTCCCGACCGACGTTCATGCCAGCCCGCTCCCTGACCCTCGACCATCTCGTGATCGCCGCGCGCACGCTCGACGAAGGCGTGCGCCATGTCGCCGCTTCGCTCGGCATCGAGCCGGCCGGCGGCGGCCGCCACCCGCTGATGCGGACCCACAATGCGCTGTTCGGCGCCTGGGGCGGGCTCTACCTCGAAGTGATCGCGATCGACCCCGACGCACCCGCCCCGGACGATGGCGTCACGCCGCCGCGCGCGCGGCTGTTCGCGCTCGACGATCCGGCGATGCACGCCCGGCTCGCGCAGGGCCCGTTTCTCGCGCACTGGGTCGCGCGCGTCGACCGCCCGCGCCAGCTCGCGATGTGGCAAAGCCAGTACCCGGCGCGCATCGCACCGGTCGTCGCGATGCGGCGCGGCGACCTGAGCTGGGGTCTCACGGTGCCCGACGACGGCGCGTTTCCCGCGTGGCAAGGCGTCGGCGACGGCCTCGTGCCATCGCTGATCCAGTGGGACAGCCCGCGCCATCCGGCCGAATCGCTGCCGAACGACGGCGTCGCACTGAAAGCGCTCAAGGGCATCCACCCGCATGCGGACGTCATCCGCGAGCAGCTCGACTGGCTCGGCGCCGGCCATCTGCTCGACCTCGACACCGGCGACGGCCCGCCGGCGCTCGTCGCCGAATTCGACACGCCGCAGGGTACACGCACGCTGCGCTGAACGCCCCTGCCGCCCCTCGATTACACCAACCCCGCAATACGGAGACACCCATTTCATGAATTCGCGCGAAACCCGGGGCATGCTGCTGGGCCTGATCGGCGTGATGATCTTCAGCCTGACGCTGCCGATGACGCGTATCGTCGTCTCCGAACTCAACCCGCTGCTGAACGGGCTCGGCCGCGCGCTCGCCGCGTCGATGCCGGCCGGCCTGCTGCTGTGGTGGCGCCGCGAGCGGCTGCCGACCCGCGCGCAGCTGAAAAGCCTCGCGGTCGTGTCGGCCGGCGTGATCATCGCGTATCCGGTGTTCTCCGCCTGGGCGATGAAAACCGTGCCGGCCTCGCACGGCGCGGTCGTCAACGGGCTGCAGCCGCTGTTCGTCGCGCTGTACGCGGCGTGGCTGTCGCACGAGCGGCCGTCGAAGGCGTTCTGGGCCAGCGCGCTGGCGGGCAGCGCGCTCGTGATCGCGTTCGCGCTGCGTGACGGCGGCGGCACGGTGCAGGCCGGCGACGCACTGATGCTCGTCGCGGTCGGCATCGGCGCGCTCGGCTACGCGGAGGGCGCGCGCCTCGCGCGCCAGATCGGCGGCTGGCAGGTGATCTGCTGGGCGCTCGTCGTGTCCGCGCCGTTCCTGGTGCTGCCGGTCGGCTGGCTCGCATGGACGCAGCACGTCGCGCACCCTGCCCCGCTCGCGTTGCGCACGTGGCTTGCATTCGGCTACGTGACCCTTTTTTCGCAATTCATCGGCTTTTTCGCGTGGTACGCCGGGCTCGCCATGGGCGGCATCGCGCGCGTCGGCCAGGTGCAGCTGCTGCAGATCTTCTTCACGATCGCCTTTTCCGCGCTCCTGTTCGGCGAGACGGTGACGCCGTCGACCTGGCTGTTCGCGGCCGCCGTGATCGCGACCGTGATGCTGGGCCGGCGCTCGGCGGTGGCCACGGCCCCGCGCGCCGCTCGCGCCGGTTGATGAGGTGCGCCATAATGTTCGTTTTGCCTGAACGGTTTTGCCCACCCGGCCGCGACGGCCCGATCGCGCTCCCGCGCGCCCACCCGGCCGCGTCGACGCGATCAGCCCGATCGACCTTTCTTGACTGACCACGATATCCGAACGAGGAGACTATGAATCCGAGCGACCTGCATCCGCCGCACTGGCAGCTTTCCGAACGCGCCCGCAAGCTGACGAGCTCTGCGATCCGCGAGATCCTGAAGGTCACGGAACGCCCCGAGGTCATCTCGTTCGCAGGCGGCCTGCCCGCTCCCGCGACGTTCCCGGCCGAACGCATGCGCGCCGCGGCCGACCGCGTGCTGCGCGATGCGCCCGCCGCCGCCCTCCAGTACAGCGCGACCGAAGGCTACCTGCCGCTGCGCGAATGGATCGCCGAGCGCTACCGCGTGCGCGTGTCGCAGGTGCTGATCACGACCGGCTCGCAGCAGGCGCTCGACCTGCTCGGCAAGGCGCTGATCGATCCGGACAGCCCGATCCTCGTCGAAACCCCGACCTACCTCGGCGCGCTGCAGTCGTTCTCGCTGTACGAGCCGCGCTACGTGCAGGTGCCGACCGACGAGCTGGGCCTGCTGCCCGAAGGCCTCACGCCCGACCTGACGCAAGGTGCGCGCCTGCTGTACGCGCAGCCGAACTTCCAGAACCCGACCGGCCGCCGCCTGCCCGTCGAGCGCCGCCGCGCGCTCGCCGCGTTCGCGCAGTCGAGCCCGTTCCCGGTGCTGGAAGACGACCCGTACGGCGCACTGAACTACCAGGGCGAGCCGCTGCCGACGATGCTGTCGATGGCGCCCGACCATGTCGTGCACCTCGGCACGTTCTCGAAGGTGCTCGCGCCGGGCCTGCGGATCGGCTACATCATTGCCCCCGAGGAGCTCCACTTCAAGCTCGTGCAGGCCAAGCAGGCCACCGACCTGCACACGCCGACGCTCACGCAGCGCATCGCGCACGAAGTGATCAAGGACGGCTTCCTCGACGAGCACATCCCGACGATCCGCCAGCTGTACGGCGCGCAATGCGAGGCGATGCTCGCGTCGCTCGCGCGCCACATGCCGGAAGGCGTCACGTGGAACCGCCCCGACGGCGGCATGTTCATCTGGGTCAATCTGCCCGCGCAGATCGACAGCATGAAGCTGCTCGAGGCCGCGGTCGCCAACCACGTCGCCTTCGTGCCGGGCGCGCCGTTCTTCGCGAACGACCCGCAGCAGAACACGCTGCGCCTGTCGTTCGTGACGGTGCCGCCGGAGAAGATCGAGGAAGGCGTCGCGCGCCTCGGCAAGCTGCTGCGCGAGCGTCTCTGATCCCCTTTTCCTGTCACGACTCTCAACGAGGAATCGAACCCATGGCTAACGTCTACGACAAACTGAAGTCGCTCGGCATCGAACTCCCGACCGCCGGCGCACCCGCCGCCGCCTACGTGATGAGCGCGCAAAGCGGCAACACGGTCTACCTGTCGGGCCACATCGCGAAGAAGGACGGCAAGGTCTGGGCCGGCAAGCTCGGCGCGGATCTGCAGACGGAAGACGGCAAGGCGGCCGCACGCTCGATCGCGATCGACCTGCTCGCGACGCTGCACGCGCACACGGGCGACCTGAACAAGGTCACGCGCATCGTGAAGCTGATGAGCCTCGTCAACTCGACGCTCGACTTCACCGAACAGCACATCGTGACGAACGGTGCGTCGGAACTGATCGCCGAAGTGTTCGGCGACGCAGGCAAGCACGCGCGTTCGGCGTTCGGCGTCGCGCAGATTCCGCTCGGCGCGTGCGTCGAGATCGAACTGATCGCCGAAGTCGCGTAACGGGCGCATCGAAATGACCGGTCGTCTCGTCCGCTTCAAGCAGGTCGACGTCTTCACGTCGGTGCCGTTCAAGGGCAACCCGCTCGCCGTCGTGTTCGACGCCGATTCGCTCGGCGACGACGCCATGCTCGAGATCGCCCGCTGGACGAACCTGTCGGAAACGACGTTCGTCTGCACGCCGACCGATCCGGACGCCGACTACCGCGTGCGGATCTTCACGACGGCCGGTGAACTGCCGTTCGCCGGCCACCCGACGCTCGGCACCGCGCATGCGTTCCTGGAAAGCGGCGCGCGGCCACGCACGCCGGGCCGGCTGATCCAGCAGTGCGGGGTCGGCCGGGTCGCGCTGCGCGAGCAGGCCGGCGGCTGGGCGTTCGCCGCGCCGCCGGCCCGCGTCACGCCGCTCGACCGTTCGGACTACGCGGTGCTGGCTGCCGCGTTGCGCAGTGACGCGATCGACCTGGAAGCCGAGCCGTGTGCGGTGGACAACGGCGCGCCGTGGCTGGTCGTGCGACTGAAGTCGGCCGACGCGTGCATCGGCCTGTCGCCCGATCCGGCCGCGTTGGAGGCACTCACGCGCCGCTATGACGTGGACGGCCTCGCGGTCTACGCGCCGCATGCCGAAGGCGGCCCCGCGACGTTCGAAATCCGCTGCCTGATGACGGGCGGCGACTTCGGCTTCGGCGAGGACCCGGTCACCGGCAGCGCCAACGCCGCGCTGGCCGGGCTGCTGACGCGGCAGGCGCGCCGCCCCGGCCAGTCGTATACGGCCCGCCAGGGTACGGCGATCGGCCGCGACGGGCGCATCTGCGTCACTTATGACGAAGACGGCACCACGTGGATCGGCGGCCACGTCGTCACGGTCGTCGACGGCACGTTCCGGTCTCCTGTTTAACATTTCGCGATGTGCGATGGCGCCGGCCCGTCCGGCGCATCTACGATTCGCCCAACTATCGCAAAAGCGTTCCAGCCAGTAATATCGGGCCTAATCCGTTGTTTCGGAGGTCTGTCCATGGTTGCGTGTCCCGCGAACGAACAGACGTCGGGACAACCCGAACCATAGCCAGCCATCCAGAAGGATGACGCACGCGAGCAGGACGCCGCCCTCTCAGATGAGCTCCGCCCGGTCAAACCACACGCCGCCGACCCGGCCGCTACGCGCGCCGCGCAAGTCGCGCCGGCGCGCGCTGTTCGCGATCCCGCTGCTCGGGATGCTGGCGCTTGCGCTGCTGTGGGCGGTGATCGTCGCGCGGCTGTCGGTCGAAAAGGACAGCGCGTACAAGGAAGCGGCGGCCTCGGCGGCGATCCTGTCGTCGGCGCTCGAACAGCACACGGTCAAGGCGATCCACCAGGTCGACCAGATCACCCGCTTCGTCAAGTTCGAATTCGAGAAATCGCCCGCGCGCTTCAACCTCGCGAGCGCGGTCGAAAAAGGCGTCGTGCCGAGCGACACGCTGATCCAGGTTTCGCTCGTCAACGCGAAAGGCATCCTGTTCGCGAACACGGCCGAAATCCATCCGAAGCCGATCAACCTGGCCGACCGCGAGCACTTCAAGGTCCACCTCGCGCACAACGACGATCGCCTGTACATCAGCAAGCCCGTGCTCGGCCGCGTGTCGAGCCACTGGACGCTGCAGATGACGCGGCGCCTGAACAATCCGGACGGCAGCTTCGCGGGCATCGTCGTGGTATCGGAAGACCCGAGCTACTTCACGAACGACTTCTACAACAACGCGGCGATCGGCAAGGAAGGCGTGATCGCCGTGGTGTCCGACACGGGCGCCGTGCTCGCGCGGCGCACCGGCTCGCTCAACAACGCACCCGGTGCGTTCTCCGCATCGGGCGTGTACCCGATCGCCGAGCGCGTGACGGGCACGATCATCGATCCGATCGACGGCGTGACGCGCATCGTGTCGTACCGCCACCTCGACGGCTACCCGCTCGCGGTGATGGTCGGGCTGTCGCAGTCCGAAGAATTCGCGGACTACTACCACACGCGCAACGTCTATCTGCTGATGACGAGCTTCATCACGCTCGCGATGCTCGCGTTCTTCGGCGTCGCGACGGGGCTGATCGGCAAGCTGCTCGGCCGCGAGCGCGAGATGACCCAGCTCGCCGAATACGACCTCCTCACCGGCCTCGCGAACCGCTACGCGACGCTGCGCGGGCTGCGCAACGACGTGTCGATGCCGACCAGCCTGTCGCGGCTCGGCCTGCTGTTCATCGACCTCGACAACTTCAAGACCGTCAACGATACGCTCGGCCACAACGCCGGCGACATCGTGCTGCAGATGACCGCGTCGCGCCTGTCGGATGCCGTCGGCGACGAAGGGTCGCTTGCACGGATCGGCGGCGACGAGTTCGTCGTCGTGATGAAGGGCGACGACGTCGAACGGCGCGCGGTGCGGCTCGCGGAAGCGATCATCCGGATGTTCGCCGAGCCGTTCGACGTGCGCGGCAGTTCGTTCGTACTGCACGCGAGCATCGGCATCGCGCTGCATACCGTCGCGAACGAAAGCGAGATCGACCTGCTGAAGAAGGCCGATCTCGCGATGTACAGCGCGAAGGACGCGGGCAAGAACTGCTACCAGTTCTACGCGCCGCACCTGTCGCATCGCGCGGACCACCTGATGCGCTGGGAACAGCAATTGCGCGTCGCGCTGGCCGAGGGGCAGCTGTTCCTCGCTTACCAGCCGAAGATCGACCTGACGCACCGCACGATCACCGGCTTCGAGGCGCTCGCGCGCTGGGACCACCCCGAGCACGGGATCATCTCCGCGAACGAATTCATTTCGATTGCCGAATCGACGGGCCTGATCGTGCCCATCGGCGACTTCGTGATCCGCACCGCGTGCGAACAGATCGCGCGCTGGCGCGACGATGGGCACGACACGCTGACGCTCGCGGTCAACATTTCGCCGGTGCAGTTCTGGCGCGGCGACCTGATCGAGACGATTTCGCAGGCGCTCCAGGACACCGGCATCGAGGCGAACCGGCTCGAAATCGAAATCACCGAGACCGCGATGATGGAATATCCGGAGCTGGTCTCCGAGAAGATCGTCGCGTTGAAGAAGCTCGGCATCCGGGTCGCGCTCGACGATTTCGGTACCGGCTATTCGTCGCTGTCGTACCTGCACCGCTTCTCCGTCGATACGTTGAAGGTCGACCGCTCGTTCGTGCAGGCGATCCCGAACGATCGCAGCGTGTGCGTGATGGTGTCGTCGATCGTGCATCTCGCGCGCTCGCTCGGCCTGACGGTCGTCGTCGAGGGCACCGAAACCGAGGAGCAGATCGCATGGCTGTCCGCGCTCGGCGAGATCGAGGCGCAGGGCTTCCTGTTCTCGCGCCCCGTGCCGGCCGACGCGATCCCCGCGTTGATCGCGCGCTTCGGCGTGCGCGGCGACCGCCCGAACGTCCTCGCGCACCGCGCGACCGGCAGCACGGGCGCCTAAGCCCGCAGCCCGCAGCCGCGCGGCAATCTTGCGCAGCACACCGATTATTTCGGTTTCCGATCTGGTTGTTTAGTTCATTAACTAGCGTTTTCGCGCATGGCAGTGTCACGGTGCGCGGCGGACAATCGAGAGGGCCATCGTGTCGGCGGGCCGCCGGCACGTTTCAACGCGCGAGATCAGGCCCAGCGCCAACAGCACAGTCATGACAACCGTCGAAGTCGAAGCGGCCGAACGTGTCGAACAGGCACAGGCATCCCTTTGGGCCTTGTTCAAGGTCGTGGCCAGCATTTCCGCCGTGTCGTGGGGCGGGCTTTCGATGATGGCGCAGCTCGAACGCCACTACGTCGAGCGGTTGCAGCGCATCGAGCCGAACGTGTTCGCCGATCTCGTCGCCCTCGCATGGCTCGTGCCAGGCCCCGTCGGCTGCAATGTCGCGGTGCAGGTCGGCCAGACGCTGCACGGCCGCACCGGCGCATGGATCGCCGGCATCGCGAGCGTGCTGCCGTTCTCCGTGCTGATGACGCTGTTCGCGATCTTCTACCGCACGCCGATCGTGCGCTCGCTCGCCGCGCCGATGTTGATCAATCACTTCGGGATGGTGCTCGCCGCGCTGATCGGCGTCACGTGGATCAAGCAGTTGCGCACGCTCGCGAGCACACGGCTCGAACAGGCAATCGCCGCGCTATCGACGATTCTGCTCGCTTTCGCGCATAGTCCGGCCGCCTTCGTGGGGATTCTCTTCGCTGCGTTTGCAGCGGGCTGGCTGACCGGGCCGTCGCAACACGACTCGGTCGACTTCACGCTGTCGAAACGCGACCGCAACCTGCTCGTGCTGCTCGCCGTGCTCGTCGCGCTGTTCGCGCTGCCGCTGCCCGGCGACTACCAGGAGACGCTGCTGTGGCCGCGGCTCGCCGGCGCCGGCATGACGCTGTTCGGCGGCGGCTTCTCCGCACTGCCCGTGCTCAAGACGCTGTTCGTGTCGCCAGCCACCGGCATCTCCGATCACGACTTCACGCTCGCGTTCGCGCTGTCGCCGGTGTCGCCCGGCCCGCTGCTGAACGTCGTGCCGTTTCTCGGCTACCTGACCGACGGCTGGACCGGCGCGCTGCTCGCGACCGCCGCGCTGTTCATTCCGTCGGGGTGTCTCGTCGTGTTCGCGCAGAACCATCTGTTCCGGCTCAAGCGCCATTCGCGCTTCGAGCACGGAATGCGTCTGCTGCGCGCGGCAACGACGGGTTTTCTCGTCGTCGCCGTCGTGAAGATTCTCCATCGCGAACCGGCCGATCCCGTCTACTGGCTCACGGGCGCGTTTGCGACGCTGTGCTTCGCGCGCTTCAAGGTGCCCGTGTACGCCGTCTACGGTGCGGTCGCGATCGTGTGTGGCGCGTGGCTTTTATGGGCCGCCATCGCGCACTGACGGCAGGCTCTCCACCACCACCGACCGCTGGCCGTTCAACTCGCCTGCACGGCGACGCGGCGTGCGACCCAGCGTGCGCGCAGCGCGTCGTACGCGAGGTTGAAGCAGAACGTGTACGGCAGGAAGAACAGCACGATGCCGAGGTCGAGCAGCAGCGCCTCGACCAGGCTCACGTTCAGCCACCACGCGGCAACCGGCACCACCATCGCGACCAGGCCGAGTTCGAACACGACCGCGTGCGCGATCCGCATCCCGAGCGTGCGCGTGAGGCCGGCGCGGCGCTCGAAACGGTCGAACAGCGTGTTGAACATCATGTTCCAGGCCATCGCGATCAGCGACACCATCACTGTCAGCACGCCGACGTGCGACACCGGCATGTCGAGCAGCCACGCGCCAATCGGCGCGCACAGCGCGATCGCCACCAGTTCGAACGTCAGCGCGTGAACGAGGCGCTCCGTCACCGTCTTGTTCATCTGTTTCATGGGTCCCTCCGGTTCGTGTGTGAAGCGTATGTCGGCCATTTTGATCGGCGTAACCGCTCGAATCCAGTTTGATATCATCGGTTTTACCGATATAACGCTGTGAGACCCGCGCATGCGCCACGCCCCCGAAGCCCTGCTCGCCTTCGCCGAAGCCGCGCTGCTCGGCTCGTTCACGGCCGCCGCGCGCAAGCTCGGCAAGCGCCAGTCGACGGTGTCCG
The DNA here is from genome assembly GCF_001524185.1 of Burkholderia sp. FL-7-2-10-S1-D7. Lineage (NCBI taxonomy): Bacteria > Pseudomonadati > Pseudomonadota > Betaproteobacteria > Burkholderiales > Burkholderiaceae > Burkholderia > Burkholderia sp. FL-7-2-10-S1-D7. The sequence goes on along the minus strand of NZ_LOWY01000022.1, from coordinate 146,017 downwards.
AAGCGATCGCGAACCTCGAGATCGATCTCGGCGTGCAGTTGTTCGACCGCTCGACGCGCATACCGACGTTGACCGATGCCGGACGCGCGCTGCTGCCGCAGGTGCAACGCGCACTGGAGGCCGGCGCGGCGATCGACCGCACCGCCGCGCGGCTCGCGCAGGGCGAGGAAGCACGGCTGACGCTCGTCGTGTCCGATACGTATCAATCGAAGCGTTACGAGGAAACCTTGATGGCGCTCGAACGGCGCTTTCCGACGCTGGAACTCGAATGCCAGATTGCCGAACACGAGGACGTACTCGACCTGATCCAGCAGGGCCGCGCCCAGCTCGGGCTGATGGCCGCGCGCGCCGCCTACCCGCCCGATATCGGCGCGGCGACGGTGGCGGAGGAATCGGAGATCGGCCTGTTCGTCGGGCGCACGCACGCACTGGCGGCCTACGGCGACGCTGACGTGCCGCATGCTGCACTGCGCGACGCGCGCGAGCTGCGCCTCAACACGTACGTGAAACCGGAGGATCGCGGCGCCGACGACCGGATCGTCATCGGCACCCAGCGCTGGCTCGCGCCGAGCTACCTGATGCTGCTGGAGATGGCGGTGCTGGGGTTCGGCTGGGCCGAGCTGCCGCGCTGGATGGTCGAGCACTTCGCGGGCGATCGCCTCTGCGAGCTGCGCGCGCGTGGCTGGCCGCGCCGCGTGCGGGTCGATGCGGTGTGGTCACGCAACCGGCCGCTCGGCCCGGCCGGCGCGTGGCTGCTCGACGCGATGCTGGCCGCGTAACGGCGCGCGGTATCGCGCCGGCGGCGGGCGCCGAACGGCGCCGCAAGGTCAGGCGTTCGCGTTCAGAAACCGCGCGACAGCACAGCCGCGCCAATCGTCACGACGCCGAGCACGAGGTTGACGACGACAAGCAGGCGCACCGTGTTCACCGCGCGTGCGCCGTCCGGCCAGTTCTGCGCCTGCACCGCGCGGCGGATGCGCGGGAACAGCGCGAAGCGGATGTGGCCGAAGATCAGCATCATCACGACACCGAGCCCCGCCATCGCATGCAGCGTCCACGTCGCGTGCGCGCCGCCGAATGCCGTGAGCAGGAAACCGCCGGACAGCAGGATCACGATCACCGACCCCGACACCCAGTTGAAGAAACGGCCGAACACGCCCTCGATCAGCGGCAGTCGCAACTGCGGCGTCAGGTCGGACAGCGCCGGGCGCAGGCAGAAGTGCGCGAAGACCATCCCGCCCACCCACACGGCGACGGCCAGCAGATGAAGAAACAGCGCGACGGCAACAGCGTGGGACATGGCGGCAATCCTGGTATGAGTTAAGTGCAACGAACAGCCGCGTCACGCGCGGTCTTGAGCGACGTTCGACCCGCGCGCAGCCGCTCGGTTCAGACCCCAGGCGCAATTTCACAGTATTTTGCAAGTTCCGCGTGATGGCGCCACTCGCGCTTGCCTGGATGCGTCGCGCAAAAAAGAATCGGCCGCACGCCCGCCGAAGCGGAGGTGCGGCCTTCGATACCGGTCGAACCGGCCAACGGATGCGGCGTCAGCCGAGCAGCGGACGCAGCTCGGTGACGACCTTGAGCTTCGTGTCCGGCGCGCGGCCCTTGCGGGCACGCTTGCCGATGTGCGGCGCGAGCGCCGCATACGACAGCGTTTCGTCCTGCGTCTTGCCGCCGCGGCCGGTGCCGATCAGCACGACGCCGGCCGGGTCGATCGCGAGCGCCTGCACGAGCGTTTCCTTGTCGTCGAGCGCCATCAGGATCACGCCGCGACCGCCACCCGACAGCGTCTTCATCTCGTCCATCCCGAACACCAGCAGACGACCGCCGCTCGACAGGCACGCGACCTGCGTTGCGTTCGGCAGCACGGGCATCGGCGCGAGCGGCACGGCGCCCGCATCGATGGTCATGAACGACTTGCCGGCCTTCACGCGGCTCACCATGTCGCCGACCTTCGCGAGGAAGCCGAAGCCGTTGCTCGACGCGAGCAGCAGTTGCTGGTCGGCCGGCGCCGCGTAGTAGTGCATCAGGTGCGAGCCCGATTCGAGCTCGATCAGCGACGTCACCGGCACGCCGTCGCCGCGCCCGCCCGGCAGCACCGACACGTCGACCGAGTACACGCGGCCGCTGCTGCCCCACGCGATCAGTCGATCGGGCGTGCGGCACTGGAACGCCGCATACAGGTGATCGCCTGCCTTGAACGAGAAGCCGGCGGGATCGAGCCCGTGGCCCTTCAGCGCACGCACCCAGCCCTTCTGCGACACGACGACCGTCACCGGCTCGTCGACGACCTTCGCCTCGAACGTCGCGCGCTTTTCCTGCTGGATCAGTGTGCGGCGATCGTCGCCGTACTGCTTCGCATCGGCCTCGATCTCCTTGATCATCAGCCGCTTCATCGCACTTTCGTTCGCGAGCAGTTCCTCGAGCTTCGCCTTCTCGTCACGCAGCGCCTCGAGTTCCTTCTCGATCTTGATCTTCTCGAGCCGCGCGAGCTGACGCAGGCGGATTTCGAGGATGTCTTCGGCCTGGCGGTCGCTCAGGCCGAACGCGCTCATCAGCGCAGCCTTCGGCTCATCCGACTCGCGGATGATGCGGATCACCTCGTCGATGTTCAGGAAAACGATCATCCGCCCTTCGAGGATGTGGATGCGGTCGTCGACCTTCGCGAGACGATGCCGGCAGCGGCGTGTCATCGTGAGCTGGCGGAACTTCACCCATTCGTCGAGGATCGTCAGCAGCCCCTTCTGGCCTGGCCGGCCGTCGGCGCCGATCATCACGAGGTTCAGTGTCGCGTTCGACTCGAGGCTCGTATAGGCGAGCAGCGTGTTCACGAATTCCGTCTGATCGATCGTGCGCGACTTCGGCTCGAACACGAGCCGCACCGCCGCTTCCTTGCCCGACTCGTCGCGTACCGCGTCGAGCAGGTCGAGCATCGCCTTCTTGGTGTTGAGCTGCTCGGGCGTGAGCGTCTTCTTGCCGAGCTTGAGCTTCGGGTTGGTGAGTTCCTCGATTTCCTCGAGCACCTTCTGGCCCGACGTGTTCGGCGGCAGCTCGGTGACGACGAGCTGCCACTGGCCGCGCGCGAGATCCTCGATCTTCCATTTCGCGCGCACCTTCAGGCTGCCACGGCCGGTTTCATAGGCCGCCGCGATCTCGGTGTCGCTCGAGATGATCTGGCCGCCGCCCGGGAAGTCCGGGCCGGGGATCAGGTTCATCAGCTCCGCGTGCGTGAGCTTCGGATTGCGGATCAACGCGACCGCCGCCGCCGCGACCTCGCGCAGGTTGTGGGACGGAATCTCGGTCGCGAGACCCACCGCGATGCCCGACGCGCCGTTCAGCAGCACGAACGGCATGCGGCTCGGCAGCGTCTTCGGTTCCTCGAACGAGCCGTCGTAGTTCGGCATGAAGTCGACCGTGCCCTGGTCGATCTCGTCGAGCAGCAGCTTCGAGATCGGCGTGAGCCTCGCCTCGGTGTATCGCATCGCTGCCGCGCCGTCGCCGTCGCGCGAGCCGAAGTTGCCCTGCCCGTCGATCAGCGGATAGCGCAGCGAGAAATCCTGCGCGAGACGCACGAGCGCATCGTATGCCGACTGGTCGCCGTGCGGGTGGTATTTACCGAGCACGTCGCCAACCACGCGCGCCGATTTCACCGGCTTCGCGTCCGGGCCGAGGCCCATTTCGTTCATCGCGAACAGGATCCGGCGCTGCACCGGCTTCTGGCCGTCGCACACGTCGGGCAGCGCGCGGCTCTTCACGACGCTGACCGCGTAGCTGAGATACGCCTGCTCCGCGTAGTTGCCGAGCGTCAGCGCTTCGGCGTCCGGTGCATCGGACCCGGCGAAGAGATCGGAAGTATTGTCGTCCATCTGAATTCCGTATTCGTAAGTAGCGTGAGGCCGGGCCGGGCGTCATGCCCGGCCGCGCGGGTTTAGATGTCCGCTTCGACGTCGTTGCCCTTTTCCTCGAGCCAGCCGCGTCGCGCGGCTGCCTCGCCCTTGCCCATCAGCATGGTCATGCGCGCGACGGTCGCCTCGTAGTCGAGTTCGCCGAGCTTCACCGGCATCAGGCGGCGCGTGTCGGGGTTCATCGTCGTGTCCCACAACTGCTCCGCGCTCATTTCGCCGAGACCCTTGAAGCGGCTGATGCTCCACTGCGTCTCGCGCACGCCGTCCTTGCGCAGCTTGTCGAGGGTCGCCTCGAGTTCGCCTTCGTCGAGCGCATAGAGCTTCTGCGCGGGCTTCTTGCCGCGCGCGGGCGCATCGACGCGGAACAGCGGCGGCCGCGCGACATGCACGTGACCGCGCTCGATCAGCTGCGGGAAATGCTTGAAGAACAGCGTGAGCAGCAGCACCTGGATGTGCGAGCCGTCGACGTCCGCGTCCGACAGGATGCAGATCTTGCCGTAGCGCAGATTCGACAGGTCGACGGTGTCGTCGGGGCTGTGCGGATCGACGCCGATCGCGACCGAGATGTCGTGAACCTCGTTGTTCGCGAACAGGCGATCACGCTCGGTTTCCCACGTGTTCAGCACTTTGCCACGCAGCGGCAGGATCGCCTGGTATTCCTTGTCGCGGCCCATCTTTGCGGAACCGCCCGCCGAGTCGCCCTCGACGAGAAACAACTCGTTGCGCGCGATATCTTCCGTCTCGCAATCAGTCAGCTTGCCCGGCAGCACCGCGACACCCGAGCTCTTGCGCTTCTCGACCTTCTGGCCTGCACGTGTGCGCGCCTGCGCCTGCTTGATCACCAGTTCGGCGAGCTTCTTGCCGTGCTCGACGTGCTGGTTCAGCCACAGTTCGAGCGCCGGACGCGAGAACGACGACACGAGCTTCACCGCGTCGCGGCTGTTCAGGCGTTCCTTGATTTGCCCTTGGAACTGCGGATCGAGCACCTTCGCGGACAGCACAAACGACACGCGCGCGAACACGTCTTCCGCGAGCAGCTTCACGCCCTTTGGCTGCAGGTTGTGCAGTTCGACGAAGCTCTTGACCGCCTGGTAGAGACCGTCACGCAAGCCCGACTCGTGCGTGCCGCCGGCCGGCGTCGGGATCAGGTTCACGTACGACTCGCGCACGAGCGATCCTTCCTCGCTCCATGCGACGACCCACGACGCGCCTTCCCCTTCGGCGAAGGTTTCGTCGGTCGAACGCGCATCGGCGAAGCGCTCGCCTTCGAACAGCGGGATCAGCAGCTCGCTGCCGTTCATCTCGTCGAGCAGGTAGCCGCGCAGGCCGTCCTCGTACTTCCACGCCTGGCGTTCGCCGGTCTTCTCGTTGACGAGCACCACCTCGACGCCCGGCAGCAGCACGGCCTTCGAGCGCAGCAGACGCTGCAGCTCGCCAAGCGGCAGGTTCGGCGAATCGAAGTACTTCGGATTCGGCCAGACCCGCACGCGCGTGCCGGACTTCTTCTCGCCGCGGCCCGCGCCTTGCGTCGCGAGCGGCTTCACGACGTCGCCTTCGGCGAAGCCGAGCTCGGCGATCTTGCCGTCGCGCCAGACCGTCACGTCGAGACGCGTCGCGAGTGCGTTCGTCACCGACACGCCGACGCCGTGCAGGCCACCCGAGAACGTGTACGCGCCGCCTGCAGCCTTGTCGAACTTGCCGCCCGCGTGCAGGCGCGTGAACACGATCTCGACGACCGGCACCCCCTCTTCGGGGTGCATCCCGAACGGGATGCCGCGGCCGTCGTCCTCGACCGACACCGACTGGTCGGCATGCAGCGTGACCGTGATCTGCTTGCCGTAGCCGCCAAGCGCCTCGTCGGATGCGTTGTCGATGACTTCCTGAATGATGTGCAGCGGATTTTCGGTACGGGTGTACATGCCGGGCCGCTGCTTGACCGGCTCAAGACCCTTGAGCACCTTGATCGATGCTTCGCTATAGGCCGCGCTGGGCTTCTTCGTTGACATAGGCGCTGAATTTCGTCATTCATCGGGACGTTGTCCACATCTCGTGTGGACAACGTCGTGGACAAAACGTTGAGTTCCGTAAAAAAGCGAATCGAAACAACGGTGTGCTTGGACTGCTCCGAAAGTGGGCGCGCGGCATTCGCTGCGCTGCCCGGGACGCGCGGTATTTTACTGGTTCCGCGTGGCGCGCCGTAGCAAGATCACTCACACGGCGCACGGGGCGTCAGACCGGCTTGCGCTTTGCCTCGAGCGTCTCCCACCGCTCGAGCGCGGCGAGGAGCTCGTCGTCGATCGCCGCGAACCGTTCGGTCAGGCGCGTGCCTTCCTGCGGATCCTTCGCGAAGATCGAACCATCCTCGAGCTGCGCATTGATCGTCTTCTGTTCTTCCTCGAGCGCCGCGATCTTCTCCGGCAGCGCATCGAGTTCGCGCTGCTCATTGAACGACAGCTTCACCGTGCGCTGTGCGTTGCGGCCGGCCGCGCTTTTCGCCGCGTCTTCCTTGACCGGCGCCGCCTCCTTCACCGCGCGCTTCGCCGCCTCCTGCTGCGCGAGCTGCTGCGAACGCTCGCTCTGGATCTGCCAGTCGGTGAAGCCGCCAACGTATTCGCGCCACTTGCCGTCGCCCTCGGCCGCGATCACCGACGTGACGACGTTGTCGAGGAACGCACGATCGTGGCTGACGAGCAGCACCGTGCCGTCGTAGTCGGCCAGCAGTTCTTCGAGCAGTTCGAGCGTCGGGATATCGAGGTCGTTGGTCGGTTCGTCGAGCACCAGCACGTTGGCCGGACGCGCGAACAGGCGCGCGAGCAGCAGCCGGTTGCGCTCGCCGCCCGACAGCGATTTCACCGGCGAGCGCGCGCGCTCCGGCGCGAACAGGAAGTCGCCGAGATAGCTCATCACGTGCTTGCGCACGCCGCCGATCTCGACCCATTCGCTGCCCGGGCTGATCGTGTCGGCCAGGCTCTTTTCCTGGTCGAGCTGCGCGCGCATCTGGTCAAAATAGGCGACCTGCAGGTTCGTGCCGGTGCGCACCGTGCCTTCGTCGGGCTTCAGCTCGCCGAGAATCAGCTTGAGCAGCGTGGTCTTGCCGGCGCCGTTCGGGCCGACGAAGCCGATCTTGTCGCCGCGCATGACCGTCGTCGAGAAGCGCTCGACGACCGTGCGATCGCCGTAGCGCTTCGTCACGTCCGTCAGCTCCGCGACGATCTTGCCCGACTTCTCGCCCTGCGCGACGTCGAGCTTCACATTGCCCTGCGAATTGCGGCGCTCCGCGCGCTCGTTGCGCATCTGCACGAGCCGCGCGATGCGGCCAACGCTGCGCGTGCGGCGCGCCTCGACGCCCTTGCGGATCCAAACTTCTTCCTGCGCGAGCAGCTTGTCGAACTTCTCGTTTTCCACGCGCTCGACTTCGAGCTGCTGCGCCTTGCGCGTCTGGTACGCGGAGAAATTGCCCGGATACGACAGCAGCCGGCCGCGATCGAGCTCGACGATGCGCGTCGCGACGCGGTCGAGGAACGCGCGATCGTGGGTGATGAACAGCAGGCCCGCGCGCTGCGCGACGAGCAGTTCTTCCAGCCAGCGGATGCCGTCGAAGTCGAGGTGGTTGGTCGGTTCGTCGAGCAGCAGCACGTCGGGCTGCACCACCAGCGCGCGCGCCAGCGCGACACGCTTCTGCATCCCGCCCGACAGCGCGTCGACCTGCGCATCGCCGTCCGTCAGGCCGATCTGCGCGAGCGTCATCGATACGCGCGTACGCCAATTCCACGCATCGTGCGTATCGAGTGACGACTGCAGCGCGTTCATCCGCGCGAGCAACGCATCGTGCTCGGCGCCTTCGGGCGTCTCCGCAAGGCGGTGCGCGATCGAATCGTATTCTTCGAGCACTTCGCGCGTGTGCGTGAGCCCCGAGGCGACGGCCTCGAACACGGTCGCGCCCGGTTCGAATTCCGGCTCCTGCGGCACGTAGACGGTCACAAGCTCCTGCTGGCGCGTAATCAGCCCGTCGTCGGGCTTCGCCAGCCCGGCGACGATCTTCAGCAGCGACGACTTGCCCGCGCCGTTGCGACCGATCAGGCCGACGCGCTCGCCGGCCTCCAGCGAGAAATCCGCGTGATCGAGCAACGCGACGTGACCGAACGCGAGTTGCGCGCCGGTAATGGAATAAAGCGACATGGGGAGGCGGCGAAGAGAGAAATCGGAAGCGCCCATTGTACCGGTGGCGGACGCCTGCGCCGGGATGGCCGGACGGACTAGGCCGGTGCGCGGCTCATTTCGTGCCGTGGCGGGCATCCGGCCGCAGCTTCCCGGCCGGGTGCCCGCATGCGGAAGGTGCGATTACTTCACGTTGACCGAGATCGTCGAGCTCAGCTCGGGACCGTACGAGCGGTGCGCGCCATCGCCGAGCTGCAGCGTCAGCGTGTGCTGGCCGGGCGGCAGCTTCACATCGGTTTCGGTCTGGCCCTTGCCGAAGTGCAGCGAATGGTCCGTCGCGGGGATCACGTCGCCCTTCGGCACCGGCTGGCCGTCGATCAGCAGGTGATGGTGGCCCGTGTCCGGCGTCATGTCGCCGGCCGGCTTGAGCTCCATGCCTTCGAGGCCGAACTTCACGTGCACGGGGCTCGACACCGTCGCGCCATCCTTCGGCTCGACGAAGAACACGCGCGCCTCGGCACGCGCAAGCGTCGACACGGCCAGTGCCGCGACACATGCCGCACCCGCAATCCACTTCTTGTTGAGCATCGTTTCCTCCTTCAGATTGAAAGGCTCACGAAGCATACACCGCGTGCCCGGCCGGCGCGATGATGGAAATTGTTCGCGATGCGCACGTTTAAAACGACGTTGCGGAAGTGTTCGGCGAAATTCCGGTACCATTGCGCCTTTCGTCCGCCGGCAACATGGCGGGCGGCATCACAGATCTTCATCATTCCGAACACCACATGAGCGAAGTAACCGAATACCAGAGCTGGGTCTGCCTGATTTGCGGGTGGGTCTACAACGAAGCGGAAGGCCTGCCCGACGAGGGCATCCCCGCCGGCACCCGTTTCGCCGACATTCCCGCCGACTGGCGCTGCCCGCTGTGCGACGTGGGCAAGGAAGATTTCGTCGTCGTCGATTTCTGATTCGGGCTTCCGGACACGATCGAGCGCGCGCGGCGCGCATCGGCACGCATTCCGTCCGCCGATGCGCCGCGCGTTTGCTATACTCTGCGCGCTGTCCACATCGCCGTCCCGTTCGCGTCTTCTGTACGCGAAACCGCGGACATGGCTCTCCCCGTAGTTCAATGGATAGAACAAGCGCCTCCTAAGCGCTAGATACAGGTTCGATTCCTGTCGGGGGGACCAGAAACCCTCCAAAGTTTCACCAGCTTCGCCACAAGAACCCCGTCACGCTTGGCTGTGCGGGGTTTTTTGTTGCAAACTTCCACCAGCTACCCCCAGTGGAAACAACCCCCGTCTTGGGGTTGTTTTGGGGGCTTCGCAAAACACCCCCGTCAAACAACCCCCGAGGCACCAGTACATGGCGCTCACCGACCTCAAGGTCCGCACAGCCAAGCCCGCTGAGAAACAACAGAAGCTCTATGACGGCGGCGGACTGCTGCTATTGATAACGCCGGCAGGCGGCAAGCGATGGGTTCTCAAGTACCGCGTCGACGGCAAAGAAAAGAGCCTGGCGCTCGGCACGTATCCGGATGTATCGCTCGCGGAGGCACGCGCTCGCCGCGACAACGCGCGCGAAAAGCTCGCCGCAGGTATCGACCCGGGCGAAGCCAAGAAGGCCGACAAGCGCGCTGCGCAGCTGGCCGCCGCCAGTTCGTTCGAAATCGTCGCTCGTGAATGGTTTGAAACTCAGCGTGGCGGGTGGTCCGAGGTGTACGCAGGCAAGGTCATCAACTGCCTCGAAGTCGACGTGTTTCCTCGACTCGGCGCTCGCCCTATCGCGAGCATCGATGCTCCCGAACTGCTGGCGATCATCCGCACTGTCGAATCTCGCGGCGTTCGCGAGACGGCCAAGCGGGTTCTGCAGCGTTCGCGTGCCGTGTTTCAGTACGGCATCATGACCGGCCGCTGTACTCGAAACCCGGCAGCCGACATCGACGCGGAAACGGTATTGAAGAAAAGCGCCGGTGTGCAGCATATGGCGCGAGTGAAGGCGACCGAGATCCCGCAGCTCATGCGAGACATTGACGAATACTCTGGCGATCTAGTCACACGGCTCGCCTTGCGGTTCATGGCGCTGACGTTCGTGCGGACGAAAGAAATGATTCAGGCCGAGTGGCCCGAGATCAACGTCGATGCCGCTGAATGGCGCGTGCCCGCCGATCGCATGAAGATGCGCGATCCGCACATCGTCCCACTTTCCAGGCAGGCAATTGACGTTCTGACACAGTTGCACGCAATCAACAGCCAGCAGCGCTTCGTCTTCTATAGCGTACAGGGCCGAAGTCATATCTCGAACAACACTATGCTGTACGCCCTGTATCGGATGGGCTACAAGTCGCGCATGACAGGGCATGGCTTCCGCGGCCTTGCAGCAACAGCGCTGCGTGAGCTGGGATACAGCCGCGACGTTGTTGAACGCCAGATGGCGCACGCCGAACGCAATCAGGTAACCGCAGCCTACGTCCACGCCGAGTATCTTCCAGAGCGTCGCAAGATGATGCAGCGCTGGGCCGACTACCTCGACGAACTGAAGGCAGGCGCAAAGGTACTGCCTTTCACATCATCTAATGGCTGATTGCGATACCCATACAAAAAAAGGGGCGTCGCGGATTTCTTGGGGGCGCGGGCTGACACGTCGGCATTCGGTCACCGGCCGCCGTCGGACCGCGTCGCAGCTCGGACATTCGGCCGACGGTCCGACCCATCAAAAGGTCGTTCAGCATGATCCATGGTAACCACCGAAAGCGGCATATATACGCGGTGCCGGGCCAGAGACGGTGAAATGCAATAAGGCCATAGCGGTTTATCGCTGACCGAATGAACGATCGAGTTCCCAGAGGTCTTCTATCGCGGCAATCTCTGCCGGTGAGATTAACTCCCATTCAGTGGCTTGCTGCGCATCCAGTAGCCTTTCAAGAATCTCCTCCCGTGCTTTCAATGTAAATGGTCCGAGACCCTCGTTCCCATTTCGACGACGCCTCTCGCGCCTTGGCGGATCGTCCCGAATAGCCTGCAGCCAATTTCGAAAGTACAGCAACGGCTGCAAGCCCTTATGCTCGTGCAACTTCACAAGGTTTTCGACGGCCCTGTCTCGCTGCACCACTGTGCACGTCCAGCAACCGAAGCGGCTTTTGCCGCAGGATGCACCTTTGGGGTCTCTGACTATGGGACATTCGCCGCTGGCTCCTTTATAGAGTTCGGCGAGTCTCACTGAGTTGATGCTTAGTGGTAGGCCGGGTTCTGACAGCAGTTCCCAGACATCATCAACGTGAAAATCGATGATCGGACTGAAGATTGGAATACCCGAATTTCCAGTTTGTCGTAGAAAACCTTTTTGATCCGCCGCATGGCGGCGAATCGTCCTGTCTCGCGCCATGCTTTCGCCATTCCGCACTCCCAAAAGTAACAGTCCATTGTCGATCTTAGCGTCATGGAGTGCACGACGAACCGGGTTAATTCGAAGTCGATCAGTGCACCATCTAAATTTATTGCTGGGCGGCGGATATCCCCGCCCGATTACCTTGACGAAATATCGATCGTTAATCGGGGGAGAGACAGCGATACTTTTGATTGGCAGGCTCAACTCTTGAGCTTCTGCATCAAGCTTAGCCAGCGTAGTTGAAACAAGGTGCTTAATCGTTGGAATTTCCACTCCAGTGTCGCAATAAATAATCGTCACAGGTGAAACCGCCTTGGGCAGCGCCTTTAAGGCTTGGAAAACCAACTTAATTACTGCGGAAGAGTCTTTTCCTCCACTGAACCCGATATACCATGGGCGTCCCGATTCAACGTAAACTCGCGATACGTAGTCGAGCGCCTCACTTATCTTCTTGTTAGAGTAATTTTGCATTATTGCGATATGAGGCACGATTTTACGTCTTCAAGAAGATCGTTTCGCTTAAACCGTGCGATGTACTGAGTCTGACGCTGACCAAGGCGGATATGTTCGCGAACAGCAACGCAAAGGCAAAAATAAAATATAACCGATATTGCCAGCAAAAATCCCGAGAACTCCAGGGCTAGTGCCGCCGCCGCGCCGGCAGTGAAGTGATACGCCCAATAGCAAAGAGATCCACCAAAACAAATTGCAGCGATGTCACAATATGAACTGATGAAAGCTCCATTCTCGTACACATCTTTAGCTCTTTCCGATAACGACTTGTCGTTATCTATGATTCGATAAAAAACATCGAGGAGAATTTTGCTTCTTCGAAGCTTCCAATCGCTATCTTGACCGACTTCATCTTTAATAGCATCCGCGAGTGAATTTACGATCCCGGAATTTATTTTATCCCACGTCCCACTAAGCGCCAGATTTCGAAATCCGACCGTTCTGTAAATCGCACCAATTGTGACTGCGGCAAAAATGTAGACAACGGCTTTCGAATCGACGTGCAGAAGCGTCTCAACAGAAAAGCCAAAAAAAATCGGATAGAGGATGAGCAGTATGACAATCCCGGGAACAAGTATCCTGATGAGTTTAAGCGTCTCTTTTGTCATCTTAACTGTGAATTCCAAGTTGGGAACATGGCTTCTAATCAAGTACTTTGAGCCAACCTCGCGATTATAATCCCACGGCGATGGCTGCTGCAGTCTTGTCGAAGCGTATTTTCGAGGAGTATGGACCGTTCAAACGCAGGCCGTCATCAGGCTTGCCTTCCCATCACTGACTTATTGGGTCGCTAGTCACATCGTTGAGTTGTCGTAGCGAAAGCTGAAAAGTCCGAATTGATGTCAGACGGCAGCCCTATGTGGCTGGCTACCGTACCTCAACAAGCCAACACCGATGTCACTGCAGGCGCGCGGTCAGTAATGGGTCGGTCTGATACGGCCCAGCATCCGCGATTTGCGTTCGGGGCAACACCTCGGCAAACTGACATTCGTAGACGATCGATATCCCGGTACCACGACTGCCCTTCGCATCATCCAACGCCTGGCCGCCATACCTGTACAAAAAAACAGTATGTCGATCTACAATCAATGACCACGGTTGCCCACTGACGGCATCCCAAAGTCAAACCGCGCCTAGCTCGACGGGGCGAAAGCCGGGTGCCCTCCCCGGTTGGAGCGGTTCCTAAACAGGGCTTTGCTACAGGGCTAGCAATGCGGGAGTTGGGTTCATTTAAGCGATGGTTCACTGTCGCGCAGGCAGCATCAGTCTTGCGAGAATCGTTCGGCGAAGACATCACGGAGATCGATGTCCTCGACCGCGTGTATGCGGGAGAGATCTCCGTGTGGTGGGACGCAACCGGACGATACGCAATGCCCATTGCCAGGGGTAGCCACTGCTTCGGCATACATCCGGATCAAACGATGCTCGCGCAACGACGCAAGATTTCTCCAGCTCAGCGGGAATTCTGGTCGCCACTTTCCGATCATGTTCGCTTGCTTGACGGCTTTCACCGTATTGCCGTCAACGCGAGGAAGGACCGCCAAGAAATCTTCGACGGCGATCGGTTAGGAAAAATTGAATTCGCGGACGGAATCCTACTGCTCGATCAAGACAACGACTCTCTGTTGCAGGTATTTCGAAGGATGCCTTCTCGGCCGGCAGGGTCAAACAAAGCACGGGATTTCATCGTCGATTTGGAGTTTCCCTCTCCGGATACGTTTCGAATCGGTAGCGCCGATCTCCGCAATCTGTTGAACGATGACCGCACCGGCACTGGCGCTTCTGCACCGTCCGATCTCGGAGATCGAGAGCGCGCGTCCCTTCACAAGCAAATCGGCGCTCTCGCTCTTGCTCTAGCGAGCGCATCGAATCGCTATAGGAAGGGGGACGATCCAAACTCGTCAAGAATTGCCGACGCTGTCACGGAAATTCTCGACGCCCTGCCAGATGCCAAGCGACAAGGCACGGGATCGTCATCGATCAGGGCCAGTATCAAGGCGGGCCTTAACCTGCTCAGCGAAGCTTGATCGATTTGCCAACTGGCACTGAGTTTTGCCAGCTGGCACCCGCATCGGGCGCAACATATTTAACTGCTGCCATGTTCAACAACCTTGTACGAGGTTTACCGCATGGCTACCAATACAACTTCCGCACAACCGAGCGCCCAACCGCTCACCGCCTCACCCCAGGCGTTGCCGCTCGACGGATACTCGCGCTGGCAGAATCTCAAAACGTTCGTGCCGCTCTCGCGCGAGTCAATCAGACTGCGCGAAATCGCCGGCCGCTTCCCGCGACGCGTTCAACTCGGATCCCAGCGCTGTATCGCGTGGCCGAACCGCGAGATTCACCGCTGGCTCTCCGATCCCGCAAACTACCGTGCGGAAGTCTGAGCCATGCAAACAAAAAAAATGGCCGACCCGCAGGCCAGCCAATTCAAAAAGAATCTCAATTCGAACGCAAATGTTAACACGCAACTCGTGGGGGCTGCCGACCAGCTCACCATGTCGAGCCGGGAGATTGCGGATCTCGTTGATTCGCGGCACGACGACGTTAAACGCTCAATCGCCCGCCTCGCTGATCGGGGCGTCATCCAACTCCCGCCAATGGCGGAAGTTAAAAATCATCTTGGACAGACTGTCGCTGAGTATCGGGTCGGCAAACGCGACAGCTATGTGATTGTCGCGCAGCTCTCTCCGGAGTTCACCGCGCGCTTGGTTGATCGCTGGCAGGAACTCGAAGCGCGCACATCGGCGCTGGCATTCACGATCCCGCAAAACCTCCCGGACGCTTTGCGCTTGGCCGCTGATCTGGCAGACGAACGCGACCAGCTCAAGGCCGAAGTTCAGTTGGCCGCGCCCAAAGCAAAGGCACTCGACCGGCTCAGCGCCGCCGATGGCTCGCTGTGCATCACCGATGCCGCAAAGAGTCTCAAGGTTCAGCCGAAAGCCCTCTTTCGCTGGCTGTCGCTGCACGACTGGATCTATCGCCGCGGCGTCGCATGGGTCGCGCACCAGGTCGCGCTCGATCGCGGCATGATGGAACACCGCGTGACGACGATCCACCGGGACGACGGCACCGAGAAAGCTACAACGCAGGCCCGCGTGACGGCGAAGGGACTGACGGTGCTCGCAACGAAGCTGGGCGAAGGGAGGGCTGCATGATGTGCCCCTTCAAAAAAACCTTGCAGCCCGTAAACCGGCGCGCGTATACTTTTGATGTGGCTGAGACAACAGTCACCCGGGGTGACAGCCGGCAAATGTTGGCGGACGACCGCCGTGTGCGGTTTTTTTACGTCCGTACGCCTTCGCGCACCTTTTCTATGGGTGGGCCATGGCGGGGGAGCGCTCGCGCTCGCCGGTGCCAACGTTCCGGTCTGTCAACCCCGTCATGTGCCCGCCCACCCCATTTGACAGTGGGACGCGGGCTTTCAACACCAACGTTGGAGGCCGCTATGCGTGCTAACGCCCCTGCTCGTCCTGAGCAATCGCAACTTCCCCCGTCGTATTCCGAAATCATCAATCGCGCACTGCGCGAAGCCGCGCTCGCGCCGACCGTATTTGATGCGCTCGACATTTGCGGCGCCGTGATGGCCCAGCTCGCTGAACTCTGCCGCCAAGCGGAGGTGTCGCATGGATAAGCTCCTGATCGACGATCAAGCGCTGGAAGACCTTGGCGGCAAGCTCCGGCAGCTTGAAGAGCTGTTCAACGTGATCCAAGGCGAGGAAAAAGTCTCGATGCGCGCGTGCGTGATGTGCGACATCGGCCGTGAAGTGGCGCAACGCACCGCGATCGAGCTGAGAGAATTGTGCGCGGTGGCCCGTGAGGAGGTGCGCCATGCGTAACGCGAACCTCGAAATGATCCACTGCAAAACGCTCCAGCTCGAAGCGATGGTGTCAATGCTTCGCGTGATGGCCAGTGGCCGCGTCAGCGAACTGTGCCCGGATATTGTCGGCAACTATGCGTGGCTGATGAGCGACCTCATCGACCAGATCAGATGCGGCATTGATGCGGTGTCGGGGGTGTCGGCATGAGCAAGGCCACAACGAAGCCAAGCCCCAAGCTCGCCCTCGTCGAAACCCTGCTCGACTGCGGATCCGCTGCTCATTGCATCAAGTGGCTTTTCGAGAAGTACGACGATGGCGAGCACGAATGGTCTATCGAGACGATTCGCCTGCTCACTACCGTGCTCAGAACCAAGCTGAGCGATGCGCTGGAGACGGCCGAATCAATCGAAGCGGAGGCACGCCATGCTTGATAGGCGACCTGACGCCGCCGGCCTGCTGTCGTTCTTTTACGGTCGCTTCGACATAAAATCCGCCTCGACCGAAGAACTCGAATTTCTCTCGTCCGCAACAGCTCCCGATGAGGCCGGCGCCTTGCGCGATACGCTCGACGGAATCGCAAACTTTGTTGCCGAGGACTTGAGGAAGGAGCGCGGGAAACGCGTCGGCTGTTTCCAAGAAAGCACCGTGCCCTCCCTCCTGTGGAGCATTGCCCGACAGGTGGATGTGATCGGACAGATGGCCTTCATCGCGAGCGAGGCCGATTATGAATTGCGCGACCGGGCCGTACGCGTCGCAACGGATTCTTTGCGGCGACACGCCCCTAAGCAGTCCTCACAAGGCACGGGAGACGCATGAGTACATACGACAATGATCGCACCGTGTTGGAGGTACAGAAAAACGCCACGCAGCGTATCCGCATCGCCCACCACTGGCACATGGGCCGGCGGTATGTCGACGTGCGCCTGATGGTCGTCGACCGGGTCGGAGACTTCGTTCCGACCCGGCAGGGCATCAGCATCCGGCCCGAACTGCTCGCCCAGATCATTCAAGGTCTAATGCTGGCCGCACGGGAGGGCTGATGGCAAAGAAAGCGTGGTCCGATCCGCTCGGGCCGCACGTTCGAATCTATCACTCGCTGTTGAATACTCCGGCATGGCGGGTTCTCGGCCCGTCCGCCGTCAAGCTATATGTAGACATGCGAATGACGCTCAACGGTTCGAACAACGGCAGCATTGGGGCATCCCTGTCGCTGATGAAGCACAAGGGATGGACGGCCCCGACGACGCTCGCCAAGGCGCTGTACGAGCTGCGTGCGCTCGGTTTCATCGCCGTGACGATCGAAGGCGGCCTGCGGCAGGGTACCCGCGTGCCGTCGCTCTACCGCTTCACCGACGTGGAAGTGTACGAACAGCCGAAATCCGGCGTGCAGGCAATCAAGGCAACTCACGACTACCGAGCTTTTGAGTCGGTACGCGACGCCGAGCGAGCGCTCACCGAGGGGTTGGAAAAACTTCGGACTGAGGGGAGGAAGAAGCAACAGAGCAGAAAAAAAACCCCTGTACAGAAAACGTATCCGTCCAGTACAGAAACCGTACCGGAAGCGCAGAATTTCCAGTACAGAAACTGAACAGGGAATCGCCTTTCCAGTACAGAAAACGAACAGGGAACGAGAACGCCCGAAACTCCCATTTTATAAGGGGTTTCGGGCGTTTTTTATGATTTTTCCGCCTTGCGCACCCCTGTACAGAAAATGTACTGTTTTATAGTATTGCCATACCTATGAGCTTTTCTGGAGCGCGCGATGGATGCTACGCGAATCATGTATCCCTGCATCTCATGCGGGCTGCAGTTCCAGTTCGGTCCACATCGCTACGATGGCAAGGTCGCGAAGCTCTACGGCAATGCTCCGGTCTGCAACATCTGCTGGAGCGCGAATTCCGACGGATGGGGGCCGTCCGTACAAGACAAGCTACTCGCCTTGCTCAAGGAACAGGGGCTTCCGGTACCCGATCGCAACGAGGATGGCTGGCTTCCGCGCGGCGATTGATCGCGCCTCTGAGTTATCCACAAGGTCAGTAATCCGACCCGCGAAAAGGGTGCAAAAACCGCACCCTTTCAAGCGAAATCGGGGGTGTTTAGATCGACGGAAATTTGGCTCGATCTTCATAAAGCCCTTTGTTTACATAGCTCCGAGCCGTATTGAGTATTCGGCCTGCCTCGCCAAAGGGTGCAATCCAGCGCACGGGAAAGGGTGCAATATTCGACACCCTCCGAATCTCCCCCTCTCCCCCGGTAAGGCTCACTTACCCCCCGGTAAATGCCGCCACGGTTCGCTGAAACGTTACGGTAACGTTTCCCCTCCTCTCCGCCTCGCCTGTTGTAAACGTCCGCGATGTGACTGATAATTGCTTGAAATCGGTAATTTGAGCAATTAAATGCTATTCAGAGACATGCCTCTGGCTGCTGCTGCGCAGAAGTCCGAGCACTGCCCTATCGAGCAGACTGATGCGACTGTCGCGCACGCGCTGGCCGCGCGCGGCGAGTTGGAGCAAATCCTGTACTGCTGGGTCAGCGCGGGCACGATGCGCACGCAGCCGTCACGACGATTCCTGCCGCTGTCTCCGCCGAGGTCGACGCGATGAGCGCACGTGTCCAATTGCGCACGCGTGGCAGCAAGTGGATGAAGATCCGCGCCCGCATCCTCCAGCGCGACCCGATCTGCGTGCTATGTGCTGATCAGGACGTTGTGCGCGAGTCGGCTGTCGTCGACCACATCAAGCCGCTCGAGCATGGCGGCACCGACGCGGACGACAACCTCCGCGGGCTGTGTGCCGATCATCATGACCAGGTGACGCGACAGCAGTTCGGCCATCGGGAGCGGCGCAAGGCGTTCGGGCCTGACGGCCTACCGCTCGATGGCAGTTGGTCGTGACTTGCGACAGCAGCCGGGGGGGCGGTCGATTTTCCGCGCTACAAAGCCCCGGAAACCGACCGCCCCCTTCGCTTTCATAAACGTGGACAAAAAAGGTAAAAAATGGCTCAACGCGGACGGAAATCCGCAGCATCGATCGTAACGGCGACAGCCGCGCCGGTTGCGCCCGAACAGCGCCTTGCGGCGCCACTCCACCTGAGTGACGGCGAGCGCACGGTCTGGACGGAGGTCGTCAACGATCAACCGGCAAGCGCGTTCACCGCGACCCATGCGCCGCTGCTCGAAATGTACTGTCGTCACGTCACGAACGCTCGCGTACTGGCAGAAGAGGTTTTGAATTTCGAACGCGCATGGCTCGCGGACGACGACGGCCTGAAACGCTATGACCGACTGCTCGCCATGTCTGAGCGCGAGAGTCGCGCGGCCTCGTCGCTCGCTACGCGACTGCGCATCACGCGTCAGGCCGTCGAACATCCGACGACGGTAGGTCGTTCACTGGCGAACCAGAAGAAGGCAAGGAAACCATGGGAACTCCCCGCGTAAAGCGCGTCTCCCGCGGCGAGCGCAACATCCGATGGATCGAGGAACACTGCCGCATCCCTGAAGGCCGGCTCGTCGGCCAACCCGTCAAGCTCACGAAAGAGCAACGCGGCTGGATCAAACAAATCTACGACACGCCGACGCGCACATTCATCCTCTCGATGGCGCGCAAGAACGCCAAAACGGCCCTCTCCGCGTTCCTCGTTTTGCTTCACCTCGTTGGCCCGGAAGCGCGGCCGAACAACCAGCTATACAGCGCAGCGCAGTCGCGAGACCAGGCGGCCGTGCTGTTCGAACTGGCGGCGAAGGTCGTGCGCATGTCGGAGGATCTATCGCAGTACGTCACCATCCGCGACACGGCAAAGGAACTGCTATGTCATGACCTTGGCACGATCTACAAGGCACTGTCGGCCGACGCTGCGACGAAATTCGGCCTGAGTCCCGCGCTCACGATCCACGACGAACTTGGCCAGGTCAAAGGCCCGCGCTCCCAACTGTACGAGGCACTGGAAACGGCAAGCGCAGCGCAGGAAAGCCCGCTATCGATCGTCATCAGCACGCAGGCCCCCACCGATGGCGACCTGCTCAGCCTGCTCATCGACGACGCGCTCAGCGGCGCCGATCCGCGTCTGAAGGTGGCGCTCTATACGGCGCCGCTGGACATGGACCCGTTCAGCGATGAGGCGATTCGGCTGGCGAACCCGCATTTCGACGTGTTCATGAACCGCGAAGAGGTGCGTCGCATGGCGTCGGACGCGAAGCGCCTGCCGAGTCGCGAGTCGGCCTATCGCAACTTGGTCTTGAATCAGCGCGTCGAGGCACGCAATCCGTTCGTTGCGCGCGCGATCTGGATGGAGAACGGAGGCGAACCGGCCGAGCTGGACGGCGCGGACGTTTATGGCGGCCTCGATCTATCGAGCGTGAGTGACCTGACAGCGCTAGTGTTGCTGTCGGAGGCCGGCGACGTTCATCCGACATTCTGGCTCCCGGAGGACGGTCTCGAGGCGAAGGCGCGCGCCGATCGCGTTCCCTATGACGTGTGGGCGCGTGACGGCTTACTCCAGACGACGCCTGGCAGCGCCATCGAATACGAATTTGTCGCCGAGCATCTTCGCGTCGTGTTCGATCGCTGTAACGTGCGCGCGCTCGCGTTCGACCGGTACAACATGCGATTCCTGAAACCGTGGCTTGAACGTGTCGGCTTCACGGATGAAGAGTTGAGCCGGTTCGTCGAATTTGGCCAAGGCTTCGTTTCCATGTCGCCAGCTATCCGCGAGCTAGAAGCGCGGCTGCTCGCGCGCAAGCTCCGACACGGCGGACACCCCGTCTTGCAAATGTGTGCCGTGAACACGGTCGCTGTTTCCGATCCGGCGGGCAACCGCAAATTCACGAAACAGAAGTCGACGGGCCGCATCGATGGCATGGTGGCTTTGGCGATGGCGGTCGGCGCCACGCAACAAAATGCGACGGAAATCGAAATCGAGCCTCAAATGTTCTTTATCTAGCCTTGACATTGGCACTTTATGCGTGATAATGGCAGTATTCACGCAATCAAACGCCAATGAATCGACAAATTTCGAAATTTATCACCAAGCAAACCGCGAAGGCTTCGAATAAAGCGTTCTCGCGGTTCGAGGTGAAGAACCTCGACCACGCTTCGCGGGTGCTCAAGGGCATCGCCTCGACGCCGACGCCGGATCGCGCAGGCGATACCGTCGTTCCAGAAGGCATCCAGTTCAAAACGCCCTTCCCGCTGCTGTGGCAGCACGACCCGAGCAAACCGATCGGCACCGTCAACAAAATGACGATCACCGCGGCCGGTGCAGAAGTTGAAGCGACGATCGCCCCGCCCGGCACTGCCGCGTACATCGACGAGGCATACAACCTCATCAAGGCTGGCTTGGTTCCAGGCCTGTCCATCGGATTCCGCCCCATCGACGCCGATTACGACAAGGCGACAGGCGGCTTCCTCATCAAATCCTGCGAGCTGTTCGAACTCAGCGCCGTGACGATCCCGGCAAACGCTGATGCGGCAGTTCAATCGATCAAGGCGCATGACAAGTCCCGCGTGGGAGCGCCCGTCGTGCGTTTGAGTGCTCCCACCATCAAGGAATCTGACATGACCATTGCTGAACAGCTCAAGGCCGTTGCGAAGAAGCGCGCCGATCACCTCGCACGACAAAAGGCACTGATGGACGGCGCAGCGGCCGACGGCGCTCGCACGCTCAACGACAGCGAGGCAAAGGACTACGACCAAATCGGCCTCGAACTGAAGTCGCTCGACGCTCACGAAGTGCGCCTGAAGGAACAGCAAGCGATCGAGGCGAAGTCGGCTGTCCCGGTCGCTGGCGGCCCGACCACTCACTCTCCCATCATCGTGAAGCCGAACGTCGCCAAGGGTACGGCGTTCACGCGCTACGCGATCGCACTCGCACGCTCGAAGGGCAATCTCATGCAAGCAGCCGAGATCGCGAAGCAATGGAAGGATTCGACGCCCGAAGTCGAAATCGTACTCAAGGCGGCAGTCGCCGCAGGCACGACGACTGATCCGGCGTGGGCCGGGCCGCTCGTCCAGTACCAGGACATGGCCGCCGAATTCATCGAACTGCTGCGCCCGGCTACGATCGTCGGCCGCATCGAAGGTTTGCGTCGTGTGCCATTCAATGTCCGCATCCCCGGCCAAGCGACGGGCTCGTCGGTCGGCTGGGTCGGCGAAGGGAAGCCGGCGCCGGTGTCTGCTCTGGCGTTCAACACGACGACGCTTGGCTTCTCGAAGGTTGCAGGCATCGTCGCGATCACGGAAGAACTCGCGCGCTTCTCGACGCCGAGCGCAGAAGGCGTCATCCAGCAGGATCTCATTTCGACGATCAGCCAATTCCTCGACGGGCAGTTCATCGACCCGGATGTTGAAGCCGGCGCGAATGGCCTGTCGCCTGCGTCGATCACGAACGGCGTCAAAGCGATTCCGGCATCCGGCAATGATGCGGAAGCCGTGCGCGCAGACGTAAAGAAGGTGTTTCAGGCGTTCATCAACGCCAATCTGTCGGTTGCCGGAGCGGTCTGGATCATGTCGGAAACGACGGCCCTCTCGCTCTCCCTGATGCTGAACGTGATGGGACAGCCGGAATTCCCGGGCCTGACGATGGCGGGCGGCACGTTCTTCGGTCTGCCGGCGATCCTCTCGCAGACGGTCGGCAACAACATCGTGCTCGCGAAGGCAAGTGAAATCCTGTTCGCTGACGACGGCGGTGTGACGCTCGACGTTAGCCGCGAAGCATCGCTGCAGATGGACAGCGCACCCGTCGCAGGCGCTACGGAGCTTGTGTCGCTTTGGCAAAGCGGCTTCATTGCCATGAAGGCCGAGCGCTTCATCAACTGGAAGCGTCGCCGCGTCGAAGGCGTCCAGTACATTTCCGGCGCGGCCTACGGCGACGCGGCGCAAGCGGGCTAAGCGGGGAACGCCATGCAAACCTATGAAGTAGTCGTGGCGTTCCCGTATGCGGGGCGCACACGACACGTCGGCGAGCGGATCGAGGTTGGCGACCCGAAGCACGTTGAGTTGCTGATCCTGCTCGGGAAGATCCGCGAGCCGGCGGCGAAACGTTCAACGTACAAGCGCCGCGACATGCGGCCGGGGGGCTGATGCGGCTTTTCTCGTGGGTGCGGAAAGCCGCCCCGCCCGTTCCAGTCGGTGGCGGCAGTTCGACAGCCGGTGTCGTGCGCGAGCCGTTCGCGGGCGCGTGGCAGGCCGGTATGGGTGTTGATAGCCGTCACGAACTGCTCGCGTTCTCGGCCGTGTACGCGTGCGTGGATCGCATCGCCTCGGACATTTCGAAACTCGGCATCCGGTACGTGAAGCAGATCGGCAATATCTGGCAGGACGCCAGTGCGCCCCGCTTCACGGGGCCGCTACGTCGGCCGAATCCGTACCAAAATCGAATTCAGTTCGTGAAGGCGTGGCAGGTATCGAAGCTGCTCGCCGGCAACACGTATGTCCTGCTCGTTCGCGACATGCTGCGCAACGTGATTGCGATGTACGTGCTCGACCCGACGCGCGTTGTTCCGCTCGTCGCGCCCAGCGGTGCGGTGTTCTATCAGGTCGCCGCCGATCCGCTACGCGGCCTGCCCGAGCAAGTCACGATTCCGGCGTCAGAGATCATCCACGATCGCGGTATCTGCCCGTGGCATCCGCTCATTGGTGTATCGCCGATCGTCGCGGCAGCCGCGGCCGGCACGATGGGAAACCGTATCCAGCAGAACAGCCGGAAGTTCTTCGGCAACATGTCGCGGCCTGGCGGCATCCTGTCCGCGCCCGGCAAGATCAGCGACGAGACCGCAAACCGACTGAAGACCCATTGGGAAACGAACTACGGCGGCGAGAACGCCGGCCGTTTGGCCGTAGTGGGCGAAGGGCTTAAGTACGAAACCGTCATGATGACTGCGACGGATGCGCAGCTCGTCGAACAACTGCGTTGGGCCGTTGAGGACGTCGCACGCTGCTACCACGTCCCGCTCTACAAGATCGGCGCAGATCCGACCGGTTCGAAAACGGCAGCCAACATCGGCGCGCTTGAACAGTCGTACTACACCGATTGCCTGCAAGCCCCCATCGAAGAACTCGAACTCTGTCTCGACGACGGTTTCGAGGTGCCGGACGGGCAAGGCTTCGACGTGGACGTGCGCGGGCTGCTGCGGATGGATCCGGCCGCGCGATATGACGCCCACTCGAAAGCGGTAGGCGGTGGCTGGATGGCCCCAAATGAGGCGCGCGCTGCCGAGAACATGGCGCCGGTTCCTGGCGGCGATACGCCCTACCTCCAGCAGCAGAATTACTCACTGCGTGCGCTCGCCGAGCGCGACAAAGATCCCGCGCCGAGCAGCACCGCGACGGCCAGCACACCTGAATCAAAGGAGCCGACGAATGGCAATTAAACAACTCGTCTCATTCAATCGCGCACTCTCGCATCTGCGCGTTGAAGCGGGCGACGACGACGACGCGATCAAGGATCTAATCGATGCTGCCAGCGACATCGTCGTGGACTATCTGAAGCTCAAGGAAATACCCGACACCTGGGCGCTCGACGATGGCGACACGCCGAGCACTGTGCCCGGCCCGGTGCGCTCTGCGGTGCTGCTCGTACTCGGCACCCTATACGATGACCGCGAAGGCACGACCGACCCGCTCACGCCAGCGGTCGAATCGCTTCTGATGCGCATGCGCGATCCGGCAGTAGCCTGATTCCAAGGCCTACTCACTCGGATACGTTACATCGATGGTTAAGGCGCAACCAGTTCGCCCCCCCGCGTCTTATCGGATTTTCATACCTGCGTTGAGCGAATCGTACTAAGAATCGCGCGCCAGGTGAACGTCGCCGAATAGATTCGAGAGGCGATGTTCAGACGCCGCTGGGCTGTTAGAGGAGACCGGCGCACTAACAAGGATCAGGAATATGCACCCCAGTCTCTCTCAACGAACCACTGCGGGGGCCATGTTACGAATTCCGACGGATCGAAAAGCTCATCCAAGACGTCAATTCGCACGATCTGATCAGGCAGGAGGCTCAAAGTGTGCTGCGACGAGTCGCTGTCATAGTCCCAAAAGTGAAACCTGTTCGCCCTGTTCGCGGCTTTCCGACTGGGGCCGTAGTCCATCGGGGCACAGCGGCGCACAAGCTGATGCCCATCCTCTTTACTGAAAAAGGTCAGGCGAATGCGGTTGCAAGAGCGGATTGCAGCTACAAATTCATCCAGCATAATTTTCCTCCACCGCCGTAGCGTTTACGGAATAATTACCGAATTCTCATCATACGTGAAGCTGCGGTAACCCTATCCACCACGGGTAACGCAATGCACGTGAAATTCGGGGACGGATTGCGCAAACCGCGCCGACGAAGTACTGTGTTTTTATACAGTATCGCGACGGTAGACCAGCCATGTTCGGAAAAATAGTCAAGACGTACTTCATCGCGACCGCGCTCGCTCCTGTCTGCTTCTCTCTGAGCTACGTCGTAACCTTGAAGCAAGGCTTCCTGCCGTGGGGTCTCGTTGCGCTCGCTACCGCGATCTTGCTCGGTGGCTCCTGCGTCGGTATCGTGAACTTAGCGAAGACGCGTCTAGAGACCCTCCCCATTACGATTAAGAAGGCAAAGTCTGCTGACAAAGACGTCATCGGCTTCTTTGTGGCTTACGTGCTCCCGCTATTTTTTGCGAAGTCATTAAATTTGGAGCCGACCGCGATTTTCATTTTTATCGCCTTACTCGCCTTCGTAATCTGGGGAACACACTCAATTCAAGTAAACCCACTCCTCGGAATATTTGGCTACCACTTCTATGAAGTAGATTCAGAAAGCGGAATCTCTTTTCTCCTCATCACAAAGAGAAAAATCGTCAACGTCAAAAGCATAACTGACGTCGCACAGCTAACAGAATATCTAATATTAGACAGGAGCTAAGCCATGCCCGATACCCAGTTAAACCTATTCGTTCTGACCGACATCAACGAAAATCGAGTAATGCGCGTTTCCGTCACACAGGAACTGCAGAAATCCATCACGGAATTACTCCTGGAACAAGAGGAAAGATTCTTTTCCGGAATCGAAGAAGGCGACTATTATAAGTTTGATGGCAAATATCGCCCTGAAGAACGGGAACTGCTATACATCGACGAATTCGACGACATCGACAAACTAGGCGCTGCCATAGCGGACCCACTGGGTTACCCTGAACTCAGCATCGAAAACGGCGGGCTTGAGCATGTACGCGCTGTATTCTCAGGGTACACAAAAGATGGGAAAACACGGGTGCTTGCGCAAGCATTTGACCGCCGAAGAATTATCAGCCCCAAAGGTTTTTCGATCATCCACAGTAAAGACAAATTCGTAAAATTCGATGGAACCGGACTGACGCTCGATAATAAATTGACTGCCGTTCTTGACGGACAGAAATTACTTTTTTCGAGCTTTCACTTCGTCAGAACGATTTTTGATGTGTCCGGGTATTTCAAAGAAGCCACGGATGCTGATGTCAAGGATTTCTGCCGCATTGCAGAAAAACCCGCAGAAGCCCAGAAGGCATTTTTGGATACGTGTGACGGTTGGATTCGGCGGAAGATTGGGTTAATCCGACAATCTGGAATCTTAGAAAAAACGCCCGCCGATCAAATTTCCAAAGTTGCGACCAGCTTTGATATTGAGATAAAAACGCAAGAGATTGACGGAAAAATAGTTATTGAATTCCCAGAAACACGTGCCGAGTTGAAGCGACTACTTAGGTTCTTGGACGAAGACTATTACCAGTCTCCATTGAGCGACGCTCGTTACATCTCAAACTCAAAGACTGTGGCAAGGCCCGCGAAGGGCGCCGCGAAGGCATAGATCAAATTAGGACGGGTTGTTTGGTAGCCTGGATCGAAATTCGCCTCCAACAACCTGACCCGTATTGCTCTCCGGCGTGCAATACCACCCGCTCATGACTTCGGACACTAGGGGGTTGTTTTAGGGGTTTTTTTACAAAGATCAGCCACAACCCCCTTATGTGTCATACAGACATGAATTCTGTCGGGGGACCAGTCATGCCCCAAACCATTCCCAAGATTCACAAGAAGTCCCCCGCTCAAGCCCGTCTGGCGGCCTTCCAGCTCCCATCGTTACCCCCTTGGCAAGCAGAACACGCTCGCCCTCGGCGTCTATCCGGCCGTCACGCTCGCGACGGCACGGAAGAAGCGCGACGAGGCCCGCGAGCAGATCGCGGCCGGCATTGATCCGGGCGAGGCGAAGAAGGACGCTAAACGGGCCGCCGAAATCGCGGCGACCAACTCGTTGGAAGCGGTAGCGCGGCCTAACGCGTTCCGGCGAGACGATATCCCGTACCGGCCTCCGTTATGATGTGCTCGGGATGAGTTGGGTCACTTTCCAGCTTTTGCCGCAAATGCCCGACATAAACTCGCAAATAGTGCTGATCCCTGGTATGCGCCGGCCCCCACACCGCCCGAAGCAATTCGTCATGCGTCATCAGTTGACCTGCATGCCGAGCAAGTTCAGCGAGTAGACGATATTCAATTCGGCTCAAATGAACCGGCCAGCCGTCGCGTGTCACTTTTCTCTCGCCAAGGTCCACCGCGATGGTGCCGAAACAAATCGTCGCAGCCCCGGTAGCCCCGTCGCGCGCCTGCCTTCGCAATTGGGCATGGATACGTGCCATTAACTCCGGCAGTCCAAACGGCTTCGTGAGATAGTCGTCAGCGCCGGCATTCAACGCAGCGACTTTGTCCACCTCCCGGGCCATGGACGACAGAACAATCAGTGGCGAGGTGGACCAGCGACGAAACTCCCGAATCAAATCTACGCCATTAATGTCCGGCAAGCGGACGTCGACGATCAGCAAATCGGGGCGCCGGGTCGCGGCCTCCGACAATCCTTGCACACCAGTAGCGGCCTCGAAAACAGTCATACCCTCGCCCGTGAGTGATGCGCGCACAAAATGGCGGATGCACGCATCGTGGTCGATAAGCACAACAGTGGTATTGGGGCTGCGCATCTTTACCGAATCGATCGTTTCATGCAGGCGGACGACGACGCGCGTCCGCAGTGCCCGCCGTTATGCCGTCGTACCGGCCCGGTCGGGCGCGGCAACATGATTGGATGTCTTCCGCTGCGGCAGCCGGGGCAAGCGGCCCCATAGACCATACGTAAGCGACGGCGCTGCTCACGTCGCGCCATGGGCATGAGGCAGAATGGCTGGCTGTGGATGGCTGACCGACTGTCGCTCCCACGAGTCGCATTCACGTGTGCTCCGCGGCGATTGCTGGGGCATCAATGCATCGGCTTCATCTCGTCGAGTGCGAGGTTCAGCTTGAGTACGTTGACGCGCGCTTCGCCCAGGACACCGAGCTGGCGCCCGGACGTGTTTGCGGCGATCAGTTGGTTCACCTGCTCGACGGCCAGACCGCGCGCTTTGGCGACCCGCTCTGCTTGGTAAGCAGCAGCAGCCGGGGTGATCTCCGGATCAAGGCCACTGCCGGACGACGTCACAAGGTCGACTGGTACGGGCTTCGACAGGTCAGTGCCGGCGGCTTTCAGCGCGTCGATGCGGCCTTTCACCTCATCCGCAAGGGCAGGATTCGTCGGGCCGAGATTCGACCCGCCGGACCCCTGCGCGTTGTAGGGATTCGGAGACGTGGCCGATAGCCGTCCCCAGAAATAATGCGGCGCATCGAATTGCTGGCCGATCACTGCCGAACCGATGGCCTTGCTGTCCTTCATCAGCAGACTCCCATTGGCCTGCCACGGAAATACGGCGTGACCGATCGCGGTCACGATCAGCGGATAGATCCCGCCTGTGATCACGGTCAGGGAGATAAACAACGCAAGCACGGGACGAAGCATTGTTTTCACGATGAACCTCTACAGTCATGCCCAGCCAAATGCACTCAGGGTCATGTCGATCAGCTTGATGAACGGAAACGGCAGCAGGATGCCGCCCAACCCATAGACCAACAAGTTGCGGCGCAGCAGCGCCGCCGCGCCGAGCGGACGATACTTCACTCCCTTGAGCGCGAGCGGAATCAGCGCAACGATGATCAGCGCGTTGAAAATGACGGCCGACAGAATCGCCGAAGACGGCGACGTCAGGTGCATCACGTCGAGCACGCGTAACTGCGGATATGTCGTCGCGAAGGCCGCCGGAATGATCGCGAAATACTTCGCGACGTCGTTGGCGATCGAAAAGGTCGTCAGCGAACCTCGCGTCATCAACATCTGCTTGCCGATCTCGACCACTTCGATCAGCTTGGTCGGATTCGAATCGAGGTCGACCATGTTGCCCGCTTCCTTCGCGGCCTGTGTGCCCGTGTTCATCGCCACCGCGACATCGGCTTGTGCGAGTGCGGGTGCGTCGTTCGTGCCGTCGCCGGTCATCGCGACCAGTCGCCCCTCGGCCTGATGCGTGCGAATCGTCGTCAGTTTCGTCTCGGGCGTCGCCTCGGCAAGAAAGTCGTCAACGCCGGCCTCCGCAGCAATCGTCGCCGCAGTCAGGCGATTGTCGCCAGTCACCATGATGGTCTTGATGCCCATCTTGCGAAGCTCGGCGAAGCGTTCCTTGATGTTGCCTTTCACAATGTCCTTCAGCTCAATAGCCCCGAGCACGCGCGCGAGACCATTTTGCAGCTCCGACACAACGAGCGGAGTGCTGCCGCGTCTCGCAATGTCATTGACGATCTGGTCCATATCTGCGGGAAAGCGACCACCGCGCACCTCGACGTAGTGCCTGATCGCATCGGCCGAGCCCTTGCGAATTTCTCGATCCGGCAGATCGACTCCACTCATGCGGGTTTGCGCACTGAACGCGAGAAAGACTGGATGGAGGACAGCCATGTCGCGTTGGCGAATATTGAATCGTTGTTTCGCCAAGACGACGATGCTGCGACCTTCCGGTGTCTCGTCAGACAGCGATGCCAGTTGCGCCGCGTCGGCAAGAGCGTCCTCAGTCACGTTCAT
This sequence comes from Burkholderia sp. FL-7-2-10-S1-D7, assembly GCF_001524185.1. NCBI lineage: Bacteria > Pseudomonadati > Pseudomonadota > Betaproteobacteria > Burkholderiales > Burkholderiaceae > Burkholderia > Burkholderia sp. FL-7-2-10-S1-D7. Next base: position 116,300 of record NZ_LOWY01000022.1, on the reverse strand, counting down.
CACGGGGAAGAAGGCGGACGCCTGGCGGTTGCCAAGCGTGATCGTGCCGGTCTTGTCAAGCAGCAGCACATCGACGTCGCCCGCTGCCTCGACAGCCCGGCCGGACGTCGCAATCACGTTTGCCTGCATCATCCTGCTCATCCCCGCGACGCCGATCGCCGACAGCAGGCCACCGATCGTCGTCGGGATCAGGCACACGAGTAGCGCAACGAGCGCCGTGATTGTGACCGCATGCCCGGCCTTCACAGCCGCGACGGAGAAGATCGAGAACGGCAGCAATGTTGCAGTCGCCAGCAACAGCACGATCGTCAGCGCGACGAGCAGGATTGTCAGTGCAATCTCGTTGGGTGTCTTCTGACGCTTCGCGCCCTCGACCATCGCGATCATCCGGTCCAGGAACGCTTCGCCGGGGTTTACCGTGACTCGAACCACGATCCAGTCGGACAGCACGCGCGTGCCGCCTGTCACCGACGAAAAATCGCCGCCTGATTCGCGAATCACCGGCGCGGATTCGCCCGTGATCGCCGACTCGTCAACCGATGCGACACCTTCGATCACCTCGCCGTCAGCCGGGATCGTGTCTCCGGTTTCGACCAGAACGATGTCATCCCGACGAAGATCGCTGGCTGTCATGATGCGAACCGGCGATTTCGGATGTGCATCCTCGAGTTTCTTCGCCATGACATCGTGACGCGCCGCGCGCAGCGAAGCAGCTTGCGCCTTTGAGCGCCCTTCGGCGAGCGCCTCCGCGAAATTCGCAAACAGCACGGTGAACCACAGCCACAGCGCGATCGCGACAATGAAGCCCGCAGGCGCCTCCGCTTCGCCGCGCAACGCGGCAAGCCAGAGGATCGTCGTCAGGATGCTGCCGACGTACACGCAAAACATCACTGGATTACGCAGTTGCGTGCGAGGCGCGAGCTTGCGGAATGAATCAATCAGCGCCGGCCGCATGATGGCTGGATCGAACATCGACCGTGCCGCGATACGGGTATGGCCAAGATTGTCCGGACCATGCATCGGAGGTTCGGTATGGGAAGTCATGCTTGCCTCGCCATCAAGGACATCAGTGACCTGCAATCATCATCAGGTGCTCGACCATCGGCCCGAGCGCCAGTGCAGGCACATAGGTCAACGCGCCAACCAGCACCACGGTCCCGAGGAGCAACACCACGAACAGCGGCCCGTGGGTCGGCAACGTACCGGCCGTGACGGCAAGGCGCTTCTTGTCCGCAAGTGAGCCAGCGATCGCGAGCACTGGCACGATCGTGCCGAGCCGGCCGAACCACATGACGATCGCAAGCGTTACGTTGTAGAAGGGCGTATTGACCGAAAGACCAGCGAAGGCGCTGCCATTGTTGTTCGCGGCGGAACTGTATGCGTACAGGATCTCCGAAAAGCCGTGCGGCCCGGGGTTCGCAATGCCCGCCACGCCTGCCGCCGACAGCACGGCGACCGACGCGCCGACCAGCACGAGCAGAGGCGTCAGCAGAACCGCAATCGACACCATCTTCATCTCGTACGACTCGATCTTCTTGCCAACGTATTCTGGGGTGCGCCCGATCATCAGCCCGGCGACGAACACCGCGAGCAGCGCGAACACGAGCATCCCGTACAGACCGGAGCCGACGCCACCGTAGATCACTTCGCCCAGCTCGATCAGCAACAGCGGCACGAATCCGCCCATCGGCGTCAACGAGTCATGCATGTTGTTGACCGCGCCACAGGAGGCGGAAGTCGTCGCGACGGTGAAGATACCCGACTGCGCGATGCCAAAGCGGGTTTCCTTGCCCTCCATATTGCCGCCGTCCTGGCTGGCAGTCGCACGCTGATCGACGTGCAGCGTCGTGAACACTGGGTTGCCGGCCTGCTCGGCGGAAATCTCGCCCCAACAGGCGACTGCGAACGCAATCGTCATCGCCGCGAGGATCGCATAGCCCTGGCGCGCGTCACCAACCACCCTGCCGAAGACGACGCACAGCGCCGCGGGGATCACAAGCATCGCGATCATCTGCACGAAGTTGGCAAACGGCGTCGGGTTCTCGTACGGATGCGCGGAGTTGGCATTGAAGAAACCACCGCCGTTGGTGCCGAGCATCTTGATCGCTTCCTGCGAGGCCACCGGCCCCATCGCGATTGTCTGCTTGTCGGCCTTCTGCTCGATCATCACCGGATTGCCCTTCGCATCCTTCACCGGATTACCCTGCGCATCCGTTTTTGGCGCCTGATAGGTCGTGACCTGGAGCGTCGGGACGTCGACGTAAGCGAGGTAATTCTGAATCGCGCCCTGGCTCATGAGCACCAGCGCGATGACGGTCGCGATCGGCATCAGGATATACAGCGTGATGCGTGTCAGGTCCACCCAGAAATTGCCGATCGTTTTCGCCGAATGGCGCGCGAAACCCCGGACCAGCGCGATCACGACGGCAATGCCGGTCGCGGCGGAAAAGAAGTTCTGCACGGTCAGGCCCGTCATTTGCGTCAAGTAACTGACGGCCTGCTCAGGCGTGTAATCCTGCCAGTTGGTGTTGGTCGCGAAGCTGACGGCCGTATTGAATGCGGCATCGGGCGACATCGGACCGAATCCCTGCGGATTGCCCGGCAACCATTGCTGCAGGCGCAGCACGCCATAGACGACGAGCACGCCGAGCGCGTTGAAGACGAGCACCGCAAGCGCGTATTGTTTCCATGACATCTCGGTGCCGGGATCGACACCCGCGAGCCTGAACAGCAACGATTCGACGGGGCGGCCGATACGCCGGACGACCATGGACGAGCCGTCGAGCACGCTGGCAATGTAACGGCCGAGCGGCAGTGCCAGCGCAGTCAAAATGACAATATAAAGTGCGGTCTGGAGCAGGTTGTTGAGGTTCATTCGAGATCCTCCGCGCGCAGCAGCGCATAAAGGAGATAGGCGAAAAGAATGAACGTCGATGCTCCGGCGAGCCACATCATCCACGCGATCATGGCCGGCCTCCCTTTACGCGGCGGAGTTTGTCGCAACCGGCAACCATCGTGGCGATCAAGCCGGCAAAAGCGCCGATGCCGATCAGGTAAAGGAGATCCATGAGCGTGCCTCCTGTTGGACTTCCGCTAAATTCAGCGTAGGTGGACCCCAGTAAACTTGGCGGTAAGGGCGCTCGCGAAAGCGTAAAAACGTTGTATACGGCGGATGCCGCGACGTTGCCTCACCGGCAGACACACTTGGCACGTATCGTGACGAGACGCGAGCGTCTTGTAGATGCGAAGCAAGCGTCGCAATGCCTGCCGGCGCATCGGATACCGGGGCGAAGCGTAACGACTGGTTAGCATCAGGTTAGGTGCCAGCTCGTATGAACGATTGACTTGAGTCAACTTCAGTTTGCGGGACGAAAATCGGCGCCGGGATAGCCGGAATGGCCAACCGCCCTTGGCTCAAGATGGCAGCCACGCAACGGCTACACCAGCAGCACACCGGGTAAGCGTCGGCGCGGCGCGATTCTTTGCGCGGAACGTTCCAGACGGCGGAGCAGTTCGCAAAGAGACGGAATGGATACCGCCTGCCCGGTCGTCCATCTCCAAATCTCCAGATATTTTTGCTTCCGACGGCACGACAAGCTTACGCACAACGTCCCCTTCGGCTAATCCAGCCTACGCCGATACGCCTGTCGGTATTTTTGTTGATATCTACGGATAATCTGAACCCGCTGAACCCACCCAGCCGTGAGATAGGAAACATGAATTCTGTCGGGGACCAGCCTAGTTCCCAATACTTCCCAAGCTTTCCCCAAAAATCGCGCACATCCCTGTGTCGCCTAGGCTTTTGCTGCCATCACTACCCAAGGTTGCCCACTACAAGCAACCTAACCTGTGGGCATCTTTTGGGACATGCCTCCATGCCCCCAAACTCGATGCCCCCACGCCATGCCGAAGCGCGCTACCCCGCTCACCGAGATGCAGATCCGCAAGGCCAAGCCTGCCGACAAGCCCTATCGCCTCGCAGACGGCAAGGGGCTGTACCTAGAGGTAATGCCGAACGAATCGCGCTAACGGCGGATGAAGTACCGATTCGACGGCAACGAGAAGCGCGCCGCCTTCGGCGTCTATCCAGCGGTGACACTGGCTGAGGCTCGACGGGCCTGTCTCAATGTGCGGAAGCAACTGGCCGCCGACACCGATCCGACCGAGCAGAAGCGAGAAGCAAAACGCACCCGAGCGATCGAATCCGCATCGACGTTTGAAGCCGTCGCGCGCGAGTGGTTTACGACCCAGAAGAATGGCTGGACCGAAGTGAATGCGGCCAAAGTCCATGTATTCATACCCAGAACGCGTTCGGGCGGTCGAGTTGTGCCTGAAACCTGCGTCCCCCGCATTTGCTGCATCCGGCCGCTGATTCGCGCACGTTCCCGCCTGGTCCCCTGTTCGGCCGCGACCACCTACGCCAGGCTTTGCCACACAACACCCACCCGCCTTGCAGCCTCACCGCCCCGTCACTGCATCAACCCGGTCCTGACCTGCGGCATCAGACTCGCATTCGCACCCGTCACGGCAAACGTCCCCGTCGGCGACGCCCCGGCCGGCAGCGCCAGCAGACTGCCGTCCCCGAGCCGATTCGCATCGACGACGATCTGGTTCGCCGCGCAACCATTCGTCAACAGCGAGACCGGCAAGCCGGCAATCGACGAAAACGTGTTGCCCGTCACACTGAACGAACACACGTTCCCGTACGCCCGGAAACCCGCATAGCCGGAGCCCGACACGCGGTTGTCCGCCACGGTGACATCCGACACGGTTCCCGACCACGTATCCAGCTCGATCGCGCCCTGCTGCGTCGGCTGCAGCCCGTTGTTCACGTTCGCGGTCTGAATGTTGGTCACCGTATTGCCCGTGATGACGACGTTCGAAGACCCGTAGGTTTTCCAGCTGTCCTCCTGTGCGACCAGAATTCCCGCCGCCTTCTCGACGCCGTCGACCGTATTGTTCGAGATCGTTACTGCCTGCCCGCCGACGACGGTGATGCCGCGCCCCCACGCGTTGCCCGACACCGCGTTATGGTCGATCAGCACGTTGTTGCTCAGGCGGCCGTCGCCGAGATAGCTGACCACGGCGATCAGGTCGTCACCGGTGCCGGCCACCGTATTGTTCTGCACCAGCACGTTGGTCGAACCGTAAGTCGTATGGATGCCGTCGGCCAGCGTCGCCTGAACGGTATTGCCCACGATCGCGATACCGTTGCCGCCGAACACGAAGATCCCGGCGCTCGCGCCGCCCTGGATCGTCACGCCGAGCACCTGAACGTCCGAGCCCGTCACCTCGACTTTCGTCGACTCGGGCGTCGTGAGGCGCGTCGTGCCGGTGCCGGCCAGCGTCACGCCGACGAGCGTCGAACCCGCGCCACTCATCACGAGCGTCTGGTCGGCCGGGTTCGTGGCGGCCAGCGTCGCTCCATATCCGGAAATCACCGCCTGGGGCACCGTCACGGCAAGCGAATGCCCGACGACGTAGCGTCCCGGTGCGATGACCAGGCGTTGGCCGGCACGCAGGCTGTCGAATGCTTTCTGCAACGCGTCGGCCTGGTCGCTGCCGTCGGCGGCCGGGAAGACCGTCACATCGGCGACGAGAACGGGTTTGGTGCCATTGGCAGGCGGAAGCGTCGCGCCGGACGCCGTACCGGTAGGCCCGGCGGTCGACGCCGGGCTGCCGGAATTCGTCGATGAAGCCGTTGCGCCAGACGATGTCGATGTGCCCGCAACGGTCTGCACGCCTGCCGCAGCGTTGTCGTCACCGCCGCCACATGCGGCAAGACAAAGGCAGAGCGCGGCAAACGTCGCCCGATCGACTGTACGCATACGAAGTTCCGCTAGCCCAAATTGGCGTCATCGTAAGTACGCTTGATCACTTTGTAAATGAATTCCGCATTTCACCTGTTAAATAGTTCGTTATCCTCTTGCATTCATCGCCGCGTCATCACGACAACATGCGACATGCGATCGCACCTGGACCTTGCGCAATCGACATGCACCGTAGATTACGTAGAATCCCGAAACTTCATCGCCCCCCCGGACCTCGACCATGACTCAAACACTCGCGGCCCTAGCCATGTCTTCGGCGCTGATCTGCACGGCGAATGCCGCCGATGTCGCAAGCGCGACCGGCATCGCGACGCCGAAGCAGCGATACGTCAGCCCGGGCGTCGCCAACGTCGCGGATGCGGCAACACACCGGCCGGAACGCGCGTCGCCCGTTGCTCGCTGCAGCGAACTGGCCGCCGGCATCGATGCCGTCAAACATGCGCCGGACCGCGGCCACAAGGTCGTGCGCGGCATCGGCCCGGACGGCAAGCCGCGCAACGAGCTGCGTGCTTACGACAAACGAGCCGATCTGGAGGTCGAGCATCGGCAGCTCGGCTGCCCGTAGTCAACGTCACTCCGTCCGATCAGGTCGCATCGGCCATTGCCCCTTACGCATTCGCGCCGCCGTCGGCCGCCAACTCCGTCCCGTTGATCGACCTGCCCTTCCAGCTCGACGACTAACGCGACGAGCGCCACCACATCCTCGGCCGTGCCGCACTGCGGAAGCGCCATCCGCGAACGTTGTGCGGCGGCGTGCTCACCGTCGGCCGGATTCATGTCGTATCGGTCGCCCCCGGATGCACGAGATTGACCGTGATGCCGCGCGCGCCGAGATCGTGCGCAAGCGCCTGCGTTCGGCGGTGCGGTACGGCAAACGCTGATCGCGATGCGCAAGCAGACGGTCGGCGCATTACGCACGCGGCTTGGCGAAGGCGTGGTAACCGGCGAGCTCGCCGCGCACGCGAACTTCGATGCGATCGCGCACTACTCCGTGACGGTCCAACAGGGGATGGCGATTCAGACGCGCTGCGGCGCGAGCCGTCGCGATCTGGAGGCGGTCGCGCAAATCGCGCTGGCCGCATGGCCGGCACTCGCGGATGCGAGCGGCGGATAGCGACGGGCTCGGGAGAGAAACCCGCGAGACCGGGCGGCCATGCAGCGGCAAGCGCCCCGCATGACCGCGGCGGTCGGTGCGTTACTGCGTGACGGCGTGCTGCACGTCCTTCGACGCATGCCACACGCGGTAGCGCACGTCGAAACCGTCCGGCACGTACACGACGAGCGGCAGGCGGCTGTTGTAGCGCAGCAGCTGGCCGTCACCGCGCACTTGCACGAAGCGCTGCTGCGGCGCCTGGCCCGGGCAGGCCATCAGCGTCGACGCCGGCCCCTTCACGTCGGTCAGCCGGTAGTACGTATAGCCCCAGCCCTTCACGTCCTCTGCGGTCAACTCGCCGCCGAACCATTGCTGGTTGCAGTCGGTCTGCAGCATCTTGCCGATCATCAGCTCGACACGCGCATCGCCTTCGTTCTCGAGCGCGGGCAACGCGATCACCGCGCGCTGCTGGCCAGCCGCCGGCTGCGGGAACATCTTGATCGATTCGGCCGGCACGGCGGGCGCCGATGCGGGCCCCGCCGCGCAGGCGGCGGCGGTCGTCACGCAAAGGGCGGCCAGGGCGGCCCGGATCGCGAATTTCATCGATGTGCTCCTGAAAAACAAAATAGGCCCCGATGCTAACACTTTCATCGCGCGACCTTACGAGGCTGTAATTTGGCGACACAATTGCAAACAGCCGGCAATCCCCGCGCGCGGTACTTATAGGGGAACCAACGGAGAACATCATGCTGAAGCTCATTGCCGCCGCCGGCGTCGCCACGTTGCTGGCCGGGTGCGTCGTCGGTCCGGACGCCGGATATGGCTACGGCTACGGACAGACCTACTATTCCGATCCCGGCTACGCATACGGGCCGGCCTACGGGGCATCCCCCGTCTATGGCACGGTCAATATCTGGGGTGGCGGCGGCGGACGCGACTGGGATCGCGGACACCGCGACTACCGCCGCTGGGATCGCGATCGTGGCGATCGTGGGGACCATGGCGGCTGGGGACGCGGCGGCGGACGTCGCGGCGACTGGAACGAAGGCGGCGGCGGACGCGGCGACGGCGGCCATCGTCACTGATCCCGCGGATCCAATTGCAACCGTTTGTATCCGCACGCGGCTTCGCTCGGCTGCCGTCTGGCGCCCCAAAGCCGACACCCGAGAAATGACGAAGGCCCTCGCATCGCACGAGGGCCTTTCCTTTTGTCTTCCTGCGTACCGGCGATTCACTCAATCGGCACCGGCCACGCGGAGACGAGCCCAATCACCGGCCCAATCACCGGCCCGATCACAAGCCCGCTTACCAGCCGGCCGGCCGCGCATAGCCGCCCGACACCGGCGCGCCGCACACGTACGGGCGCTGATAGCGGTCGTAGCAATAGTCCTGGCCGTCGTCCTGGTACTGCGCCTGCTGATAGGTCGGATAAGCCGGCTGCTGGTAAGCCGGGGCCTGGTAGTACGTCGGCGGCTGATAGGCCGGTGCCTGATACACGGGCGCCTGGTACGCGACGGGCGGATTCATCGCCGATGTCACGATCGCGCCGAGCACCGCGCCGCCGATCAGCGCGCCGATGATGGCGCCCCCGTCGCGACCATGCGCGGACGCCGGGCCCGCCACGGCGAGCGAACCGGCGAGGACACATACTGCGGCAATTCTTTTCATGATGGACTCCCACGCGAAGTGGTACTGGATGCGATGCATTGTGGCTGCGCGCGGCCGTAATAGATGCAGCAAGTGGTAACGCGCCATTACGCGTATCGCGCACACCGAAACGCGGCACGGCCGTGCTACGATTTTCGGCACACAGGAGACACCTTCATGCAGCCCGAAACCGCCCGCCGTTTCGATACCGAATTCGCGCCGCGCATTGCGCAGGCGATCGCCGCCTACTTCGCCGATCACGTGCTGACCGACGTCGTCCCGTACGGCGGGCACGGACAACCGACGCGCGTGCAGATCCGCAGCGCGCCGCACGAGCACGTGAGCGGCTTCGCGCATCCGCTGAACCTCGAACTGACCTGGGACACCGACGAGATCGAACGACTGATGGGACCCGACGGGCCCGCGCGATTCGAGCACTACCTGAGCGCGCTGCCGAGGAAGCTGAGCGCATGGCAGGGCGCGCGCGACATCGATCTCGTGTCGCGCACGCAGGCCGCGCCGCTCGTGCGGCTCGGCGGCCTCGACTTCGAAGGCTGAGTGCACGCACCGGCCGCCGGCCGGCGGCGGCGTCGCTCGACGCGGCCCGGTGATACACTCGACCGGTCCCGCTCCGGCGCCGCCAGGCTGACCGGGCCGTTCACCACCGCCTCCGCCCGCGAGCATGGTTGCGCACGCAACCGGCATCCGGGCACGCGGCCAATCACGCCTTCGCTCCCGTCATGAACGCCGATACCGGCCTGCCGCTTCCGCAACGCTACTGGGCAATCGTCTGCGTCGCATTGGGCATCACGCTCGCCGTGCTCGACGGCGCCATCGCGAACGTCGCGCTGCCGACGATCGCGCGCGACCTGCACGCGTCCGATGCCGCATCGATCTGGATCGTCAACGCGTACCAGCTCGCGGTCACGATCACGCTGCTGCCGCTCGCGTCGCTCGGCGAACGCGTCGGCTATCGCCGCATCTACATCGCCGGGCTCGGGCTCTTCACCGCGGCGTCGCTCGGCTGCGCGCTCGCCGGCTCGCTGCCCATGCTCGCCGTGATGCGCGTGATACAGGGGTTCGGTGCAGCCGGCATCATGAGCGTGAACGCGGCGCTCGTGCGGATGATCTACCCGTCGTCGATGCTCGGGCGCGGGCTGTCGATCAATGCGATGGTGGTCGCGCTGTCGTCGGCGATCGGCCCGACGGTCGCATCGGCGATCCTGTCGTTCGCGTCGTGGCCCTGGCTGTTCGCGGTCAACGTGCCGATCGGCATCGCCGCGGTGTTCGGCAGCCTCCGTGCATTGCCGGCCAACCCGCTGCACGACGCACCGTACGACTTCCCGAGCGCGCTGATGAACGCGTGCGTGTTCGGCCTGCTGATCATGGCCGTCGACGGGCTCGGTCACGGCGAAAGCCACGCGTACGTCGCGGCCGAACTGGCGATCGCGTTCGCCGTCGGCTACTTCTTCGTGAAGCGACAGCTGTCGCAGCCGGCGCCGCTGCTACCGGTCGACCTGATGCGCATCCCGATGTTCGCGCTGTCGATCTGCACGTCGGTTGCGTCGTTCACGTCGCAGATGCTCGCGTTCGTCGCGCTGCCGTTCTGGCTGCAGCATTCGCTCGGTTTCTCGCAGGTCGAAACCGGCCTCTACATGACGCCCTGGCCGCTCGTGATCGTATTCGCCGCGCCGCTCGCCGGCGTGCTGTCGGATCGCTACTCGGCCGGCATCCTCGGCGGAATCGGACTTGCGCTGTTCGCGGCCGGGCTACTGTCGCTCGCGACGATCGGCGCGCATCCTGGCACCGTCGACATCGTGTGGCGGATGGCGCTGTGCGGCGCGGGTTTCGGGCTGTTCCAGTCGCCGAACAATCGAGCGATGCTGTCGTCGGCGCCGCGCGAGCGCAGCGGCGGCGCGGGTGGGATGCTGAGCACGGCGCGCCTGACGGGCCAGACGCTCGGTGCCGCGCTCGTCGCACTGATTTTCGGGCTGGCGCCCGACCGTGGGCCGACGATCGCGCTCTATGTCGCCACGGTGTTCGCGGCGCTCGCCGCGGTGGTCAGCATGCTGCGCATCGCGTCGCCGCGCCCCGACGCGGCAACCTGACGCCGCCGCGTGCGCGGCGAGCGCCGGTCACGCGGCGTCGAGCGCGTCCATCACGAAGCGCACGCGCGCCTTCAGCTCACGCACGGCAGCCGGGGCCGCCTGTCACGACGAAGAAGCGGGCGGACACATCCTGCGCGCCGCCCTCCTCCACGCGCTCAGACATGCGCGGCTCGCCGGCCCGCGCGCTGCGTGACCGACGCGACCGCCGCGACGCTGCGCAGGTCGGCGACGAACGTATCGCGCCAGACCGACAGGTTGTTCTCGCGCAGCCGCGCGAGGTTCTCCTCGTGACGCGCCTGCCGCTCCGCGAGCGGCATCGACAGCGCGCGCTCGAGCGCGTCGGCCATCTGCGACACGTCGTAAGGATTGACGAGCAGCGCACCGGTCAGCTCGGCCGCCGCGCCCGCGAACTCCGACAGCACGAGCACGCCCGGATCGGCCGGATCCTGCGATGCGACGTACTCCTTGGCGACGAGATTCATCCCGTCGCGCAACGGCGTCACGTAGCCGACCTGCGACATCCGGAAGAACGCCATAAGCAGATTGCGCTCGTACTTGCGGTTCAGGTACTGGATCGGCGTCCAGTCGAGCTGCGAGAAGCGGCCGTTGATGCGGCCGGCCTCGCCTTCGAGCATTTCGCGAATGCGCTGGTAGGTCTGCACGTCGGAACGCGTCGGCGGCGCGATCTGCACGAGCGACACGCGCCCCTGCCAGCCCGGCGCGTTGGCGAGCATCCGCTCGAACGACTGGAAGCGTTCGACGAGCCCCTTCGAATAGTCGAGCCGGTCGACGCTCATCACGAGCTTGCGGCCGGCGAGCGCATCGCTCAGCATCTTCACCGGCTTGCGCGAGCCGTACTGGACGGCTGCCTCGGCGATCGCATCCGGATGCACGCCGATCGGATAGGCGGCGACCTTCACGACGCGGCCGTGCGCATGCAGCATCCCGTCGTCGCTCGCCGCACCGACGCCGCGCCGCTCGATGTAGTCGGTAAACGCCTGCTTGTCGGCATCGGTCTGGAAACCCGCGATGTCGTACGCGCACATGAACTTCACGAGCTCCTCGTGCGGCGGCACGACGCGCAGCATGTCGGGCGACGGAAACGGAATGTGCAGAAAGAAGCCGATCGGGTTCTTCACGCCAAGTTCGCGCAGGCAATGCGCGAACGGCAGCAGGTGATAGTCGTGCACCCAGATCAGGTCGTCGGGCCGCAGCAGCGCGGCGAGCTGCTTCGCGAGCATCGCGTTCACGCGCAGATAGCCCGCGTACTCCTGCCGGTCGAAGCGCGCGAGATCGCCGCGGTAGTGAAACACCGGCCACAGCGTCGCGTTCGAGAAGCCGCGGTAGTACTGATCGTAGTCGCGCCGGGTGAGCCCGAGCGTCGCATACGTGACGTTGCCGTCCCGCTGGATGGCGGGTGCGGCGTCGGGCGTACCGACGATCTCGCCGTTCCAGCCGAACCAGACGCCACCGGTTTCCTTCAGCGCGTCCATCACGCCGACCGCGAGGCCGCCTGCGCTCGGGCGCGTGTCCTCGCCGGCGGCGACACGGTTCGATACCACGATCAATCTGCTCATGCGGCTTCCCCTCCTCGATTCGATGGGATGACGCGCGGCGCGCGCCAAGGCGGACGCGACGGCCCGAAGGCGGTCGCGCGGCGATTCAGATGTGAGCGATGCAACAACGAGCGCAAGGAAATGCGGCGGCGGAATGCAACGGCGACGGCATCAAGCGTCCTGCTCCTGGCCGAGATCGCGTTGATAGTCGAGCCCTTCAGGACGTGCGCCGCCCTGGTTGTGATCGCCGTCGGACGGCGTCGCGTCGGGCGCGCCGGCCGGCGCATCGGTCTGCGGACGCGGGCGCTCGACACCCGAATCGGGCGGCCGGGGAGAAAACCGTTTCGAACGGCGCATGGCTGGGTGTCTCATATGCAACGCGGCTCGGAGCCGTCGTAGAAACATTCCATAGCAAAACAGTCTAGGTGGCTTGCTCGCATGCCACGGTAACAATTACCTTCAATTTGTAACGTTTCGACCCCTGCTCAGCGGACTGTCCGACAATAGCGCCGCGCGTACGCGCGAGCCGCCGCCCGGTGATTTGTCAAAGCTTTGCAGTTTTCCTATGACAATTGCGAAACAATGACGCGGCATGGGGGCGCGCATGCGTCGCCGCTCACCCAGACAGGACTTGCACTCAGGGATGAAGATTCGTTTCGAACCGCCGCGTCGGGCCATGCCGGCGCGCATCGTGCTGGCCGCGATCGCCACGGCCGCACTGCTGTCCGGCTGCAACTCGCTGTACAGCGAAGGCGCGACAGCCGGTGCCGGTATCGCGGGCGCCGCGATTGCTTCCAAGGTCACCAACAACGCCGCCGTCGCGACGGGTATCGGCCTCGGCGCCGTCGCCGGCGCGCGTGCGGGCGTCCAGTACACGCAGCGGGTCGCGCACCGCTACACGCAGGAGCAGATCGCGAAAGCGGCCGGCCCGCTCGACGTCGGGGGCGTCGCGCCGTGGGCGACGCACCATTCTTTCCCGATCGAGGACGACGAACAGGGCCGCGTGACGGTCAGCCGGATGATCAGCATCGGCCCGCTCGACTGCAAGGAAATCGTGTTCGCGGTCGACACGCCCGCGAAGGCCGACAAGGCCGCCGAATCGGCGTTCTACGTGGCCACGATCTGCCGCGACGGCCCTGTGTGGAAATGGGCGTCGGCCGAACCCGCGACCGAACGCTGGGGCGCGCTGCAATGAGCGTCGCGATTCGTATCGCGGCGATCGGCGTCCTGTGCGCGGCCAGCGCCGCGCTGTCGGGCTGCGGCTCGGTCGGCGCGGCGAGCGGCGCGCTCGCCGGCGCGGCGACGGGCCTCGTCACCGCGAATCCGGCGGTCGGTGTCGGCGTCGGGATCGCCGTGCAGGCGGCGACCGACGAGGCCGTCAACCGCACGATGAAGCAGCTCCATCAGAATCAGCAGGACGCGATCGCGAAGGCGGCAGGCAGCCTGGCCGTCGGCGAGGTGAAGCCGTGGAAGGTGAAGAACACGCTGCCGCTCGAAAACGGCGAAGGCGAGGTGCGCGTCACGCGTGCGTACTCGACAGCGCTCGCGCTGTGCAAGGAATTCGCGTTCTCGGTGAAGGACGGCGACAAGGCCGACTGGTATTTCGCGAATGCGTGCCAGCAAGGCACGCACTGGAAGTGGGCGTCGGCCGAACCGGCCGTCGACCGCTGGGGGAATTTGCAGTAACGGGGCGATGCGCCGCGCATCGTGCGTGGCGTCCGTGTCGTTCTGCGTACTTTCGTGGTTACAGACGCGTGCGAAGCTGCGCCACGCGTTCCTTGATCTTCGCGGACAGCGCATCGTCCGGGTTGTAATCCAGGGCGACACAAAATGGGCCGGGCGCGCGCCTAGCGACTCCAGACATCGATCAGGGATCTCTGCAATTCCTTGTTTTTGGCGAGGCTTGCGATATAGGCGAAGTGATCCTCGTCTTCATCGAGCTCTGGCAGATTCGGATCGAATGTTTCATCGCCAACCCACCAGGCGGGATACTGAATCGCATCGCCATCAATGGAAAAAGTCGTCATCCCGCGGTGGAAGTCGTGTTCGTACTTGACGTTGTGTCCGAGATCCGCGAAGTTCCAGCGCTTTTTGTTCCATTGAAGATACAGCTGCCGATCCGCCGCGAAGACAGCAACGTCCTGGCCCTCGACAGAGATGTAATTCCCCCGCGCCACGTAACCGTCTCCGACCAGCGCGGAAAACACGCCTGTCTCCAGATTCAGCTCGACGAAGCTCGACGGGCGATTGATCACGCCGAGTTGCACGTTCTTCATCATTTTCCAACCTTCGCGATGCCAGTAAGAATGTCCATTGTAGGGTTGCTGCGTGTCCCCGCGGCAATCACCCCCTCCGGGCTACCATATTTCTGAAGCAATGCTTCATACGTCGGACCGTACTTGTTTCCGTATTTCGCCATATTGCGCTCATACAACATCGGCAGCTTGTCCTCGGCGTATTTCGACATCCGGGTTTGATTGCGCATGTCGACGATCTGCCGCCCAATACTTTCTTCGCTGGCGCCGCTGGCGCGCATGTCGGATACCCATGCACTCTCGTCGGCCAGGCCCTGATGGTATTCGAGCCGCACGTTCCGGGCATTGGCAACTTGCTCCGCATTCGTCCAGTCGACCGGCCACTTGGGCGCCGCAAACTCGGATCCTTCTACCGGCGTGTACCCGTAGACACCCTTTGGATTGCTGACGAGGTCCGCCGGCATCGAATCGACCACGTAATCGAAAGGACTCGTCGCGCCGGCCTTGGGCAGCGTGCCGGCAAGCGCGTCGGCGGCGGCTTCCCCGGCAGAGATTTCGCCCGCAACGGACCCGGCGCCCTTCGCACCGCCAACGAGCCCGGCTCCCTTTGCCGCGCCAGCCCCTCCCAGGAGGCTGCCGCCAAGCATCGACCACTTCTGCCCGTCCGACCCTTCTCCAAACACCTTGCCGCCGACCCATGAACCGACTTCCCCGCCGACGAACCCGCCGGCCGCGCCCAGAATCGCGATCGCCGGCCCGGCGAGCACGGCGGTCGCCGCCACGCCGACTGCCAGCATCGTCCAGTTGACCCAAGCCGGAATCTCGGGATTGAACTCCCCGACCGCCGGGCCGCCGATGAACACGTTCGGCGATCCGTCGTTGATCAACGCGCCGCACATCATCCGGTCTTCCTTGCGGCTCGCCGGCCGGCTGTTGATGAAGACCGTCGACGAACCCTGCGCGACCACCTGCGGCGGGCCCGCGTGATCGCTGCACAGGCCCACGCTCAGGATGGCCCGCATCGCCGCGCGACTGTTGATGAAGACGTTGGGCGAACCCTTTATGAGACTTCCAGTGACATGCCGCGGCGCCCATGACATCGTGCCCAGCACTTCGCCGAGACCGCCGCCCGCAGCAGCGCCCGCCGCGATTGCAGCGACGATCGTCAACGCAGCACCGCCCGTCGCGACCACCGCGACGGCGCCGATTACTGCACCCGCGATCAGCCCGGCGATCATCCATCCCTTGGATGCCGTATGCGCGATAGGATCGCCCAACCGCGCAGCCGCCAGTAATGTATCCACGCCCGCTCCCCGTCAGCCCGCGTTCGCAACCGCGCTCAGGTAAGCACGCACGGCCTCGACGCTCTGCATGCCGGTCATGCCCTTCACCGACGTCACACCGCCAAGTCGATCGCTCAGCGATGCGTGCTCGCGCAAATCCACCGTCCACAGCGCGAATTGACGGCCGTCCTTCGCGCGCCACGCCGATTGCCCGTCCGGGGCCGGCTGCAGCACCAGCGGTTCGCCGCCCGAGCCGAAGAATGCGGTGTCGTCGAACATTTCCGTGACGTCATGCCGATACAGTTCGGCCATGCCCGTGAGCGCGTACAGCGTCGCGCTCGGCTCGTGCAGCACGAACACGATGCCGGCCTCGTCCTGGCCGAGCGCAATCGGCACGAAGGCTGCCCGATCGGGCCGGGCGAGCACGACACTCGCGAGCAGGCTCTTGTATTCCTTGCTCTTCTCTTCGGTAAACGACTTCGGACAAGTGCCGATGAAACTGATCGCCACGCGTTCGCGCCCCGCCTTCGGCGACATCACGACCGTCTGGCGTTGATGCAGCGGCGCGCCTTCCGACACCCAGCGATAGTCGATTTCACGGGCGGTTTCGCCGTCGATTTCCCGGTTTTCCAGATGCTTCAATTCGAAACGCGGCAGCGACTTGCGCATCTCCGAGACCAGCCGCGTCACGAACGTATCGACCGTGTCGTCCGGCTCCATCGGCGCGCGCGAAACCACGAAAGTGAATCCGCTACTACCGCTACCCGTTTCATCGACCGTAAACAGGTGAATCGTCTTGTCTTTGAAGTGCGCCGGCAACTGAATGACGGCATCGTTCATCTGATATTCGGACATGCTCTTCTCGGTTCGGCCGGCCCGTCGGGGCAGGTGCCGGATTGAAACTGTTCGCCGGCTGCACGGCCGCAGCCGACGCAACCGTCACGGGGCAACGTTACTGCACGCCAGCCGCGACCAGACGCTTGTGAATGGCTTCGATGCGGCCCTGCTGCGGCGAACCTTTCGGCGTCTGTTGCAGTTCGTCGCCGAGGACCTTCGCGTACGCGAGGCCGTTGTCGTTCTTCACCGACGGATCGGCGCCGTGCGCGAGCAGATAATCGACGACGTCCCATTGCCGCAGGCGCGTCGCTTCGAAAAGCGCGGTTTCTTTCATCGAATCCCGCACATTGACGTTCGCCTTGTGCTCGACCAGTACGCGCATTTGCGGCAACAGCGTGTCCTTGCACGTGGCGAAGAGCAGCGGTGTATCGCCGTCGTACTTGAGATCCGGATTCATGCCGCCGGCGAGCAACGCTTTGAGCAGGTTCGGCGTGTCGGCCCGCGCGGCCAGATATGCGACGTTCGCGCCATTCTCGCCGAACGGTTGTTCGGGCTTCGCGCCGTCCCGCACCAGTTCGCTGACGATCTGAAGGCGCACGTTGGCGGCATCCGTCTTCACCGGCACGGCTTCCTGCACTGCGAACGACAACAGGCTCGCCTTCGTGTTGCCCAGCGCAGCGAGATCGGTATGCGGCGCGAGCGCCTTGACCTGCTCCAGATTCCCGTCGCGAATGGCACGCGCCAGCTCGAGTTGCTGTCCCGTGAAAAAATCTTCGGGCGGATAACGTTTGAAGTCTGCCATTTTTGTTTCCTGTGCTTGAGTCGGCCACCAGAACGGCGACGACAAACCGATTACCGCGACAACCGCGCCCGCGGCAATGACCTTGCTGTATTTCATCAATGTCCCTGAAGTTGACTGAGCAGCGACGATTGCTGCTCCGCGACGGTCGTATTCAATCCGCTCGTCACCTGCCCCATCATGTGCCGCTGGACCGTCGTCACGCTGGTGCCCGGAATGGTGATCTGCTCGCCGACGGCCTTGGGCATCAGGTGGGACGTCACATCGCTGATCGGGCCGAGCCCGCCTTCCTGCGAGCCCGTCAGGATGTCGCCGTCGACGCGATAGTTCGTGATCGACGAGGCCCGCGGCGTGGCGCCGTACAGCGGCAACGTTTCAGGATTGAGGCCTGCCGCGTTGAAGGTGGTCGCGCCAGCGCCGCTCGCCTGCGATGCAGCCGACGCCAACCCGCCGCCGAGCGAATGGCCGGTGAGGTCGAGGCCGCCCGCATTTCCGGAGCCGTAGATTTTCTTGCCGAGGGTCACGGCGCGATCGTAGTACGGCGAATTGTCGCCCAGCCCCTGGCTGAGGTTGTTCGACCAGTCCTCCTTGACCGTCGGCTGCGTGCCCTTGAATGCCAGCGTCGGCTTCATGCTGTCGCCGAACACCGCAGGATCGGGTGCGTAGACCTGCGCGCCGAAATTGCTGCCGGGGATCTTCAGATCTTGCGGCCTCATGCCGAACTTCTTCAGCGCGTCAGGATCGTTCGACACGTTCTTCCATCCCGGCGGCGCCGTCCCCGGCGTGTATACCGCTTCCGCCAGCTTGGCCAGTTGCTGCGCCTTCACCGTCGCCTGAAGCTTGCGTGCCGCGGCCTGCACCTTCGGATCGGCTGACGCGAGACCCGCCGCGATGACCGCCTGCTGATTAGCCCACTCGATCGCCATCGCCTGCTCGGGCGTGACGAAAAGCCCCTGGTTCAGATGGATCACCGGACCATCGAGGAAAATGCCGCTCTGATTGATCAGGATGCTCGAAGCGCCGTGGGACAACTTGATGCTGTCCGGCTTCAGCGTCACGATGCTCGCGCCGACCCGATGCTCGATCTCGTCCGTCGCCTGATAGCTCTGCTTGCCTGGTCCGGCGTCGCCAGCCAGCGCTTGCACGCCAACGGTGTTGGCCGTCGTGAAGCGCGCTTTCGCGATCTTTTCCGACAGGCTGCCTTCTGCGACATGCTTGCTCTCGTCGCCTTTGAGCACCGACACGTTCCGCGCACCGGATTCGACCGTGTGAGACTCGCTGTCCTTGACGATCGTCTTCATGTCCTTCTGCGCATGCAGAAAGACTTCCTGGGCGCCGTTCACGTCCGAGAATCGCAGTTCGTTGAAGCCCTCGCCCTTGTGCGTCTGACTGCGCATCCCCATCGTTTGGCCGCCGCTGCCGTGATACGGGTTGCCCGATTCGCCATTGAACACACGGCCGACGACGATGGGGTTGTCCGGATCGCCCTGATTGAACGAGACGAGCACCTCCTGGCCGATCCGCGGAATCGCCGAGCCCCCCCATCCCTTGCCTGCCCATGGTTGCGATACGCGCACCCACATCGAATCGGAACCGTCGAGCTTGCCGCGCCGGTCCCACAGGAAATGGAGCTTGACCCGGCTGCCGTCGGTGTGAATTTCCTCGCCCTTCGGCCCGACCACGATCGCGGATTGCGTGCCCTGCATGTGCGGCTTGGGCGTACGCCGCTCCGGCCTGAACGGAATGTCGATCGGCAGGCACGTAAACGTGTTGTGGTACGGCAGTTTGGAGGTCTGCTGGGTATAGTCGTTCGCGACCTGGTGACGAACGCGAAGAATCACGAAATCCTTGTTGTTGTAGGCGGACGTGCCGTGATTGACCAGCGTGAAGCGCCCGCTCGTCGTCATCCCGTGCGCATGACCGGCGCCGTTGAAACGATGCGCGAGCGCTTCTTCCGCTTCCATCGCGTAGCACGCGTAACGCTGCCCGTCGTCGCCGTGGTCATACAGCGAATGGAACTGATAACGCTCCGTCGTCTGGATGTTCGGGTGCTTCAGATTGACGGTCGGCACCTCGACATGCATCAGTTGCGACGACGGCTGGTTGTAGTTGAAATCCCGGTACGTGATCTTGCCGACCCGGAAACTGAATGCCTCGTCCCATCGATCGATGCCGTTCTGCTCGCTGGCCGCGCTGTTGACTTCGTACGGAATGGTCTTCAGGTTCGGAATCGGCTGGAACACCGCGTTGGTATCGCCGATCACGAGGATGTGCTTGTCCTCTTCGTAACGGATCGTCCAGATCAGCCCTTCCTGCTCCATTAGGCGCGAGCAGAAACTGTAGTACGACTCGTCGTACATGACGATGTATTCGAGCTTCGGACGTTCGCCCTGCATCGCGAACTCGAAATCCGAAAAACCCATCTCGCGGAAAATGTCGCTCAGGATGTCCTGCGGCGTCTGGTTCTGGAAGATCCGGCAATCGGTCGAGCGGGTGAGAAACCAGAACCACGGCACGACCGACATTTCGTAGCGGGTCACCGAACCCGATTTCCCGACGCGGCCGAACGACGCAACGTAACCGTCGAAATATCGCTTCGTCTCGGTATCCGCCGCCGACGTCACGACGCGCGTCAGACTGAAATTGCGGCTCTGGGGCTGGAGCGTGATCTTGACCCGCTGCCCGACGATTTCCTGCGGTTCGATATTGTTGCGATGGGAAAGCAGGTCGAGATGTGTTTCGGTTAGCTGATTGACGTGTTCGTCGATGATCGCCGCACTGACCAGCAGCACGTCCGGGCCGAGTGGCGTTTCGATCGTGATGAAGCGATTGTCCTGGGTCAGGCGCGGAAGCGCACCCGTCAGGCTGTTGATGGCCTCGGCGATCGACTCCGGGGCCTTGCCCATCAGCGATAAGCCGGTTTGCGCCAGTTGCACCGCGCTCGCGGCACCGCCCAGCAGCCCCGCGCCCGGCATGCCGGCCAGCGCCCCCAGTTGGCCCGCCATGCCGGCAAGCGAACCCAGGTTGCTCAAACCGCCGGCCAAAGCCGCACCGCCCCCTCCCATCCCGTCGGGGGTTCCGTTTGCTGCGAAACTCATCATTAACCTCGTTCTTTTTTGTCGGGCGGACCCGCCGCAATACGGACGCCATCTCACCTTCAAGGCGCTCTCAGCCGCCTTGGTGGCGCCAAATATATCAAACCGTAGGGAAATTCATAACCACTTGTCAGCATCTAATTTTCGGCGCCGAAAGCAGCCCGATCGATCGGCTGATCGATCCCCAATACTTATTGCTGAAGGACGGGTGCGATCGCGCGCCGGTCGAAGCGCGCCGCACCGATGCCGAAGGCATTCAACGCGTGGTGAAGGGAAGGACGACGTCGGAAGTGAACGAAGCGTTGCCGTCGAAAAGTGAAACCGGGTGTGACATCCTCGGCGAATGCCATCCGCAGCGCCCGCCGCAGGGGCACGATCAGACAATCAGGTGTCCATGACCCGGCGCCCGTTGCGGACGCCAGGATCAGGCCGCAGGCTCTTGGCCCGCTGCGGCCGACTCCCGCCGCAGCAAGCATCCGGACGATTCCGGTGGATGCACCGGAATCGCCCCGACCGCATCAGGACTCGACGTCTTCGAGACTGAAGATTTCGGTCTGGTCGTTGTACGAGAAGATCTCGCCGTAACGACCCCAGTCGATCACCGCGTCGAGGGTTTCCTCGGCCGCGCCGTCCGACAGGAAATCCTCCAACTCCTGTTCGAAGCGCACGCGCGGCGCGCGATGGCCGGGGCGCTCGTTCAACACCTTCTTGATCCGCGCGGCGAGCGGCACGTGCTTCAGCAGATGATCCGCGAACATCAGCTTGCGCTCCTGCGTGCCGAATTCCGCGAACACGCGCCCCGGCGGCGTCAGGAACACGTCCCCTTCGCGCACGTCGGCGAAGCCGAGGTACTGCAGCACTTCAGCGATCGGGAACAGGTCGTCGACCTCCAGATGCAGCGTGCGCGCGATTTCCGGCATGTCGGCGCGACCGTGATACGGCGCCATTGCGAGCGTCTCGATCAGACCGGCCATCAGGTTGGTTGAAACCTGCGGCAGCCAGCTGCCGAGCTCGAGCCCCTTCTTCGTCGCCTCGCCGGTCTGGCGCGCGGTCATCTTCGCGTAGATGTCGTCGACGAGCTTGCGGAAGGCCGGGTCGAGGCGGTTGCGCGGATGCTTGAACGGCACCTTGATCTCGGCGATCACGCGGCCCGGGTTCGACGACAGCACGAGAATCCGGTCGCACATGAACACCGCTTCCTCGATGTTGTGCGTGACGATCAGCACCGACTTGATCGGCATCCGGCCTTGCGTCCACAGGTCGAGCAGGTCGGTACGCAGCGTTTCGGCCGTCAGCACGTCGAGTGCCGAGAACGGCTCGTCCATCAGCAGGATCGTCGGGTCGACCACGAGCGCACGCGCGAAGCCCACGCGCTGACGCATGCCGCCCGACAGCTCACGCGGGTAGGCGTTCTCGAAGCCGTCGAGACCGATCAGGTCGATCGCGGCGAGCGCGCGTTCGCGCCGCTCGCGTGCGCCGACGCCGAGCGCTTCCAGCCCGGCTTCCACGTTCTGCAGCACGGTGAGCCACGGGAACAGCGCGAAGGTCTGGAACACCATCGCGACGCCTTCGGCCGGGCCGGTCAGCGGCTTGCCGAGGTAGGTCACTTCACCGCCGGTCGGCTCGATCAGCCCCGCGATGATCCGCAGCAGCGTGGACTTGCCCGAGCCGGAGCGGCCGAGCAGCCCGACGATCTCGCCTTCGCGCAGCGACAGGTTTGCGTCGTCGAGCACGAGCAGTTCGCCCTGCGTCTTGTTGAAGCCGCGGCAGACGTGATCCACGCGCAGGATTTCCTCACCGAGGCGCGGCGGCTGGGACGTCTGGACGGGGGCGTTTATAGCATTCGGATTGTGCATCGCGTTTCGCTCTCAATCGGTCTCAGTCGAGCCGCAGCTTCGCTTCGGCGAAGGCATACAGCGGGCGCCACAGCAGGCGGTTGAACAGGGTAACGAACAAGGACATCACGGCGATGCCCAGGATGATCTTCGGGAAGTCGCCGGCGGCGGTGGTCTGCGCGATATATGCGCCGAGGCCGTGCGCCTCGATCCTGGTCGTGCCCCACTGCACCGCTTCCGACACGATGCTCGCGTTCCACGCGCCGCCCGATGCGGTGATCGCGCCGGTCACGTAATACGGAAAGATGCCGGGCAGGATCGCCTGGCGCCACCACTGCCAGCCGCGGATCCGGAAGTTCGTCGCGGCTTCGCGATAGTCGTTCGGATAGGACGTCGCGCCCGCGATCACGTTGAACAGGATATACCACTGCGTGCCGAGCACGATCAGCGGCGACAGCCAGATATCGGGGTTCAGATGGAAGCGCGCGATCACGATCACGAACACCGGGAACAGCAGGTTCGCCGGGAACGCGGCCAGGAACTGCGCGAGCGGCTGCAGCTTCTCGGCGAGTTTCGGGCGCAGCCCGACCCACACGCCGACAGGTACCCAGATCACGGACGCGATCGAGATCAGCACGACCACGCGCAGCAGTGTGATGAGCCCGAGCACGATCACGTGGCCGACTTCGGCCATCGTCACGCCGGTCAACACGAAGCTGACGACACGCCACACGATATAGGCCGTGCCGAGCAGCAAGAACCCCGCCCACACGATGTCGACCGTGCGCGACGCCTGCTTCTCGACCTTGGGCAGCGCGAAGCGCATCGCGCCCGACAGCGGCAGACGCAGCGGAATCCGCGCGGCCTTCGCGAAGAACCAGCCGGCCGGCACGAGCAGTTGATGGATCAGGCGCGTACGGCGCACGAGGTCGAGCAGCCAGGATTGCGGCGCGTCGCCCGACGCGGTGTTCTCCATCCGGAACTTGTCGGCCCATGCGATCAGCGGGCGGAACAGGAACTGGTCATAGGCCAGGATCACCACCGTCATCGTCAAGATCACCCAACCGATCGCACCGAGGTTCTTGTCCGAGATCGCCTGGGCGAGATATGCGCCGATCCCGGGCAGCGTGATGGTCTGGTTGCCGACGGTGATGGCCTCCGATGCGACGACGAAGAACCAGCCGCCCGACATCGACATCATCATGTTCCAGATCAGCCCCGGCATCGAGAACGGCACCTCGAGCTTCCAGAAGCGCTGCCACGACGTCAGGTGGAAGCCGCGCGACACTTCGTCCAGATCGCGCGGCACCGTGCGCAGCGACTGGTAGAAGCTGAACGTCATGTTCCACGCCTGGCTCGTGAAGATCGCGAAGATCGCGGCCAGTTCGGCGCCGAGCACGCGGCTCGGGAACAGCGCGAGGAAGAACGTCACCGTAAACGAGATGAAGCCGAGCACCGGCACCGACTGCAGGATGTCGAGGATCGGGATCAGCACCATGCCGGCGCGGCGGCTTTTCGCGGCGAGCGTGCCGTAGATCAGCGTGAACGCGAGCGACGCGACCATCGCGGCGAGCATCCGCAGCGTGGTGCGCAACGCGTATTCGGGCAGGTTCGACGGATCGAGCGAGATCTTCTGGGTCTGAAGGGTCCCGATCGGCGCCATCGTTTCATGAAAGCCGACGACCGCCATCGCGATCAGGCAGATGATCAGCGGGAACGCGATGAAGTCCCACCGGTTCGGCAGAACGCGCCACGCGGACGCGTTTGCGGTCCGGTTCGGATTGAAGAATCCGACGTCCATCAGGCGCCCTCCCCGGTAAGGCCGAACGAAGCCGGCAGACGATGTTGATTCATGGCAAAGCGCACGGGCGCGGTAATTCGACGCGGTAATTCGATTGATTCACGATCTGACGCCGGCGCGAGGCGCCGTGCGTGCAGGCTGCGCTCCCGGCGCGACGAGTCGGGCCGCGACGGCACGACACTACACCAACCTGTATTTCAGGTTCAACCGTCCGGGGCCGGCGCGGCGCCGCGCGACGCGCGAACGGCGCACGGATCGTGCCCGGCACGCGGGCGAACGACAGGCGTGGGATACAGAGCAGCCCGACCGCGGTCCTCCGGCCGGCATGCAGGCCCCGAATTATGCCGTGATCTGGGCCGGCCGGGAACCCGCCAACCGCACGCGGACGCAAACCATGCCGGACGTCAGCGGACGATTGCGGCGAAGCAGGTATGATCGGGGCTAGCCCCCTGGCGTCGGTGTTGACCACAGCCGCCAGGGATCGACCGACCAGCGGGAGGAAGGGAATGGCAGGAAACTTGGTGATCGTCTGCCGCGATCAGGATGCCGATGCGTTCTACGAGCTGATGCAGGAGTATGGGTCGTTCCAGACGCGGCTGTCGTCGACGGCATGGTACCTGAACATGAACATCGTGCCGGAATCGCTGCAGGAGGAGATTCTGGAGCGCCTTGGCCGCTACACGACCGTCTATATCTTCGAGGCCACGAGCGTGACCTACAACACCATCGACAGCAACGCCGCCGAGACGCTCGGCACGCTGTTCGGCGAATGATGCCGCGCGGCGCCTGCCCGGCAGGCGCCGCATCCGCCGCATCCGCCGCTTATGCGGCCTGGGCGTGCAGTTCGTCCTTCGGCACCGCGTCGAACGGGAACGTCATCGCCACGCGCAGGCCGCCCTCGGGACGATTGCCGATCTCGCACGCCCCGCCCAGCCTCAGCACCAGCCGCTCGACGATCGCGAGCCCGAGCCCGCTGTGGCCATTGCCGCCGCGCGCGGGGTCGAGCCGCACGAACGGCCGCGTCGCGGCCGCGAGGTCGCGCGGCGCGATCCCGCCGCCGCTGTCGCTGACCGACAGCACGTAACCCGTCGGCGTACGCGCCGTCTCCACGAGCACGGGTGGCGCGCCGTACGCATGCGCATTGTCCAGCAGGTTCGAGAGGATCCGGTCGAGCGTCGCGGTCGGCAGGCGGAAACCTTCGTCGGCGGCCAGACGCGTCTGGACCGTCGGCGCGTTCGGTGCGACCGCGCGATAGCTGCGCGCGATCCGCTCGCAGGTCTGGTCGACCGGCACGGGCTCGCTGCGGTCCGCCCCGCCGTGCGCGAACACGAGGAACTGGTCGACGATGTGCGACATCGAGTCGACATCGCGCACCACACCGTCGCGCAGCCGCGCGTCGTCCATCATTTCCGCGCGCAGGCGCATCCGCGCGAGCGGCGTACGCAGGTCGTGCGCGACGCCGGCCAGCATCACCGCGCGATCGCTCTCGGCCTGCGACACCTGTTCCACCATCTGGTTGAAGCCGCGCGTGAGCTGGCGCAGCTCGCGCGGGCCGCGCTCGCGCAGCGGCGGCACCGGCTGGCCTCGGCCGAAGCGCGCGACCGCGCGCGCCAGCGAGCGCAGCGGCTGCTGCAGTTGCCAGGCCGCGAACAGCGCGGCGATCACGCCTGCCGAGAAGATCGTGCCGAGCCACAGCAGCATCCGGTCGAGCGAGCGCGGCGGGCGCAGCGGCTGCACTGGCACCACGATCCAGTTGCGGTCGGTCGGTTCCTTGACCCACAGCACCGGCGGATGGCCCGGCGCGCCGATCTCGACCCGAGTGCCGGCCGGCATGCGCTCGCTCACGTCGTCGCGGAAACGCTTGAGCGGCGCCGGCAGCTCCGAGCCTGCGCTCGTCGGCACGTCGGGACTGTCCGGCGACACCAGCCGCACCCGTGACGGCAGCGGCTGGTCAGGCGTGCGCTCGACGTGCTGGCGCACGGCGTCGACGAGGAAGGCGGCCTCCTCGACCGCGTAACGCGTCTGCATCTGGCTGCGCTCGAGGCGCATCGCGAAGAACCACGCGAAGTGCGACAGGAGCAGCACGCCGACGACCAGCAGCGCCAGCCGTCCGAACAGTGAATCAATGGGTTTGCGCATGGGCCTCGCCGTCGGGCACGAACACGTAGCCGCGCCCGCGGACCGTCTGGATGAAGCGCGGCGTCGACGGATCCGTTTCCAGGATGCGGCGCAGGCGCCACACCTGGACGTCGATGCCGCGGTCGGTGCCGTCGTACTCGGGCCCGTGCAGCAGCTCGAGCAACCGCTCGCGCGTGAGCGTGCGCAGCGAGTGGTTCACGAAGATCTTCAGCAGCGCGAATTCGCTGCTCGACAGCGTCGCCGGCTTGCCGTCGACCGACAGCGTGCGCGCCTGGAAGTCGAGCACGAAGCGGCCGAACGCGAACGGCTCGCGCTGCTCGGGCGCCGCCGCCGACGGCGTCGCCCGGCGGCGGCGCAGCACGGCCTGCACGCGCGCGAGCAGCTCGCGCGGGTTGAACGGCTTGCCGAGGTAGTCGTCCGCGCCGAGTTCGAGCCCGACGATGCGGTCGACGTCGTCCGCGCGCGCCGTCAGCATGATCACGGGGATGTCGTCGCCGGCCGCGCGCAGCTGGCGCAGCGCGGTCAGGCCGTCCACGCCGGGCATCATCAGGTCCAGCACGATCAGGTCGGGCCGCTCTCGCTCGAGACGCTTCTCGAGCGTCGCCGCGTCGTGCAGCACGGACACTTCCATCCCCTGGCGCACGAGATAGTCGCGCAGCAGGTCACGGAGTTCTTGGTCGTCGTCGACGATGAGGATCTGGGTAGTCATGGCTCGAAGTTTACCGCGCGAGCGCGGAGTCGAAGAACGTATCAAAGAAACGAAAGGGTTACTGCGGGTTACGACGCAAGGGAACTGTAATGCACCGTAACCCGGCAGCCACCCCACGTAACACCTGCCGGGGCACGCGCCGCTAACCTGCGTCTTACCGGATGCGGCACACGCGTCACCCGCGCACCGCATCGCCGGACCCTTTGGATACAGGAGTTTCTGAAATGTATAAGAAGACTTCCCGCGTGGCCATTGCGGCCGCCACCGTGCTCGCGCTCGCATTCGGCACCGCGCATGCCGCGCAGCCCAACGACATGCCGCCGCCGGGCGGCCCCGGCATGCACCAGATGCACGGCGACCATGACGGCGGCCCGTTCGGCGTGCTCATGAAATTGCACGATCAGCTGAAGCTCAACGCATCGCAAGAGCAGCAATGGCAGACGGCCGTCAACACGATGAAGCAGAACCATGAAGCGATGCGCAAGAGCCACGAGCAGATGCGCGAGCAATTCAAGGCGCAGCAGAATCAGCCGATCCTCGACCTGAACGCGATGCACGCCGCCCGCCAGCAGGCCGAGCAGCAGAATGCGCAACTGCGCGAGCAGAGTTCGGCCGCGTGGCTCGCGTTCTACAACGGACTGAACGACCAGCAGAAAACGACGGTCAGCACCGCGCTGAAGCAGCAGTTCGCGCGGATGGAGCAGCGTCACGAGAAGATGAAGGAACGCTGGCAGCAGCACCGCGCGGCCAAGGCCGCGTCGGCGCCGGCGCAGTAAGCCGGCGGGCCGCCTTCCCGGGCGGCATCGCAGGGGACGCGGGTACTCGGCCCGCGTCCCCTGTTTCGTTTCAGGCGACGTCGAACAGCAGCACCTCGGCCGCCCGGCCGCGCGCGAACGCAATCGCGTCCACCCCGGCGATCCGCGCGCCGTCGCCCGCGGCCAGTGCGTGGCCGTTGACTTCCACGTCGCCGCGCGCCACATGCACATAAGTACCGCGTCCGGCCGGCACGCTGAATTCCGCCTCCTCGTCGCCGTCAAGCAACCCCACGAAGATCCGCGCATCCGCACCGATCGACAGCGCGCCGTCGGCGCCGTCCGGCGACGCGACGAGCCGCAGACGGCCGCGCTTCTCGTCGTCGGCGAAATGCCGCTGAGCGTAACCGGGCCGCCCGCCGCGCTCGGCCGGCTGCAGCCAGATCTGCAGCAGATGCAGCACCCGGTCGCGCGACGCATTGGTTTCACCGTGCATGAGCCCCGTGCCGGCGCTCATCCGCTGGATGCCGCCGGCCCGCACGATGGCGCCGTTGCCAAGGCTGTCGCGATGCGCGAGCGCGCCGTCGAGCACGCAGGTGACGATTTCGAGATCGCGGCGCGGCTGCATCCCGAAGCCGCGCGTCGGCGCGATCCAGTCCTCGCTCAGCACGCGCAGCGCGCCGACCGGCGGATGCGCGGCCTCGGCATGGCCGACAAGCGGAAAGCTGTGACTCGACTCGAGCCAGCCTTGGCGCGTGTGACAGCGGTCGGCGGCGCGACGGATCTGGAACATGGGGCGGGCACTCCGGCAGGGCAGACATTCTTTCTTCGGGTTTACCTGCACTGTAGAGGCGCGCCAAGCGCGCCACAATCCGCCGTCCGCGCACCGCATCGTTGCGCTCACGAAACCAATCGGCGCAATACTCGTTGCGAATACCACGATTGCCGCAACGAGCGGATCGAAGAATCCATCGGTCACGCCGGATTGCCGTTTTCCGGGTATCGCGTTCGGGTAAAATACCGCCCTTTTGGCGTTCGCCCGTGCGGCGAGCGCCGTTGCCAGCGCGCCGAAACACGAATTTTGGCCGTCTAGAATACGCCGCGGCGCCCGGCCCGACCGGCCGCGAGCGCCCTCCCGGAAGTGAGCGACAAAAGGATGGAAATGAAGAAGGCCGCCCTGTGCGCCGCCCTCGCCCTCGTGGCGGGCAGCGCCTTCGCGAAAGAGTGGAAGACCGTGCGGATCGGCGTCGACGCCAGCTACCCGCCGTTCGAGTCGACCGCCCCGAGCGGCGAGATCGTCGGTTTCGACGTCGATCTCACCAAGGAAATCTGCAAGCGCATCAACGTGAAGTGCGTGTGGGTCGCGCAGGATCTCGACGGGATCATTCCCGCGCTGAAGGCGAAGAAGTACGACGTCATCGTGTCGTCGCTGACCGTCACGGACAAGCGTCGCGAGCAGATCGACTTCTCCGACAAGGTGTACGACGCACCCGCGCGGATGATCGCGAAGGCCGGCTCGCCGCTGCTGCCGACGGTCGCGTCGCTCAAGGGCAAGCACGTCGGCGTCGAGCAAGGTTCGACGCAGGAATCCTACGCGAAGGCGTACTGGGAACCGCAAGGCGTGACGATCATTCCTTACCAGAACCAGGACCAGGTCTATGCCGATCTCGGCTCGGGCCGCCTCGACGCGACGCTGCAGGATGAACTGCAGGCCGACTACGGCTTCCTGCGCACGCCGCGCGGCAAGGGCTTCGCGTTCGCCGGTCCGGAGGTGAAGGATCCGAAGACGATCGGCGACGGCACCGCGATCGGCCTGCGCAAGGAAGACACGGACCTGAAGCTCAAGATCAACAAGGCGCTGGCCGACATGCACAAGGACGGCACGTACGACCGGCTGTCGCACAAGTATTTCTCGTTCAGCGTCTACTCGGTTCGCTGAGCGCCGACAATGACGGGAAGCGGATGCGGGGGCGCCCCGCGTCCGGCAGTACAGGCAGTCAACCACGCGCCGCCCGCGCTGCGCCCGCCGCTCCCCGCGACGGGCTTGCCCGGCACCGTTGCCGGGGCGGACGGTCATGATACGCACGGGGCGTTCCGCGCAGCTTGGCGGGCGCGTCTTTCGCGGCGCACCGCGTGCGCCGTCCGGGACCACACCAGGGACCACATATGTTTCTACAAGGCTACGGCCCGCTGATCCTCGCAGGCACCTGGCAAACCGTCAAACTGGCGGTGCTTTCGCTCGCGCTCTCGTTCCTGCTGGGCCTGCTCGGCGCGGGTGCGAAGCTGTCGCGCAACCGCTTCACGAACGGCGCCGGCACCGTCTACACCACGCTGATCCGCGGCGTGCCCGACCTCGTGCTGATGCTGCTGCTGTTCTACAGCCTGCAGATCTGGCTGAACATGGCGACCGATGCACTCGGCTGGGACCAGATCGACATCGACCCGTTCCTCGCCGGCGTGCTCGTGCTCGGCTTCATCTACGGCGCGTACTTCACCGAGACCTTCCGCGGCGCGTTCCTGTCGGTGCCGCGCGGCCAGCTCGAGGCCGGCAGCGCGTACGGAATGACCAACTGGCAGGTGTTCACGCGGATCATGTTCCCGCAGATGATGCGCTTCGCGCTGCCGGGCATCGGCAACAACTGGCAGGTGCTCGTGAAGTCGACCGCACTGGTGTCGATCATCGGCCTCGCGGACGTCGTGAAGGCGTCGCAGGACGCCGGCAAGGGCACGCTGCGGTTCTTCTTCTTCACGCTGATCGCCGGTGCGGTCTACCTCGCCATCACGACGATCTCGAACTTCGTGCTGATGTGGCTCGAAAAGCGCTACTCGACCGGTGTCCGCAAGGCTGACCTATGATCGAACTCATCCAAGAATACTGGCGCAACTACCTCTACACCGACGGCTTCCGGATCACCGGCGTCGCGATCACGCTGTGGCTGCTGGTCGTGTCGATCGGCCTCGGCTTCTGCCTGTCGGTGCCGCTCGCGGTGGCCCGCGTGTCGAAAAGGAAGTGGCTGTCGAGCGCCGTGTGGCTCTATACGTACGTGTTCCGCGGCACCCCCCTGTACGTGCAATTGCTGCTCTGCTACACCGGCCTCTACAGCCTGCAGGTCGTGCGCGGCACGCCGCTGCTCGACGCGTTCTTCCGCGACGGGATGCACTGCACGCTGCTCGCGTTCACGCTGAACACCTGCGCGTACACCACCGAGATTTTCGCGGGCGCGATCAAGGCGACGTCGTACGGCGAGATCGAGGCCGCGCGCGCATACGGGATGTCCACCTTCACGATGTACCGCCGCGTCATCCTGCCGTCGGCGCTGCGCCGCGCGCTGCCGCTGTACAGCAACGAAGTGATCCTGATGCTGCACGCGACCACCGTCGCGTTCACCGCGACCGTGCCGGACATCCTGAAGATCGCGCGCGACGTGAACTCGGCGACCTACATGTCGTTCCACGCATTCGGGATCGCCGCCCTGCTCTATCTCGTGATCTCGTTCACGCTCGTGTGGCTGTTCCGCCAGGCAGAGCGTCGCTGGCTCGCGTATCTGCGCCCGCAAGGCAAGTAAGTTTTCGCAGGACTATTGATGAATTCCCAGACTCAGAAGCTTTTCGTCGACGATCTGCACAAGCGGTACGGCGACAACGAGGTGCTCAAGGGCGTGTCGCTGAAAGCGAACTCGGGCGACGTGATCAGCGTGATCGGCTCGTCCGGCTCAGGCAAGAGCACGATGCTGCGCTGTATCAACTTCCTCGAACAGCCCAATGCGGGCCGCATCTTCGTCGACGGCGAGGAAGTACGCACCGCCCTCGACAAGGCCGGCGCGCTGCGCGCGGCCGATCCGAAACAGTTGCAGCGCGTGCGCACCAAGCTGTCGATGGTGTTCCAGCACTTCAATCTCTGGTCGCACATGAACGTGATCGAGAACGTGATGGAAGCGCCCGTGAACGTGCTCGGCATTCCGAAGAAGGAAGCCGAGGAGCGTGCGCGCACGTATCTCGAGAAGGTCGGCCTCGCGCCGCGCGTCGAGAAGCAGTATCCGTCGCATCTGTCGGGCGGGCAGCAGCAGCGTGTCGCGATCGCGCGCGCGCTGGCGATGCATCCGGACGTCATGCTGTTCGACGAGCCCACGTCGGCGCTCGACCCGGAACTGGTCGGTGAAGTGCTGAAGGTGATGCAGAAGCTGGCCGAGGAAGGCCGCACGATGATCGTCGTCACGCACGAGATGGGCTTCGCGCGCAACGTGTCGAATCACGTGATGTTCCTGCACCAGGGGCGCGTCGAGGAAGAAGGCGTGCCGTCCGAGGTGTTCGGCAACCCGAAGAGCGAACGCCTGCGCGGGTTCCTGTCGGGTAGCCTCAAGTAACGCGCGCGACGCGCGACGACACGCGAACGGGCGCCATGCGGCGCCCGTCTTGCGTTTACACGACGTCCACCGGTGCGCCGTCGGCGAACGCGCGTAGCGCATCGCCCGCGAGCCGGTAGCGCACCCATTCGCTCTGCGGCGCGGCGCCGACGCTCTCGTAGAAACGGATCGCCGGCTCGTTCCAGTCGAGCACGCTCCATTCGAAGCGCCCGCATCCGTTGTCCACGGCGATGCGCGCAAGCGCCTTCAGCAGCCGCAACCCGGCACCCGCGCCGCGAAAGCGCGGCGATACGTACAGATCCTCGAGATAGAGCCCCTGGCGGCCGAGCCACGTCGAATACGAGAAGAAATACACGGCGAAGCCGGCCGGCTCGCCGTCGACCTCGCAGATCAGCGCGCGCGCCGGCGTTCCTTCGCCGAACAGGCTGCGCTCCAGCGACGCGGCCGTCGCGACCACTTCATGCTCCGCCTTCTCGTAGATGGCCAGCTCGGTGATGAAACGCAGGATTTGCGGCACGTCGGCGACGGTGGCGGAACGAATGTCGATTTGCACGGTGGGGAGCCCTCCTTCGGCCCGGACTGAAAACGGAATGCGGCACCCGCGCAAGCGCGCCTGGCGTCGGACAGATCGACATGCTACGTTCACGGCTCAACTGCAGGAAGTGCAGTTTCTTCATCCAGACATGAACATGATGCATCCCGACCTGCGCCGTCTCGACCTGAACCTGCTGCTCGCGTTCGACGCGCTGTACCGCCACCGGTCGGTCGCCGCGGCCGCGCACGAGCTGGCGATGAGCCCGTCCGCGCTGAGCCACGCGCTCACCCGGCTGCGCGACGCGATCGGCGATGCGCTGTTCGTGCGGCTCGGCAACGAGATGCAGCCGACCGTGCGCGCCGACGACATCGCCACATGGGCCGGCGATGCGCTCGACACGATGTCGAAGGGGCTCGCCCGCGCACGCCGCTTCGATCCCGCGCAAAGTGACCGCACGTTCGTGTTCGCTGCGAGCGACTACACGGCATTCGCCGTGCTGCCGGCGTTGCTCGCGCGCATCGAGCAGGTCGCGCCGCGGCTGCGGATCCGCGTCGTCCACTCCGACCGCAAGATCTCGATCGACGAACTCGCGGCCGGCCGGATCGACTTCGCGCTCGGCTATCACGAGGAGTCGGCCGCCGACGCGCCGGGTATCGAGGATTTCGACTGGTTCTCGGACGACTACGTCGTGATCGCGAGCGCCACGCATCCGGACGTCCACCGCCGACTGACGCTCGACCAGTACCTCGCGGCACGCCACGTGGTCGTCACGCCGTGGAACGAGTCGCGCGGCGTCATCGACTACGTGCTCGACCGGCTCGGCCTCGCACGGCAGGTCGCCGTGCAGTTGCCGAGCGTGCTGGCCGCACCGTTCGTGATCGCGGAATCGGGACTCCTGATGACGGTGCCGAACCGTGCCGCGCAGGCGCTGCGCCGCGCGGCGCCGATCCGCATCTTCCCCGCGCCGTTCGAGATCCCGCGCTACACGGTGAAGGTCTACTCGCACGCGAAGCACGCGCGCACCGACGCGCACCGGTGGCTTCGCACGCAATTGCTCGCTGCCCGGCCCGAGCCAGGTTGAGCCGGAAACGCTTGTACGGCGGGCCCTGCCACCCTGCCGCCCCACCGTTTCCGGCATCACTCCGGCAGCAGCAGGCCACCGCCTCCTTGTTACGAAATACTGACCAATTTTGCCGCTTCCGCGCTTACGCTCGCGCTCCGGCAACGTCAATAGTGGCAATCCTTGACCCATCGCCGCGGAATCCGTGTCTCCCTTGCCGGACAAGGGTTTTCCGGTAATCGACAGGCTCCGCGATGCCCGCCGCGCACCGTGTTGCATGGCAAATTGGCGACACGTGTTAGTCAAACAACGATTTCCATCGCCACAAAATTGTATTTTTGCTAAATTAGTAACCAAAGTAGCAAAACGAAGTTCGTGAAATGTAGTTTAGCTTCACGACACAACAAGGAGACCCCGCAAGCCGACCCGGCCGCGCGGGACCGCTCAACGGTTTTCCGTCCGCTTGCCCGCGTGCCGCGCTTACCGGCCCTGCACGAGGTCTCCCTGGTTATCCCGCTTTTCGCTTTTGCCCGGCGCTCGCTGCTCCGGGCATCTCGTGCAGTCTGGGTTGACTTTTTGACAGGGTATGGAGGAGATGATGAAGAAAGCTTTGGTCGCGGCCGCGCTGATGGCTGCTGGGGTGATTTCGGCGCACGCGCAGAGCAGCGTCACGCTGTATGGTCGCCTGGATGCCGGCCTCGAGTACCTGAACGGCCTGCAGAACGGCCACCAAGTGCGCGCCGAAAGCGGCGACTGGGGCACGAGCCTGTGGGGCTTGAAGGGCAGCGAGGACATCGGTGGCGGCAACAAGGTCCTGTTCCACCTCGAAGGCGCGTTTAACACGATGACGGGCGGCTTCAGCGGCTCGATCTGGGATCGTTTCGCGACCGTCGGTATTTCGAACGACCGCTACGGTACGCTGCTGCTGGGTCGCGAACTCGCGATCGCCAACGGCGTGTGGGACTTCGATCCGCTGGGCCAGTCGAGCTGGTCGTCGGCATCGCTCGTGCGCGGCCGCAACTGGAACAAGACCAGCAACAACGTGTCGTACCAGTCGCCGCAGTTCTACGGCCTCGACTTCTACGGCCAGTTCGCGTTCTCGAACTCGACCAGCTTCAACGGCAACACGACGGCCGGCCAGCCGGGTCGTGCAGCCGGCGCGCAGGTTACCTACACGAACTCGCTGTTCCAGTTGCGCGGCATCTACGACGAAACGCGCGACAGCAACGGCCGCTTCTCGGACGTGTTCAACTACTCGCGTGAATACTTCGCGGGCGTGAACGTGTTCCTCGGCCAGTTCAAGGTGCAGGCGGCCTACCAGTCGTCGCACGCGGACGGCAGCGGCGGCCCGGCCGTCAACAACGGCATCACCGGCACCCAGCAGGTCTGGGGTGGCGTGACGTGGCAGGCAACGCCGGCGGCAGCGCTGATCGCGGCCGTGTACCACGTGAACGCCAACCACGGCGGCGGCAACGCGAACATCTACACGGTCGGCGGCTCGTACAACATTTCGAAGCGCACGCTGTTCGACGTGCAGGTCGCGACGGTGCGCAACAGCTCGACGGCCAACTTCGGCCTGAACGCGAACGGCGCCGGCACGGCCGTCTCGACGGGCAACCCGCATCCGGGCGGCAGCCAGACCGGCGTCTACGCCGGCATCCAGCACCTGTTCTGATCAGGCGCCGTCCAGAGAACGATTCGACAACACTTTCCACGCTGCTGCGAGAGGCGCGTATCGGTGCGGTACCCACCCGGGTATCCGCACCGTTTTTTATTGGCGAG
Source organism: Burkholderia sp. FL-7-2-10-S1-D7 (assembly GCF_001524185.1). Lineage (NCBI taxonomy): Bacteria > Pseudomonadati > Pseudomonadota > Betaproteobacteria > Burkholderiales > Burkholderiaceae > Burkholderia > Burkholderia sp. FL-7-2-10-S1-D7. The sequence continues at coordinate 80,819 of NZ_LOWY01000022.1, read as the reverse complement.
CCGGGATCGAGCGATCCACAGCCCGATGCGGTGCTCAGACCGCCGCTTCGTTCTCTTCGCCGGTGCGGATGCGGATCACGCGCTCGACGTCCGACACGAAGATCTTGCCGTCGCCGATCTTGCCCGTGCGCGCCGCGCCGATCACCGCATCGATCACCTGGTCGACCTGCGCTTCCGCGACGACCACCTCGATCTTCATCTTCGGCAGGAAGTCGACCACATATTCGGCGCCGCGATACAGCTCGGTGTGCCCTTTCTGGCGGCCAAAGCCCTTCACTTCCGTCACGGTCAGGCCGGTGAGGCCCACTTCGGCGAGCGCTTCGCGGACTTCGTCCAGCTTGAACGGCTTGATGATGGCGGTGATGCGTTTCATGATGGTTGTCCCTCAATGCTCGTTTGGATGCAAAATCGCGATCCCGATTGTAAGCCGGCCGGCCGCGTACGGCCCAGCACGGCTCAGTCGAGACGTTCGGTAAAGCGTGACGTGATCGGATAGCGCCAGTCGCGCCCGAATGCGCGATGCGTGACGCGAATACCGATCGGCGCCTGGCGGCGCTTGTATTCGTTGATCTTGATGAGCCGCGTCACGCGCGCGACGTCGGCCTGCGCATAGCCGGCCGCGACGATCTCCGCGAGCGGCCGGTCCTCCTCCATGTACATCCGCATGATCGCGTCGAGCACCTCGTACGGCGGCAGGCTGTCCTGGTCCGTCTGGTTCTCGCGCAGCTCGGCCGACGGCGCGCGCGTCAGGATCCGCTCGGGAATCACGTCGCGCAGCCCGTAGTCCGTCGTTGCGTTGCGATAGCGGCACAGCCGGTAGACCAGCGTTTTCGCGATGTCCTTGATCACCGCGAAGCCGCCGGCCATGTCGCCGTACAGCGTACAGTAGCCGACCGCCATCTCGCTCTTGTTGCCGGTCGTCAACACGATCGAGCCGAACTTGTTCGACAGCGCCATCAGCAGCGTGCCGCGAATGCGCGCCTGGATGTTCTCTTCCGTCGCGTCCTCGGCGCGGCCCGCGAATTCGCCCGCGAGCGCCGCACGGAACGCGTCGAACATCGGTGCGATCGCGATCTCGTCGTAACGCACGCCGACGCGCCGCGCCATCTCCGCCGCGTCGGTGGTCGAGATGTCGGCCGTGTAGCGCGACGGCATCATCACCGCGCGCACGCGCTCGGGCCCGAGCGCGTCGCAGGCGACCGCGAGCACCAGCGCCGAATCGACGCCGCCCGACAGCCCGATCAGCACGCCAGGAAATCCATTCTTGCCGATGTAGTCGCGCACGCCGGTCACGAGCGCGCGATAGACCTGCGCGTCGACCGACAGCTCGGGCGCGATCGCGCCGGGCAGCGGGCGCGGCCCGTCAAATTCGACGATCGCGTGCCCTTCGTCGAACTGCGGCATCTTCGCGACGAGCGCGCCCTGCGCGTCGAGCACGAACGAGCCGCCGTCGAACACGAGCTCGTCCTGGCCGCCGACGAGGTTCACGTACACCATCGGCAGCCCGGTTTCGTGGATCCGCGCGCGCAGGATGTCGATGCGCAGCGCTTCCTTGTTCATGTGATACGGGGAGCCGTTCGGGATCAGCAGCACCTGCGCGCCCGCAGCCTTCGCGATCTGTGCGGCCGACGCATGCCAGGCGTCCTCGCAGATGATCACGCCGTATCGGACGCCGTTGAGCTCGAACACGAGCGGCTCGGTGTCCGTCGCGAAGTAGCGCTTCTCGTCGAACACGTCTGCGTTCGGCAGATCCTGCTTGCGGTACGTACCGACGATCTCGCCGCCGACGATCAGCGACACCGCGTTGTAGGTGTCGGTCGGCGGCACGCCGCGCTCGATCGGGCGGTTTGCATTACCATCGACGGCTGGCGCGTGCGGATCGCCGCCCGACGCATCGCCGCCTGCGCTCCGCAACGGATGGCCGACCAGCACCGCGAGCCCGTCGAACGCGCGCAGCGCATCGGCGAGCGTGTCGAGCGCGGCGGCCGCCGCCGTGTAGAACGCGGGCCGCAGCAGCAGGTCTTCCGGCGGGTAGCCGGACAGCGCGAGTTCGGGCGCGATCATCAGGTGCGCACCATCGTTGTGCGCGGCGCGGGCGGCAGCGACGATACGCGCGACGTTGCCGGCGAAATCGCCGACGGTGACGTTGATCTGGGCGAGAGCGAGTCGGGTCTTCATGACGGGATCGGCGCAGCCCGGTGGCGCGCCCTGAACGGCTGACGAAATCATCCCGGACGCGGGCCACGGCGGCACGCATCCGGCGGCATCCAACAGTACGGATTCACGCTTGAAACACGAACGCATCGATTATCGCACGGGCATCCTGTCGTCCCCCGCGGAGGTGCCCGCCGACGAATGGAACGCACTGCTCGAGCGCGACGCGCAGCCGACGCCGTTCCTGCGCCACGAATTCCTCGACGCGCTGCACGTCGCACGCTGCGCGGTCGACGACACCGGCTGGTCGCCGCACTTCGTCACGCTGACCGACGCGCGCACGGGCCGGCTCGCGGCCGCCGCCCCCGTCTACGCGAAACAGCATTCGTACGGGGAATACGTGTTCGACTGGGCGTGGGCCGACGCGTATCAGCGCAACGACCTGCCCTATTACCCGAAGCTGCTGTGCGCGGTGCCGTTTACGCCCGTGCAGGGCACGCGCCTGCTCGCCGCCGACGACGACGCACGCCGCCGGCTCGCGGCCACGCTGCTGGCGTTTGCCGAGCAGAGCGACGTGTCGTCGCTGCACGTGCTGTTCCCGACCGGCGACGAAGCACGGCTGCTCGAGTCGATGGGGATGATGCTGCGCGAAGGCGTGCAGTTCCACTGGCTCAACGACGGCTATCGCGACTTCGACGACTTCCTCGGCACGCTCGAGCAGAAGAAGCGCAAGAACATCCGCGCGGAACGGCGCAAGGTGCGCGATGCCGGTGTCACGTTCCGGCGGCTCACCGGCGAGCAGATCACCGACGCCGACTGGCGCTTCTTCACGCGCTGCTATCGGCAGACCTACCGCGAGCACTTTTCGAGCCCGTACCTGAACCTCGACTTCTTCCGCGCGATCGGCGCGACGATGCCGGAGAACCTGCTGCTCGTGATCGCCGAGGCCGACGGAAAGCCGATCGCGAGCTCGCTCGCCGTATACCGGCGCGGCGCGAACGGCATCGGCGGCACGCTGTACGGCCGCTACTGGGGCGCGCTCGAACACGTGCCCTGCCTGCATTTCGAAACTGCCTACTACCAGTTGCTCGAGTTCTGCATCGAGGCCGGGCTCGACACGTTCGAGGGCGGTGCGCAGGGCGAGCACAAGCTCGCGCGCGGCTTCCTGCCGACCGTCACGCATTCCGCGCACTGGCTCGCGCACCCGGCGTTCTCCGACGCGGTCGCGCGCTTTCTCGAACGCGAGACCGAGCATATCCACGCGTACGTCGACGAGCTGCGCGAACACGATCCGTTTCGGCGGAGCGCCGGGTAGCATCGGCACATCTGGACAGCGACCATCTGCTCGTCCTCTTCAGCGCGCGGCGTGCGTCACCGTCCGCGACACCGCCTGCGGGTCGCACGACGACGCGGCCGCCGACAGCCAGTAAAGGCCTGCACCGATCCGCCACGCGTGCGCATTCGCCTCCCGGACCGCGAAGCGCTGCGCCGGCACCGCGATACTGAAGGTGCGCGCCTCGCCCGACCGCAGCGCAATCTTCGTCCAGCCGACGAGCCGCTTGAGCGACGGTCACGGCGATCGGTGGCGTTGACGCACGCCATTTCTGAGACACTGACGGCTTCGCATCCCGCCGCCTTCCCATGTCCTGGTTTCTGTATCTGATCGAGTGCGCCGATGACAGCGTCTACACGGGCATCACGACCGACGTTGCCGCGCGCTTCGACGAGCATGCGTCCGGCAAGGGCGCGCGCTATACGCGATCGCGCAAGCCGCGCGCCGTGCTCGCATCGTTCCCGCTGCCCGACCGGTCGATCGCATCGCGCGCCGAGTACTGGGTGAAGCGGCTCACGGCCGCGCAGAAACGCGAGCTGGCGGCCGGGATCAGGACGCTCGAATCGGTGTTGCCGGCCGGGATGTCGATCGACGGAAACGTCGACGCCGCCGAGCCGCAGGACGGCACACGCGGAAGGAAGAAGGTGAAGGTTACGGTGAAGCGCGCCGACATTGCGAACGAGCCGGCCGAAACCAAAAAGGCTCGCGATAAAGCCGCGAAGCGCGGAACTGCCGGGAAAAAGCCCGGGGCCGCGAAAACCCCGAAGAAAGCTCAAGCCGCAACGGCACCAACGTCGGCAAAAGCCTCGCCTGTCGCCTCGAAACGTGCGAGGACCGCCGACGACACGGAAGGGAAAAAGACCGCCGCGCGCGGGACGCCGGCAAAACGGGGCAAGCCAGTCGCGAACGCATCGCCGAAACGGAAAGCGGCGGCAACCGGCGCCAAGCCCGCCGCGGACGGACGCGCCGCCCCTGCTTCGTCCCCGGCGCGCGGGCGTTCGTCGGCAAGGAAGGGCGCCGCCGAAATCATCGAGGCCGTCGCGCCCCCCGTTGCCCCCGCACGCCGCGCAACGGAAGCGAAACGTGCGAAGACGGCGGCAAGTGCGGGCGCCCAGCCCGCTGCGGCCCGCAAGAAAACCGTCGCGCGCGCCATCCCGCGCGCAAAACAAAACCGCGCGGCCTCCTGAGGAGACACGCGCGGTTTGCGTTCCGAACGAACCGGCCGCGAGGCCGGCCTGCCGGCTTACTTCTTGTAGTTCGCGGCGCCGTCGGCGATTTCCTTGTGCGCGGCGTCGATGCCGGCCCAGCCTTCGACCTTCACCCACTTGCCCTTCTCGAGCGCCTTGTATTGCTCGAAGAAGTGCTTGATCTGGTCCTTCAGGTACTCGGGCACGTCGTCGATCGACTTCAGGTTCGCCGTCATCGGGCAGACCTTGTCGTGCGGCACGGCGACGAGCTTCGCATCGACGCCCGACTCGTCGGTCATCTGCAGCATGCCGAGCACGCGCGAACGCACGATCGAGCCGGCCAGCAGCGGGAACGGCGTGATCACCAGCACGTCGACCGGATCGCCGTCGCCCGACAGCGTCTGCGGGATGTAGCCGTAGTTCACCGGGTAGCGCATGCCCGTGCCGATGAAGCGGTCGACGACGAGGAGACCCAGCTCCTTGTCCGCCTCGTACTTCACCGGATCGCTTTGCGCGGGGATCTCGATGATCACGTTGAAATCGTGCGGCAGGTCCTTGCCGGCCGGAACATGATTGAAGCTCATAGCGCTCTCTGTTGGTCGATGGGAATTCAGGACAGGGCACCGCGGCCGGTGCACCGCCGCGGGCGTCCCCGCAGGGAATGCGCCATTATAGCCAATCGACCGGTGGCGTCCGGATGACGATCGGCGCGATAATCGTTCCGGATGTCCGACCGCCGAACCACGGGCGACGTTGCATGGAATCCGGGTAACTGCTGAAGCACCGACAGATTTGCATGGGACCGGACCAAGCGCTGAAATGGCAACTCCGGTCGACCGCGAAGCATGGGACCCGAGTAAGCGCTAAAGGGCTAACTTGGGTCGACCGCGAAGCATGGGACCCGAGTAGGCGCTAAAGGGCTAACTTGGGTCGACCGCGAAGCATGGGACCCGAGTAAGCGCTAAAGCGCTAACTCGGGTCGACAGGAGCAGGCATGGAAGAGGCGAAGCACTTCATCGCAGGCGAATGGACGTTGCCCGCGCAACTGGAGACGATTCCGGTCGTCGACCCGTCCGACGGCCAGCCATTCGCAACGATCGCGCGCGGCACCGCGCCCGACATCGAGCGCGCGGTCGCCGCGGCCCGCGACGCATTCTCGGGCCCGTGGGGCGCGGCGAGCGCCGCCGAGCGCGGCCGCGTGCTGATGCGGCTGTCCGCGCGCGTCGCCGACCACCTCGAGGAACTCGCAGCGATCGAGGCGCGCGACACCGGCAAGCCGTTGAAACAGGCGCGTGCCGACGCCGCCGCGCTCGCACGCTACTTCGAGTTCTACGCGGGCGCCGCCGACAAGCTGCACGGCGAAACCCTCCCCTATCAGGCCGGATACACGGTGCTGACGGTGCGCGAGCCGCACGGCGTCACCGGCCACATCGTGCCGTGGAACTACCCGATGCAGATCTTCGGGCGCAGCGTCGGCGCGGCGCTCGCGGCCGGCAACGCATGCGTCGTGAAGCCGGCCGAGGATGCGTGCCTGTCCGTGCTGCGCGTGGCCGAGCTGGCCGCCGAAGCCGGGCTGCCGTCCGGTGCGCTGAACGTCGTCACCGGCTACGGCCATGAAGCGGGCGCCGCGCTTGCGCGCCATCCCGGCATCGACCACATCTCGTTCACCGGCTCGCCCGCGACCGGCAAGCTGGTCACACAGATGGCCGCGGAGAACCATGTCCCCGTGACGCTCGAGCTCGGCGGCAAGTCTCCGCAGATCGTGTTCGCCGACGCCGATCTCGACGCGGCGCTGCCCGTGCTCGTGTCGGCGATCGTGCAGAACGGCGGGCAGACCTGCTCGGCCGGCAGCCGCGTGCTGATCGAGCGCGCGGTCTACGAGCCGCTCGTCGAACGGCTCGCCACCGCCTTCAACGGGCTGCGGGTCGGCCCGAGCCGCGCGGATCTCGACTGCGGCCCGCTGATCAACGCGAAGCAGCAACAACGCGTGTGGGATTTCCTCTCCGATGCGCAGCACGACGGCATTCCGATGGCCGCGCACGGCCAGGTCGTCGCCGAGGCGCCCGAAAGCGGCTTCTACCAGGCCCCAGCGCTGCTGCGCGACGTGCCGCCGTCGCACCGCCTCGCGCAGGAGGAAGTGTTCGGCCCGGTGCTTGCCGCGATGCGTTTCGTCGACGAAGACGAAGCGATTGCGCTCGCGAACGGTACGCCCTACGGCCTCGTCGCGGGCATCTGGACCCGCGACGGCGCACGCCAGCTGCGTCTCGCGCGCCGCCTGCGCGCGGGCCAGGTATTCGTCAACAACTACGGAGCCGGGGGCGGCGTCGAGCTGCCGTTCGGCGGCGTCGGCCACTCGGGGCATGGTCGCGAGAAAGGCTTCGAGGCGCTATACGGCTTCACCGCCCTGAAGACGATCGCGATCCGGCACGGCTGAACCAGACGAACGCGGCCGGCCACGACCGGCCCCGCACCGAAATACCACGCACGCTTCCAACACAGGAGACACATCATGCGGCTGAGCGGCAAGACGGCCATCGTCACGGGCGGCGGTTCAGGCTTCGGCGAGGGCATCGCGAAGACCTATGCACGAGAAGGCGCGAACGTCGTCGTCAACGACCTGAACGGCGCAGCGGCCGAGCGCGTCGCGAGCGAGATCGCGCTGGCGGGCGGCAAGGCGATCGCGGTCGCGGGCGACGTGTCGAAGGACGCCGACTGGCGCGCACTGCTCCAGGCCGCGCTCGACGATTTCCATTCGGTGCAGATCGTCGTGAACAACGCCGGCACCACGCACCGCAACAAGCCGGTCCTCGACGTGACGGAAGCCGAGTTCGACCGCGTGTATGCCGTCAACATGAAGAGCCTGTTCTGGAGCGTGCAGACGTTCGTGCCGTATTTCCGCACCCAGGGCGGCGGCGTGTTCGTGAACGTCGCGTCGACGGCCGGCGTGCGGCCGCGCCCGGGCCTCGTCTGGTACAACAGCACGAAGGGCGCGATGATCACCGCGAGCAAGTCGCTCGCGGCCGAGCTCGGCGCCGACCGCATCCGCGTGAACTGCATCAACCCGGTGCTCGGCGAGACGGGCCTGATGACCGAGTTCATGGGCTGCGAGGACACACCGGAGAATCGCCGCCGGTTCCTGGCGACGATTCCGCTCGGCCGCTTCTCGACGCCGCAGGACATCGCGAACGCGGCCTTGTACCTGGCGTCCGACGAAGCCGAGTTCGTCACCGGCGTGTGCCTTGAAGTCGACGGCGGGCGCTGCATCTAGCCGCACCGCCGCAATTGCGCGCACCGGCATCGCCGGCCGGCGCCGCATCCAAGCATCATCATCGCTTCGCACGACCGGATCGGGCGCCGACGCGCCGGCTCCGGACAACGACAAGAACTGGAGACAACATGGCAACATCGACGCAATCGCTGCCGGGCTCGTCCGGCACATTCGAGGAAGCAACCTACCGCAAGGTGTCCTGGCGACTCACGCCGCTCCTGCTGCTGTGCTACGTGGTCGCGTATCTCGACCGCGTGAACGTCGGCTTCGCGAAGCTGCAGATGGCGAGCGACCTGAATCTCAGCGACACGGTCTACGGGCTCGGCGCCGGGATCTTCTTCTTCGGCTACTTCCTGTTCGAAGTGCCGAGCAACATCATCCTGCACAAGGTCGGCGCGCGCGTCTGGATCGCGCGCATCATGGCGACGTGGGGCGTGATCTCGATCCTGACGATGTTCGTCACGACGCCCGCGATGTTCTACGTGATGCGCTTCCTGCTCGGCGTCGCCGAAGCCGGCTTCTTCCCCGGCGTGATCCTGTACCTCACCTACTGGTATCCCGCGCACCGGCGCGGCCGGATGACGACGTTCTTCATGACGGCGGTCGCCTTGTCCGGCGTGATCGGCGGGCCGCTCTCCGGCTTCATCCTGAAGGCGTTCAACGGCGTGAGCGGCTGGCACGGCTGGCAATGGCTGTTCCTGCTTGAAGGGATCCCGTCGGTGCTGGCCGGCGTGCTCGTATTCTTCGCGCTCGACGACCGGATCGCGAAGGCCAAATGGCTCACCGACGACGAAAAGGCGCTGCTCGCGCGCAACGTCGACGCGGAGGAAGCGACCAAGGAAGACCTGCCGCTCGGCGCGGTGATGGCAAGCCCGCGCGTGTGGCTGATGGCGCTCATCTACTTCTCGTTCGTGATGGGACTGTACGGCGTCGGCTTCTGGCTGCCGACGATCATCAAGGCGACCGGCGTGACCGACACGTTCATGATCGGCCTGCTGTCGGCGGTGCCGTATGCGGCGGCGGTGGTCGCGATGATTCTGATCGCGCGCAGCGCGGACAAGCGGCGCGAACGACGCTGGCACCTTGCGATTCCGGCCGCGTTCGGCGCGCTCGGGCTCGTGCTGTCGGTGATATGGGCGCACCAGACGACGCTCGCGATGCTCGGCCTCACGCTCGCGACGATGGGCATCCTGACGACGCTGCCGCTGTTCTGGAGCCTGCCGACCGCGTTCCTCGGCGGCGCGGCAGCCGCAGCGGGCATCGCGATGATCAACTCGATCGGCAACCTCGCGGGCTTCCTGAGCCCGTACTTGATGGGCTGGCTCAAGCAGGCGACCGGCGCCAACGACGCGGGCATGTACATGCTCGCCGCGTTCCTCGTGCTCGGCGGGCTGCTCGCGCTGTCGGTGCCGAAGCGGCTCGTCGACAAGTGACGCGGCACGCGACGACGTGCCTGCCGCAGGGCAATACATGAAAAAGCCCCGAAGGCCGGTTGGCGTTCGGGGCTTTTTGACGCGCGGCGGGCAAGCGCCGCCGCGTCAGACCACGGTGATCGCGAGCGCGCTTTCGCGGTAGTGCTTCGCCGCCTTGTCGGTTTCGCCAAGATGCTCGAACAGGCGTGCGAGCGCACGGTGCGCACGCACCTTCAGCGCCTCGTTGTCGGCCTGCTTCAACGCGGCTTCGAGGAACGACTGCGCCTTGCCCCACAGCTGCTGCTGCTGGCAGAGACGGCCGAGCGCGAACAGCAGGTCGGCATCGTCCGGGTGATCCTTCTTCCAGCCTTCGGCCTTCTGGATCAGCGGCAACGCATCGCCGCCGGCCGTATCCGGATAGCGGCGCAGCAGGCGCGCATCCCAGTTGTGCGCGAGCGCCTCTTCGACGATGCGGCGCGCTTCGGTGCGGCGCTCGAGCGTCACCAGCAGGTCGGCCGCGAGATCGGCCAGGCGCGGCGACTGGCGCTCGAGCGGCGACAGCGACTGCCACACCTCGAGCAGCGCGTCCGGGTCATGCCGGCGTTCGCGCAACAGATTCTCCGCCGCCTGCTGGCGCAGCCGCACGGCCGCAGCCGGATGCAGCGCCTCGCGCTTCTCGAGTGCCTTCGCGAGCTTCAGCACCTCGGCCCAGTTCTTCAACTGTTGCTGCGCGCGCAGGGCGACCTGCTGCGCATGGATACGCTTGCCGCCCGCCTGCAGGTCGGCCAGCGCGGCGAGCGCACCGTCGGCATCGCGTGCATCCGCGCGCATGTCGGCCGCGGCAAGCAGCCGTGCATCCTGCCATTCCGGTGCGTCGACCTTCGACAGCCAGTCGTCGCGACGCGTGTACTCGTGCATCCGGTGCGCGGCGGTCGCCGCGACGAGACTTGCAGCGCCCTGGTTCGCATCGACCGCGAGCGCATCGCGCGCGGCCTTCTCGGCGCGCGAGAAGCGGCCTGCGTACAGGTTCGCGATCGCATCGCGCAGCGACGCCTGTGCCTTTTCGTTGCGCGAACGCGCACGATAGGCGGCGACCCGCTGCGGCATGCGCCAGATGTTGCGCACGATGCGCAGCAGCGCGTAGACGACGATGAACAACACGACGATGGAGATCACGAACAGGTTCAGCGACACGTCGACCCGGTACGGCGGATAGACGAGCAGCACCTGCCCCGCGTCGAAACGGCCGACGGTGGCGAGTGCCGCGGCGATCGCGAACAGGATCGCGAGCCAGACGATTCCTCGAAGCGTCATCGTTACCCCCGACTCTTGAACTGCTGAACGGCGTTCAGGCTCGTGTTCAGGTTCGGCACGGCGACCGTCAGCGATGCGCCGTCGACCTGCTTGAGCAGATCCTCGACGGTTTGCGTGTCCCTCGATGCCTGGTCGAAATACTTGCCGAGCGCGGCCTGCGCCGCATGCAGGTCGGCCTTCATCGCGCCGTCGTTGCGCGCGAGCAGCGACAGCCGCGCGGTGAGCAGGCGCAGCTTCACGTTCTCGCGCACGAAGTAGCCCTGGTCGGGCGATGCGAGCATCGCGTCGGCGTTGTCGATCCGGCGCACCTGCACGAGGCCCTTCAACTGCTGGCCGAGCCCCGTCGAGAAGTCATGCCACCACACCTTCCAGCGCGGCTCGCCGGCCACGGACGCAGCCGACGACGCGGCGTCGGCCGGCACGGCCTTCGGCGCCGCGTGCGGGACGATCGCCTCGCCCGACAGCGGCAGCGCGTCGATCTTCGCGATCGCGTCGTCGAGCTTGATCGCGAGGCCCGTGAGGTCGGCCGACGGTGCGGCTTTCAGCTTCTCGATGTCCTGCGCGAGCGCCTTGCGCACCGTGACGGCCTGCGCGCTCTGCGACGTCGCGAGGCGCGCATCGGCATTCTGCAGCGCGATCAGCGCGAGTTGCGTGTTCCCCGTCAGCTGCAGCTGCTGGCTCGCGCTCGACAGCATCTGGTCGACTTCCTCGAGCATCCAGGCGTCGCGGTTGCGCGACAGGTCCTGGTATTGCTGCTGCAGCGCCTGCTGCGCGCTCTGCGCGTCGGCGAGCTTGCCGTCGAGCTGCGCGAGCTGCGTGTCGACCTGATGCGTGCTCGCGAGCGCCTGCTCCGTCTTCGTGCGGGTCTCGGCCGTCTGCGCATCGAGCGCCTTCTGGCGCGCGACGAACGAATCGTCGAGCCGGTCGACCTTGCGGTTCAGCGCATAGCCGCCCACACCCGCCGCGCAGCCGAGCACGACGACGACGAACCACAGCGCCGCGCTGCCGCCGCGCCGCGCATGCGGCTCGGACGCGAGATAAGGAGGACTGGACGGCGGTGCGGATGCAGCGGCCGGCTGGGAAGCGACGCCTTTGGAATCGTTGGTATCTGTCATGCGTTTAGTCACCGGTGCGGCTGTCGCCGGTTGGACGGCCTCGTCGGCCATCGTTCGAAACGCGCGGACGATGCGCTCATCGCCCGCGCCGGTCAGCGTAATCCTATCAAAACCCAGTGCGCGCGCGGTCTGCTCGATGCGCGGGTGCGGCGTCACGAGCGGCGCATGCTTCAGCGCCTCGATCTCGGCGTCGTTCAAATGCGTGCGCGCGAGTTCGTGCAGGTTGCGCACGCCCTCCGAGCTCGTGACGAGCCACGCGTGCGGCGCGCCGGCGAGCAGCGCATGCACGCGCTCCCACGCGCCGATGCGCGGCTCGGGCACGACGCGCCGGTACGCGGCGACCAGCGTGACCTCCGCGCCGGCTTCGCGCAGCCGCTCGGCGAGCCATTCGCGACCGCCGTCGCCGCGCACGATCAGCACGTGCTGGCCGGCGAGCGCTTGCGCGCCGCCGAACGCGGTCTCGATGCTCGCGAACAGGTTTTCCGAATCGTAATGCGGGACGCCGTCATCGGCGAGCGCCTGCGGCGCGATCACGCGATGCGCGGGCGCCGCGATGCCGTGGCGCGCGAGCGCCGCGACGCTGCCGGGGCCGACGACACCGATCGGCAGCGCATTCGGCCAGATCGCGCCGTACTGCGCGAGCGCGCGGTCGATCGCGTTCGGCGACACGAAGATCACGAGCGCGTAACGCCCAAGCGCCGCGAACGCGGCGTCGAGCGGCGCCGGATCGTCGACCGGCGCGATGTCGATCAGCGGAAATTCGAGCACGTCGCAACCGGCCTCGGCCAGTTGGGCCGCAAGCGCGGCCGACTGGCCGTCCGGGCGCGTCAGGACGGCGGTGAACGCGCGCGCGCCGCCCGCCATCAGGCGTCGCCCTTGCCGGCCTGCGAGCCGGCGAGCAGCGCGTTGACGATGTCGCGCGCGCCCTGCGCCTCGAGCTCGTCGGACACCGCGCGGCCGAGCGCGACCGCATCGGCGACGGTCATGACCGCACCGCACTCCTCAGCGGTCAGCACGCGCTGTCCGTCGGTCGTCGACACGCGGCCCGTCAGGTACAACTCGCCCGCGCGCCACACCGCGTGGGCGGCGAGCGGCACCTCGCAGCTGCCGCCGAGCGCGCGCGACACCATCCGCTCGGCCTCGACCGCGAGCGCGGTCCGCGGGTCGTGCAGCGGCGCGAGCCATCCGGCCACGTCGGTGCGACGCGCGGCAATTTCGATGCCGAGCGCGCCCTGGCCGGCGGCCGGCGGGCTGTCCTCGACGCCGATAAGCGCACGGATTCGCGCTTCGAGGCCAAGGCGCTTCAGGCCCGCGGCCGCGAGAATGATCGCCGCGTAGTCGCCGCGATCGAGCTTCGACAGGCGCGTGTCGAGGTTGCCGCGCAGCGGCAGCACGTTCAGGTGCGGATAACGCGCACGCAGCATCGCCTCGCGGCGCAGGCTCGACGTGCCGACGACCGCGCCGGCAGGCAGCGCGTCGAGCGACGCGTAGTCGTTCGACACGAACGCGTCGCGCGGATCCTCGCGCTCCATGATCGCGGCGAGCGCGAAGCCGTCGGGAAGCGCCATCGGCACATCCTTCAGCGAATGCACGGCCAGGTCGGCGCGACCGTCGGCCAGCGCATTCTCCAGCTCCTTCACGAACAGGCCCTTGCCGCCGACCTTCGACAGCGTGCGATCGAGAATCTGATCGCCACGGGTCGTCATCCCGAGGATTTTCACGTCACAAGCTGGATATAATTTGCGCAGCGCATCACGCACATGTTCGGCTTGCCACATCGCCAGGCGGCTCTCGCGCGAAGCAATCGTCAGCGTCACGGGGGATTGTGCCGAAGAGATCTCGGAATTCATTGCAGGAACAATCGAAGGACGGGATTGAAGATCGAACAATGGTAGCACGCACGCCCCGGCCCGCCCGGGCCGGGCACCTGCGCCCGCCGCGCTTCGGCGCCGGCGGCGACACCGATGCGTGGATGTGCCGCACGTAGCTGGTTGCTTGACCGCAGTTCCCGTAGTTTCCGTAATCCCCGCAGTCCCTTTTGACTCGAGCTTTCCCAAGGAAACCCATCGTGAAGTCTTCCGGATCGGCGCGTACGGCGCGCCGCAATGCTGCCTTGCCCTCCTCCGATGCCCAGACGGGCTCCATCGCCACCGCCGCGAACGGCCGTGCGAAACCGGCAACGAAACCGAAAGACCCGATACGTCAGACAAAACGCGCGACCACGGCCGCCAGCCCGGCTGCCCGCAAGGCCGGCGCGGCGAAGCCCGGCGCCCGCACGCGCGAGGACAAGGACGGTCCGCTGTTCGAGGACATCCGCTACCTCGGCCGCCTGCTCGGCGACGTGGTGCGCGAACAGGAAGGCGACACCGTGTTCGACGTCGTCGAGACCATTCGCCAGACGGCGGTGAAGTTTCGCCGCGAGGACGACAGCGAGGCCGCACAAACGCTGGAGAAGAAGCTGCGCAAGCTGACGCCGGAGCAGACGGTGAGCGTCGTGCGCGCGTTCAGCTATTTCTCGCATCTGGCGAACATCGCGGAAGACCGCCATCACAACCGCCGCCGCCGCATCCACGCGCTGGCCGGATCCGCGGCACAGCCCGGCACCGTCGCGTACGCGCTCGAGCAGCTGAAGACGACCGGCAACGCGTCGAAGCGCCTGCTGCAGCGCTTCTTCGACGATGCGCTGATCGTGCCGGTGCTGACCGCGCATCCGACCGAAGTGCAGCGCAAGAGCATCCTCGACGCGCAGCACGACATCGCACGCCTGCTCGCCGAGCGCGACCAGCCGCTGACGGCACGCGAACGCTCGTACAACGAATCGATGCTGCGCGCACGCGTGACCGCGCTGTGGCAGACCCGCATGCTGCGCGACGCGCGCCTGACGGTCGGCGACGAGATCGAGAACGCGCTGTCGTACTACCGCGCGACGTTCCTTGACGAACTGCCCGCGCTGTATGGCGACATCGAGGCCGCGCTCGCCGAGCACGGCCTGTCCGCGCGCGTGCCCGCATTCTTCCAGATGGGCAGCTGGATCGGCGGCGACCGCGACGGCAACCCGAACGTGACCGCCACGACGCTCGAAGAAGCGATCAACCGCCAGTCCGCGGTGATTCTCGAACACTATCTGGAGCAGGTGCACAAGCTCGGTGCCGAGCTGTCGGTGTCGAACCTGCTGGTCGGCGCGAACGACGCCGTGAAAGCGCTCGCGGCCGCGTCGCCCGACCAGTCGCCGCACCGCGTCGACGAACCGTATCGCCGCGCGCTGATCGGCATCTACACACGGCTCGCCGCGAGCGCACGCGTGCGCCTGGGCGAAGGCACGGTGCCGGTGCGCAGCGCCGGCCGCGGCGCGCCGCCGGTGCGCGCGGTGCCCTACGCCGATTCCGAGGCCTTCGTCGCCGACCTCAAGGTGCTGACCGCCTCGCTCGACGAACACCACGGCACGTCGCTCGCCGCGCCGCGCCTCGCACCGCTCGTACGCGCGGCCGAGGTGTTCGGATTCCATCTCGCGAGCATCGACCTGCGCCAGAGCTCCGATATCCACGAAGCCGTGGTCGCCGAGCTGTTCGCGCGTGCCGGCGTACATGCGGACTACGCATCGCTCTCCGAGGACGACAAGCTGATCGCGCTGCTTGCCGCGCTGGCCGATCCGCGCCCGCTGCGCTCGCCGTACATCGAATACTCGGCGCTCGCACAAAGCGAGCTGGGCGTGTTCGAGAAGGCACGCGAGGTGCGTGCGCAGTTCGGCCCGCGTGCGGTACGCAACTACATCATTTCGCACACCGAGACGGTCAGCGACCTCGTCGAAGTCCTGCTGTTGCAGAAGGAAACCGGGCTGCTGGAAGGCACATTGGGCGCCGCTCACGACAGCGCGCGCAACGGCCTGATGGTGATTCCGCTGTTCGAGACGATCCCCGACCTGCGCGACGCCGCGCGCATCATGCGCGAATACTTCGCTCTGCCGGGCATCGACGCGCTGATCGCGCACCAGGGTGCCGAGCAGGAAGTGATGCTCGGCTACTCGGACAGCAACAAGGATGGCGGCTTCCTGACGTCGAACTGGGAGCTGTATCGCGCGGAGCTCGCGCTCGTCGACCTGTTCCGCGAACGCAAGATCACGCTGCGGCTGTTCCATGGCCGCGGCGGCACGGTCGGCCGCGGAGGCGGCCCGACCTACCAGGCGATCCTGTCGCAGCCGCCGGGCACCGTGAACGGCCAGATCCGTCTGACCGAACAGGGCGAGGTGATCGCGAGCAAGTTCGCGAACCCCGAGATCGGGCGGCGCAATCTGGAGACCGTGGTCGCCGCGACGCTCGAGGCGTCGCTGCTGCCGCAATCGAACGCGCCCGCGCAGCTGCCCGCGTTCGAAGCCGCGATGCAGACACTGTCCGACGCCGCGATGGCGTCGTATCGCGCACTCGTCTATGAAACGCCCGGCTTCACCGACTACTTCTTCTCGTCGACGCCGATCACCGAGATCGCCGAGCTGAACATCGGCAGCCGCCCGGCCTCTCGCAAGCTGCAGGATCCGAAGAACCGCAGGATCGAAGACCTGCGGGCGATTCCGTGGGGCTTCTCGTGGGGCCAGTGCCGACTGCTGCTGACGGGCTGGTATGGCTTCGGCAGCGCGGTGAGCGCGTATCTCGACGGCGCGCCGGACGCGGCCGAACGCACCAAGCGCCTGACGCTGCTGAAGAAGATGAACAAGACCTGGCCGTTCTTCGCGAACCTGCTGTCGAACATGGACATGGTGCTTGCGAAGACCGATCTCGCGGTCGCGTCGCGCTATGCGCAGCTGGTCGCCGACCGCAAGCTGCGCAAGCACGTGTTCGAGCGGATCGTCGCGGAATGGGAGCGCACGTCGCAGGCGCTCGCGGAAATCACCGGGCACGCTGGCCGCCTCGCGACCAACCCGCTGCTCGCGCGCTCGATCAAGAACCGCTTCCCGTATCTCGATCCGCTGAACCACCTGCAGGTCGAGCTGATCAAGCGTCACCGCGCGGGCGACACGAACGCGCGGCTGCGCCGCGGGATTCACCTGACCATCAACGGGATCGCGGCCGGCCTGCGCAATACGGGCTGATCCGCACGCGGCGCGGGGCTGCTCCGCGCCGCGCCGGCGTTGCGAAACGCGCGCCGTAAAACGAAAGCCGCGATACGCAACCACGCGTATCGCGGCTTTTTCTCATGGAACGGCACGACGGCGCCGGCCGCCGTGTCGCCCCATACGCTCATTGCGCGTCGATCAGCAGCGCATCGTGCTCGAACGACCCGTCCGGCTGCACGGCGTAGTAGCCGCGCACCTCGTCTGGCGCATGCGCCCACAGCGCGCGGATGCCCGCGACGCTGTCGGCCGGCGTGCGGATCCGCTCGACCCACGTGTCGAAATCGATCGGCAGGCGCCAGCGGCTCTGCACGTGCGCGTCGAACCCGGCGCCGCGAAACATCGCGAGCCATTCGTCGGCACGGTAGTCGCGCACGTGGGAAGCGTCGCGCAGCACTTCGGCGGCCTGCAGATACGTGTCGAGCAGCGGATGATCGTTGCCCGCGATATCGATCATCAGCACGCGGCCGCCCGGCTTCAGCACGCGACGCACCTCGGCGAGCGCCGCGGGCACGTCGTGCCAGTGGTGCGCGCTCATCCGGCTGATTACCCAGTCGAAAGTGCCGGCTTCGAACGGCAGCCGTTCGGCCGGCCCCTGCTGCGTGCGGACGTTCGCGAGGCCGCGCTCGCGCGCGGCGGCGGCGACGGTCGCGAGCATCGGCGCCGCGAGATCGTAGGCGACCACGTCGCGCACGTGCGGCGCGACCGCGAAGCTCGCATGGCCCGCACCGCAACCGAGATCGAGCACCGCGGCGTCGGGCGTCGCGCGCACGGTGTCCGCCAGCGCCTGCAGATCGGCGCCCGTCGCGTGGACCGTGCTCGTCAGGTAGGCGGCGGCCGTCGTGCCGAATGCGTCGGCGACCTGGTCGTGGTGTTTCATCGTTCGCTCCTTCTTTGGGGGGGGCGCTTGCTGCCTGCCAGCGCGCGAATCGCTACAATAGGGCCGCGCTTGTACCAGTACAAGTTAAGCAGTTATTCTGGTATTTGTTACACCTGCCTGATTTCCGGCCCGATTTACGCCGCGCGTCGCGCGCCCCTTTTTGTCGTTTCAGCCGTTTCCGCATGAGCCAGCCGTCCTCCGCCCCCACCCCGCCGCTCGACGCCACGCCCGCCCGCGCACTCGGCGAATTCATCCGCGCGCACCGCGAACGGCTGTCGCCGCAGGCCGTCGGCCTGCCGCCCGGCCCGCGCCGCCGCACGCCGGGGCTGCGGCGCGAGGAAGTCGCGCAGCTGTGCGGCGTCAGCCCGACCTGGTACACGTGGATCGAGCAGGGCCGCCCGGTGTCGGCGTCGGCCGATGCGCTCGCGCGGATCGCCGTCGCACTGCAGCTGTCGAAGGCCGAACGCGCGTACCTGTTCGAGCTGGCCGCGCAGCGCGATCCGGCCGAGCCCGACGTCGCGGCTGGCGACCTGCCGCCGACGCTCGCGGCGACCGTCGCCGCGATCGCCACGCCTGCATACGTGCTCGACCGGCAATGGAACGCGCTCGCATGGAACGCGCCGGCCGCCGCGCTGTTCACGGGCTGGCTCGACGGCGAGCACGACCGCAACCTGCTGCGCTTCACGTTCATGGCGCCGGCCGCGCGCACGTTGATCGTCGACTGGGAAACCCGCGCGCGCCGGCTCGCGGCCGAATTCCGTGCCGACTCGATCCGCCACCTCGCCGATGCGCCGACCCGCGCACTGATCGACGCGCTGATGGCCGGCAGCGATGCGTTCGCGCAGTATTGGGCGTCGCAGGACGTGTTCGAGCGCGAAGGCGGTCTGCGTGAATTCGACCATCCGGCCGACGGCCGCCTCGTGTACCAGCAGATCACGCTGAAGCCCGCGCACCGCGAAGACCTGAAGCTGGTCGTGCTCGTGCGCGATTGAAGCGGCTCGGAAGCTGATCGTCGCGGCGATCGATGCGCAGACGCTGCGCGCGCCGCATGGCACGCCGCGGCCGCCCGGGCTCGCGGTTCGCCACGCCGAAAGCGGCCCGCGCACGATCGCCGGCGACGACAGCCTGACCTTCGTCGACGGCCTCGTCGAGAACAATCACGTCGAAATCCCGGGCTGCAGCCGCGACTGCGCCGTCGAATTCGCGTACGGGCGCCCCGACGACGGCACGCTGCCGCGGATCGGCCCGCTGACCCGCGGCCCCCGGTGATCCGTGCCCGTTCGCGGCCGGCGCGCACCGGCCGCCAGCCCCGCGAATGCTAGAATTGCGGGATTCCCTCGGCGGCGCACGCCGCCCAACTCCCCTTCGAAGAATCGCCATGACGTCCCAACTGCACAAAAAGGGCGAGGCCTGGTCGGCCCGCTTCTCGGAACCGATGTCGGAGCTGGTCAAGCGCTACACGTCGTCGGTGTTTTTCGACAAGCGCCTCGCGCTCGTCGACATCGCCGGCTCGCTCGCGCACGCGAGCATGCTCGCGGCGCAGAAGATCATCAGCGCCGACGACCTCGCCGCGATCGAACGCGGGATGACGCAGATCAAGGGCGAGATCG
This sequence comes from Burkholderia sp. FL-7-2-10-S1-D7, assembly GCF_001524185.1. Taxonomy (NCBI): domain Bacteria; kingdom Pseudomonadati; phylum Pseudomonadota; class Betaproteobacteria; order Burkholderiales; family Burkholderiaceae; genus Burkholderia; species Burkholderia sp. FL-7-2-10-S1-D7. The sequence goes on along the minus strand of NZ_LOWY01000022.1, from coordinate 61,442 downwards.
AGCGCGGCGAATTCGAATGGCAGCTGGATCTCGAGGACGTCCACCTGAACATCGAGGCGCGCCTGACCGCGCTGATCGGTGACGCCGGCAAGCGCCTGCATACGGGCCGCTCGCGCAACGACCAGGTCGCGACCGACATCCGCCTGTGGCTGCGCGGCGAGATCGACCGCATCGGCGGCCTCCTGAACGACCTGCGCGGCGCGCTGATCGACCTCGCGGAGAAGAACGCCGACACGATCATGCCGGGCTTCACGCACCTGCAGGTCGCGCAGCCGGTCACGTTCGGCCATCACCTGCTCGCGTACGTCGAAATGTTCACGCGCGACGCCGAGCGCATGCGCGACTGCCGCACCCGCGTGAACCGCCTGCCGCTCGGCGCGGCCGCGCTCGCCGGCACCAGCTACCCGATCGACCGTCACGCCGTGGCGAAGACGCTCGGCTTCGACGGCATCTGCGCGAACTCGCTCGACGCGGTGTCGGATCGCGACTTCGCGATCGAATTCACGGCGGCATCCGCGCTCGTGATGACGCACGTGTCGCGCTTCTCCGAAGAACTCGTGCTGTGGATGAGCCCGCGCGTCGGCTTCATCGACATCGCCGACCGCTTCTGTACCGGCAGCTCGATCATGCCGCAGAAGAAGAACCCGGACGTGCCCGAGCTCGCACGCGGCAAGACGGGCCGCGTGAACGGCCACCTGATGGCGCTCCTCACGCTGATGAAGGGCCAGCCGCTCGCGTACAACAAGGACAACCAGGAAGACAAGGAACCGCTGTTCGACACGGTCGACACGGTCGCCGACACGCTGCGGATCTTCGCCGAGATGGTCGCCGGCATCACGGTGAAGCCGGACGCGATGCGCGCAGCCGCGCTGCAGGGCTTCTCGACCGCCACCGACCTCGCCGACTATCTCGTGAAGCGCGGGCTGCCGTTCCGCGACGCGCACGAAGCCGTCGCGCACGCGGTGAAGATCTGCGACGACCGCGGAATCGACCTCGCGGACCTCTCGCTCGACGAAATGAAGCAGGAACTGCCGAACGTCGCGCACCTGATCGGCGACGACGTGTTCAGCTACCTGACGCTCGAAGGTTCGGTCGCGAGCCGCAACCATCCGGGCGGCACCGCGCCCGATCAAGTGCGTGCGGCGGTCAAGGCCGCTCGCGCCGCGCTCGGCAAGTAAGCCTGCCGGCACGGACGGGCGCCTTCGGCGTCCGCCTTTCACTCGGGCGGCCGTCGCGCCGCCCGACGCCCTTCCCGCTTCCCGGATACCGCCGATGACCTTCTCCGCCGCGCTCTTCGACATGGACGGCCTGCTCGTCGATTCCGAGCGGACCATCATGAACACGTGGATCGACGTGTCGACCGCGCACGGCGTCGTGCTGACCGAGATCGACTACCTGCAGATCGTCGGCCGCTCGTTCGCGGAGGGCCAGGTCATTCTCGCGCGGCTGATCGGCGACACCGACACGTTCGACGCCGTGCGCACCGTCGTGCGCGAACGGCTCGCCGCGCCCGAACCTCATCCGAAATTTCCGCTGAAGTCCGGCGCACTGGCGCTGCTCGAGACGCTCGCGCAGGCCGGCATTCCGTGCGCGGTCGCATCGTCGTCCGCGCGCGACGTGATCCGTGCGCGGCTCGACGCGGTCGGCGTGCTGCCGTTCTTCCGCGCGATCGCGGGCGGCGACGAAGTCGCGCGCGGCAAGCCCGACCCGGCCGTGTACCGGCTCGCGGCCGAACGCCTCGGCGTGCCGGCGCACGCGTGCGTCGCGTTCGAGGACAGCGACTTCGGCGCGCAATCGGCCGCCGGCGCGGGCGCATCGGTCGTCACCGTGCCCGACCTGAAGGCACCGACGCCCGAGATCGTCGCGCTGAGCCTGCACGTGCTCCCGTCGCTCGACGACGCGGTCGCGTTCGTGCCATCGTGGTTCGGCCGTCTGGACGCGCAGCAGCCCGCGTAAGCGCCGCTCGCGGCACGCCATATGCAAACGGGCACCCTCGGGTGCCCGTTTTCCGTTGCCGCGCCGAATGACCGGCGTCGCGGCGATCGTCAGTTGTTGCCGGCCGTCTCCGACAGCCGCTTCATCGTCGCGATGCGCGCGCCGATCAGATCGACGCGTCCGTCCTCGCCGACGAGCGGCGCCGTCGCATCGCTGAACGCGACCCACGCGCGCTGCGCACGCACGAGTGTCGCGGCCGAATGCGCGGGCATCTTGCGACGCAGCTTCTGGTAATAGCGGTTCAAATCGAACAGCGCGTGCTCGCACGCGGCATCCTGCACACACGGCCGCACGCGGCGTATCGCCGAATCGCGCGGCGCGTTCGCCGGCTTGCCGCCGGCTGGCGCAGCAGTGCCCGCACCGCCCTGGGTGTCGCCTTGCGCACCGCTCGTGGCCGCCACCGGCACGGCGGCAGGCGGCAACGCATAGCGGTCGGCCGCCGCGCGCAGCGCCAATGCACGATCGCGCACGGGCTGCAACTGCATGTCGGCGCTCGACATCGCGTACGCGGTACCGCGCGTCGTGTCGTACACGGCTTTCAACAGATGAACTTCATCCTTGCGCCACGTGACCCAGCGGCGCTGGCTGTCCTGCCAGCCGCGCTTCACGTCGGCCGGCGCATTGTTCGACAGGCGCTGGTACGCGCCGTCCACCACCGCCTGCCACTGCTGCTGCGCTTCGCTCATGCACTGGATCTGGCCGGCCGTCGACGACCGGTCGCGCCGCGCGAGGCATTGCCGCATCGCGACGTCGATCGGGTCGGCCGCCGCGACTTCCGCGTGCGCGACACCCACGCCCGCCAGCCCGGCCGCCCCTGCCGCCCAGACGACGAGCGCGGCCAACGCCGCACGCATCGTCCGGATTCGTCCCTGCGTCGCCATCAGTCGCGCACGCAATCGACGAAGTACTCGACGCGGCCGTTCACCTCTTCCGCGACGAGGCCGTGGATGTCGGTGTGGAAGCCCGGGAAGCGCTCGTTGAAGTCGCGCGCGAACCGCAGGTAGTTCACGATCGTCTTGTTGAAGCGTTCGCCCGGGATCAGCAGCGGAATGCCCGGCGGGTACGGCGTGAGCAGGATGCTCGTCACGCGGCCTTCGAGCTCGTCGAGCGGCACGCGGTCGATCTTGCGGTGCGCGAGCTTCGCGAACGCGTCCGACGGCTTCATCGCCGGCTCCATGTCCGACAGGTACATCTCCGTCGTCAGGCGCGCGATGTCGTTCGCACGGTACACGTCGTGGATCTGCGTGCACAGGTCGCGCAGGCCGACACGCTCGTAGCGCGGATGCTGCGCGACGAATTCCGGCAGCACGCGCCACAGCGGCTGGTTGTTGTCGTAGTCGTCCTTGAACTGCTGCAGCTCGGTCACCATCGAGTTCCAGCGGCCCTTCGTGATGCCGATCGTGAACATGATGAAGAACGAGTACAGGCCGGTCTTCTCGACGATGATCCCGTGCTCGGCCAGATACTTCGTGACGATCGCGGCCGGAATGCCCGTCTCGCCGAACTCGCCGTCGACATCGAGCCCCGGCGTGATGATCGTCGCCTTGATCGGGTCGAGCATGTTGAAGCCTTCCGCCAGCGGGCCGAAGCCGTGCCAGTGGTCGTTCGGCTTCAGCATCCAGTCCTCGCGCGAGCCGATGCCTTCTTCCGACAGGTTGTCCGGGCCCCACACGCTGAAGAACCAGTCGTCGCCGTATTCGGCGTCGACCTTGCGCATCGCGCGGCGGAAGTCGATCGCCTCGGCGATCGATTCCTCGACGAGCGCGGTGCCGCCCGGCGGCTCCATCATCGCAGCCGCGACGTCGCACGACGCGATGATCGCGTACTGCGGGCTCGTCGACGTGTGCATCAGGTACGCCTCGTTGAAGCGGTGCTTGTCGAACGTGCGGTTCTCCGAATCCTGCACGACGATCTGCGATGCCTGCGAGATGCCCGCGAGCAGCTTGTGCGTCGAGTGCGTCGCGAACACGAGCGCGCCGGTGCGCGGACGGCCGTCGCCGATCGCGTGCATGTCGCGGTAGAAATCGTGGAACGTCGCATGCGGTAGCCACGCTTCGTCGAAGTGCAGCGTGTCGAGCAGGTCGCCGAGCAGATCCTTGATCATCTCGACGTTGTAGACGACGCCGTCGTACGTGCTCTGCGTGATCGTCAGGATCCGCGGCTTCATGTCCGGGTTCTCGCGCAGCGCCTCGCGCGCGAACGGGTTCGCCTCGATCTTCTTGCGGATGTTCTCCGGCTTGAATTCGTCGCGCGGGATCGGCCCGATGATGCCGAAGTGATTGCGCGTCGGCGTGAGGAACACCGGAATCGCGCCCGTCATCGTGATCGCGTGCAGGATCGACTTGTGGCAGTTGCGGTCGACCAGCACGATGTCGCCGGGCGCGACCGTCGCATGCCAGACGATCTTGTTCGACGTCGACGTGCCGTTGGTCACGAAGAACAGGTGGTCCGCGCTGAAGATGCGCGCCGCGTTGCGCTCGGACGCCGCGACCGGGCCAGTGTGATCGAGCAGCTGGCCGAGTTCGTCGACCGCGTTGCAGACGTCCGCGCGCAGCATGTTCTCGCCGAAGAACTGGTGGAACATCTGGCCGAGCGGGTTCTTCAGGAATGCCACGCCACCCGAGTGGCCCGGGCAGTGCCACGAGTACGAGCCTTCGTCCGCGTACTTCACCAGCTCCTTGAAGAACGGCGGCGCGAGCGAGTCGAGATAGACCTTCGCCTCGCGGATGATGTGGCGCGCGACGAACTCCGGCGTGTCCTCGAACATGTGGATGAAGCCGTGCAGTTCGCGCAGGATGTCGTTCGGCAAGTGGCGCGACGTGCGCGTTTCGCCGTACAGGAAGATCGGGATGTCCGCGTTGCGGCGGCGCACTTCGGTCACGAACGCGCGCAGCTCGATGATCGCGGTCGCGAGCTCGGGCAGTTCGCCGTCCGGGCCGGTCTCGCCGAGCATGAGTTCGTCGTCGTCGATCGACAGGATGAAGCACGACGCGCGGCTCGACTGCTGCGCGAACGACGTCAGATCGCCGTAGCTCGTGAGGCCGAGGACTTCGACGCCCTCCTTCTCGATCGCTTCGGCCAACGCCCGGATGCCGGAGCCCGAGATGTTCTCGGAGCGGAAATCTTCGTCGATGATGACGACGGGGAAACGAAACTTCATGGGCGATTCTCCAAAAAGAACGACCGCGGCGCGTCACGCGCAGCGGTCACCCGGAAACTGGTGAGACGTTATGCAACCAGATCAGGTTTTCGGCAGCGTGACACCGCGCTGACCCTGATACTTGCCGCCGCGATCGGCGTACGACACGTCGCACACTTCGTCGCTTTCGAAGAACAGCACCTGCGCGACACCTTCGTTCGCGTAGATCTTCGCGGGCAGCGGCGTGGTATTCGAGAATTCCAGCGTGACGTAGCCTTCCCACTCGGGTTCGAACGGCGTCACGTTGACGATGATCCCGCAGCGCGCGTACGTCGACTTGCCGAGGCAGACGGTGAGCACGGTGCGCGGAATGCGGAAATATTCGACGGTGCGGGCCAGCGCGAACGAGTTCGGCGGGATGATGCACACGTCGCCCTTGAAATCGACAAACGAACCTTCGTCGAAGTTCTTCGGATCGACGATCGTCGAATTGATGTTCGTGAAGATCTTGAATTCGTCCGCGCAGCGGATGTCGTAGCCGTAGCTCGACGTGCCGTAGCTGACGATCCTGCGACCGTCCTCGGACGCGCGAACCTGATCGGGCACGAACGGCTCGATCATCTTGTGTTCTTCGGCCATGCGCCGAATCCACTTGTCGGACTTGATGCTCATAACAGGGCGCCTGGAAACGCTGCGTGACAGTCGGTGAGGGCCGGACCCGCGAGGCCGCGGCCGGGAAAGGCGCACATTTTACGCGATCATCGGCCCGCGCACGCGGCGTCCGTCATCGGATCACGCCACACGCGAGCGCCGGCCCCGCGCCGTGCTGCGGAAACGCCGGGTCGCTCGGGTCGCGGTGCACCAGCGCCGCGCGATTCAGCGCGGAGCGCACGCCGTCGAGGGCCAGATCGGGCGCGACGATGAAACCGGCTGCGACGCCGTTCGCATCCGCATGGATGTTGCCCAGATCGCCAGCGACGCGCGCGCCCGCGCGCAGCCGGTCGGCTGCCGGCGCGAACACCTGGCCGGCGCTCGAGCCGTCGCCCGCGTTGCAGTCGCCGCGCTCGTGCACCTGCAGCGCGTGATCGCTGTTCGGCGGCAGGCCGGCCAGGTTGTACGTGACCTGGACGCCGTCCGGGCGTTCGACGAACGTCACCGCGCCGCGTGCCTGCGAGCCGACGGTCGGCTGCAGTTGCGCGTCGGCGCGCTTTTCGTGCGACGAGGAAAAAGAGGTACAGCCGGCCAGCAGGCCCAGCGCGGCGGCGACCAGCAGCGCGCGCCGCGCGCGGCCGGCATACACGCCGTGATGTCGTTGGTTCATTCGATCCTCATGCCGGCTGGCGGCCGTTCGACACGGCGGCCATGCCGGGCGGGTAAAGGGACCCGGGAAAAGTCGCCATGATACCGCGCCTCGCGGCGCCGTAAACAGCGTGAGGCCCCGCCCCGCAAGGGTTTTACGTATTTTGAACAACGATCGACGGGAACTTCGACGTCATATCGCGCGCGCGCTCGGCGATCGCCAGCGCGACCCCGCGCGCGATGTCGCGGTAGCGCCGCGCCAGCGCGCCGTCCGGTTCGGCCACGACCGTCGGCGTGCCGCTGTCGGCGCGCTCGCGGATCGCGATGTCGAGCGGCAGGCTGCCAAGCAGGTTCACACCATAATCCCGGGCCATCCGCTCGGCGCCGCCCGCGCCGAAGATGTGCTCTTCGTGGCCGCAGTTCGAGCAGATGTGGATGCTCATGTTCTCGACGATACCGAGGATCGGAATCCCGACCTTCTCGAACATCTTCAGGCCCTTCTTCGCGTCGAGTAGCGCGATGTCCTGCGGCGTCGTCACGATCACGGCGCCCGTCACCGGCACGCGCTGCGCGAGCGTGAGCTGGATGTCGCCCGTGCCCGGCGGCATGTCGACGATCAGGTAGTCGAGCTCGCGCCAGTTGGTCTGCCGCAGCAGCTGCTCGAGCGCCGACGTCGCCATCGGGCCGCGCCACACCATCGGGTTGTCTTCCTCGATCAGGAAGCCGATCGAGTTCGCCTGCAGCCCGTGGCCGACCAGCGGATTCATCGACTGGTTGTCCGGCGACTCGGGGCGCTGACCGTGAATGCCGAGCATGGTCGGCAGCGACGGACCGTAGATGTCGGCGTCGAGAATGCCGACCGACGCGCCTTCCGCGGCGAGCGCGAGCGCGAGGTTCACGGCCGTCGTGCTCTTGCCGACGCCGCCCTTGCCCGATGCGACCGCGACGATGTTCTTCACGTTCGGCAGCAGCTTCACGCCGCGCTGCACCGTGTGCGCGACGATCTCCTGCGACACGGCGACGCGCGCGTCGCGCACGCCCGGCACAGCCTTCAGCGCATCGGCAATGCGTGTGCGCACGTCGTCGTGCTGGCTGCGCGCGGGATAGCCGAGCACCACGTCCACCGCCACGGCGTCACCGTCGATCGCGACATTGCGCACGCCCTTGTTCGCCGCGTACGGACGGCCGGTATTGGGGTCGACGACAGCCGCCAGTGCGGCGTCGACTTGTGCCCGGTCAATGCTCATTGAAACTCCGTGAAAACGTTTTTCTCTCGCGCAAACGTCAAGAAATATCAAATAACGCTGCGAAAATCGGGAAAAGTGAAAGAATCTGTTGCACGCCATTGCGCGAACGCGCGCGTCGGAGCAATCTTCGCGTGCGGCATGCTATGGGGCCAAATCGGCCACTTACCGCCTATATTGTAGAGGCTGATGCGTCGCCCTGTCCGGAACAGCCCCGCTGGCGAACAGGGCATGCGGCCGCCTCGGCGGCTGCCGCGGCACGGGCCGGCCCTTCCTTTTTCGGGCGTCCGTGCAGGGAGCCGTAACTGTTGTTTGTCGTCGTTGTCGACTCGTTCAACCAAGAGAGGAATTCAAGATGAACATGAAAATCGCGACTCGCCTGTCCGTCTTCGCACTCGCCGGCGCGCTGCTGGCAGGCTGCGCCACGCAGCAAGGCAACAATACGGCCGTCGGCACCGGCACGGGTGCGGCGCTGGGCGCGGGCATCGGCGCGCTGGCCGGTGGCGGCAAGGGCGCGGCGATCGGCGCGGGCGTCGGCGCACTGGTCGGCGGCGTGACGGGTTACAACTGGCAAGCGATCAAGAACAAGCTCGCGCCGTCGGCAGCCAAGACGGGCACGCAGGTGACCGAGCAGCCGGACGGCTCGCTGAAGCTGAACGTGCCGAGCTCGGTGACGTTCGCGACGAACCAGTACGCGATCACGCCGGCCTTCACGCCGCTCCTGAACGACCTGGCGACGACGCTGAACCAGAACCCGCAAGTGACGGCATCGATTGTCGGCTACACGGACAGCACGGGCTCGGCACAGCTGAACCAGACGCTGTCGCAGAACCGCGCACAGAGCGTCGTGAACGCACTGGTGCAGCGCGGCGTCGCCGGCGGCCGCCTGTCGGCACAAGGCATGGGCCCGTCGAACCCGATCGCGGACAACGCGACCGAAGCCGGCCGTGCGCAAAACCGCCGCGTCGAGATCTACCTGCGCGCAGCACAGCAGTAAGCATCGCCGCGAGAGGAGAAAACGGGGGCACGCGCCCCCGCCGCACAAGGCTTCCAGCGGGATCCATAACGAATCGAAAAAAATTTCGAACTTCTGTCGCGGCCTGCGGTCTGTCTTTACGGTACGCGGCTGGCGCAGCCGGCGCGTCACCATTCTCCTCTTGTCGTTGTTGCTCCGGGGCCGTATCCGCCCCGGTTTTTTTTGCCCGGAATTCGCATGCTGCGCCGCAGCATTGCAGCGCCGGGCAAGCCGCCACGGCGGCCCCGCCCCTTCCTGCGTCCGCTCCACGGCGCCCGCGCCGGCTGACGTGCCCGCGCCCCTGCTAGAATCGCAGTTTCCGTCGTTTCCGCCGTTCTTCTACAGACCCTATGTCCGCATCCGACCTCACTTCCGTGCAGGCTGCGGCGCCGCAAGGCAGCCGCCAGATCCTCGTTACGTCCGCACTGCCCTATGCCAATGGCCAGATCCACATCGGCCACCTGGTCGAGTACATCCAGACCGACATCTGGGTGCGGACGCTGCGAATGCACGGCCATGAGGTCTACTACATCGGCGCCGACGACACGCACGGCACGCCGGTCATGCTGCGCGCCGAGAAGGAAGGCCTCACGCCGAAGCAGTTGATCGACCGCGTGTGGACCGAGCACAAGCGCGATTTCGACAGCTTCGGCGTGTCGTTCGACAACTTCTACTCGACCGACTCGGACGAGAACCGCGTGCTGAGCGAGAAGATCTACCTCGCGCTGAAGGAAAACGACCTGATCGCCGAGCGCGAGATCGAGCAGGCGTACGACCCGGTCAAGGAAATGTTCCTGCCGGACCGCTTCATCAAGGGCGAATGCCCGAAGTGCCACGCGAAGGACCAGTACGGCGACAACTGCGAAGTGTGCGGTTCGACCTATCTGCCGACCGAACTGCTGAATCCGTATTCGGTCGTGTCCGGTGCGACGCCGGTGCGCAAGAAGTCGACGCACTATTTCTTCCGCCTGTCGGACCCGCGCTGCGAGTCGTTCCTGCGCGAATGGGTCAGCGGCCTCGCTCAGCCCGAAGCCACCAACAAGATGCGCGAATGGCTCGGCGACGCCGGCGAAGCCCGCCTCGCCGACTGGGACATCTCGCGCGACGCGCCGTACTTCGGCTTCGAGATCCCGGGTGCACCCGGCAAGTACTTCTACGTGTGGCTGGACGCGCCGGTCGGTTATTACGCGAGCTTCAAGAACCTGTGCGACCGCAAGGGCATCGACTTCGACGCGTGGATCCGGTCGGGCTCGACCGCCGAGCAGTACCACTTCATCGGCAAGGACATCCTGTATTTCCACACGCTGTTCTGGCCGGCGATGCTCGAGTTCTCGGGCCATCGCACGCCGACCAACGTGTTCGCGCACGGCTTCCTGACGGTCGACGGCGCGAAGATGTCGAAGTCGCGCGGCACGTTCATCACCGCGCAGAGCTACATCGACACCGGCCTGAACCCGGAATGGCTGCGCTACTACTTCGCCGCGAAGCTGAACGCGACGATGGAAGACATCGACCTGAACCTCGACGATTTCCAGGCGCGCGTGAACAGCGATCTCGTCGGCAAGTACGTGAACATCGCGAGCCGCGCGGCCGGCTTCCTGCTCAAGCGCTTCGACGGCCGCGTGCAGGACAGCGCGATGAACCATCCGCTCGTCGCGAAGCTGCGCGATGCGATTCCCGCGCTCGCCGCGCACTACGAAGCGCGCGAATACAGCCGCGCGCTGCGCCAGACGATGGAACTCGCTGACGAAGTGAACGCGTACGTCGACGGCGCGAAGCCGTGGGAACTCGCGAAGGATCCGGCCAACGCGGTCGCGCTGCACGAAACCTGCAGCGTGAGCCTCGAGGCGTTCCGCCTGCTGTCGCTCGCGCTGAAGCCGGTGATGCCGCGCGTGGCCGAAGCCGTCGAGACCTTCTTCGGGATCGCGCCGCTCACGTGGGCCGACGCCGCGAAACCGCTGTCGTCCACGCAGCCGATCAAGGCGTACCAGCACCTGATGACGCGCGTCGACCCGAAGCAGATCGACGCGCTGCTCGCAGCGAACCGCGATTCGCTGCAGGCCGAGGCCACCGGCGCCGCTGCCGCGAGCGCGGCCAACGCCGCGAAGGAAGGCAAGAACGCCAAGGCGAATGCGAAGGCGGCCGCCGCGAACGGTGCCGACGACGGTCCGATCTCGATCGACGATTTCGCGAAGGTCGACCTGCGCATTGCGAAGATCGTCGCGTGCCAGGCCGTTGAAGGCTCGGACAAGCTGCTGCAGCTCACGCTCGACATCGGCGAGGAAAAGACCCGCAACGTGTTCTCGGGCATCAAGTCGGCGTACCAGCCCGAGCAGCTCGTCGGCAAGCTGACGGTGATGGTCGCGAACCTCGCGCCGCGCAAGATGAAGTTCGGGCTGTCCGAAGGGATGGTGCTCGCCGCGTCGGCCGCCGACGAGAAGGCCGAGCCGGGCCTCTACATCCTCGAGCCGCACAGCGGCGCGAAGCCCGGCATGCGCGTGAAGTAAGCAGCACGCGCCGCCCGTTGCACACGAAAGCCCCGCACGATGCGTGCGGGGCTTTTTTCATGCGCGACGACGATTCCGATGCGCGTCGCAGCGCGTGCCGTCACCGCCGGCTGAACCAGCTATCGAAGCGCCGCGTGTAGTTCAGGTCGACGCCCTGGAACGTGCCGCCGTATGCAGACACGGACCAGAAGCGCGTCAAGTTGATCGTCGCCTTGAACGCGTTGCTCGCCGACTGCAGGCCCTGCTCGAAGCCGAGCACGAAACGCTCGTTGATCGCCTTCGAGACCTGGATGACCTGCGGATCGGTCAGGCCGACTTCGCTGCGGCCGATCGAGAATTCGTCGAGGCCGAAGGTCTGGGCGACGCGCTTGCCGGTCACGCTGCCGAGCAGCGCGAGCGCCGCCGTCATCGTGCCCTGCTGGCCGACGTTGTTGCCCTGGTCGGTGCCGTGCCCGAACAGCAGCCACGACAGCTTTTCGTTGTCGGTGACGTTGGGTTCCGACACCAGCTTGACCGTCAGAGCCTGGATCGTGCCGGTGACCTGCACCCCGGCCTCGACCTCCTGGTTGCGCCGCATCGCGAGGATATTCACGCCCGGATTCGACACGGGGCCGTTGAACGTGAAGAAGCCGTTCTCGACCGCGAGCTTGCGGCCGAACGACGTGTACGTCGACCCTTCGGTCACGCGCACGTTGCCGATCGCGCGCAGCGGCACGCCAGGCGCGCTCATCACGGTGATCGTGCCGCGCAGCCCGAGATCCGCGCCGTGTCCCTTGAAGCGGAAGTTGTTGCCGAGGCCGATGTCGATGTTCGCGCGCGGCGCGAGCGACGGCGCCGGCTTGTCCTCGACCTTCTGCGGCTTCGCGACCGCCGTGCCGGTCGGCGTCTCGCCGCGCACGGTCCCGTCCGGTCGCACCACGACGACGTCGTCGGACAAGTGCGGCGCCGCGTCTTCCGGCAAGTCGAACAGCGCACGGTCGACGACGAACTTGCCGTCGATCGACAGCGCGCCGCGCGGCCCGTCGTTCGCGACGGTCGCCTTGCCGGACAGCGACAGCTTGCGGTCCGGCGCCGCGAACAGTTCGAGTTTGTCGGCGACGATGCTCGCGGTCAGGTCCGGCGCCTCACCGTCGAGACGCACACGGCCGATCGCGCGCAGCGTGCCGTCGCCGCCATGGAACTCGACCTGCTGGAATTCGACGAGGTTCTCCGCGAGCTTCACGCGCACGATGCCGTCCTTCAGCTGCACGCCCTGGTCGACGAGCGTCGCGGACAGATCGTCGCCCGTCAGCATGCCCGACACGTTCGGCTTCACCGGCGTGCCGGCGATCGTCAGCTTCAGCGCCGCGCGCCCGCCGAGCAGGTAGCTCGGCCCGAACAGGTTGCCGGTCGCCTTCAGCGACGGGATGTCGGCGTCGATGCGGCCCGCCAGCGGGCCATCGTCGACGACGCCGAACACGCCGTCGCGCAGCGCGAACGGCACGGTGACGTTCGCGTCGAGCGTGCCGACCCGGTTCGCCTTCGCCAGCGCCACCACATTGAGCCGGTTGCCCGGCGCAAAGCTCGCGCGCGCCGACAGGTCGGTCAGCCCGAGCGACGCGATGCCGCGCCCGGTCTCGATCGTCACGTCGCCGCCGCGCCGCTTCACCTGCACGTAGCCCGTCGCGTTCGCGCCGAGCGAGAAATCCCAGTCGGCGTCGAGCACGACGTCGGTGCGCACCGGCGCCCGCTGGCCCGTCAGCTCCTGGCGGATCTCGAGGAAGCGCGCGACCGACGCGCCGCGCACGGTGCCTGCCGAGCGCATCTGGCCGTGATCGAACACGAACGACTTCAGGTCGATCGCGGCGCCTTCGAGCGTGAGCCGCGTCGCGCCGAGCGTCACGCGGCCGGCGCCGGCCGACACGGCGAGCGGCGAGAGCAGCGCCACCGCCGGCGTGCCGCGGTTCGCGAGGCGCGTGACGGTGCCGTCCCAGCGCATCCCGTCGCGATTCTCGATCACGCCGCCGTTCGCCGCGAGCGTCAGGTCGATCACGCGGCCGCCGGCCGTCCCGACCGCCGACGCGTCGAGCGTATGCTTCGCGCGCGTGCCGTCCAGATTCGCGCGTAGCGATTTCAATTGCAGCGAGCCGAGCGCGATGTCGGTCGCGTCGGCCGTGAACACGAGCGCACCGTACGCGCCGTCGCGGATGTCGGCGCGCCCCTGCGCGGCACCGATCCGGTTCGAGCCGACCACGACGTGCTGCGCCTTGTAGGTGGCCGTCACGTTCGGATGCGCGAAGCTGCCGGTCAGCTCGCCCTGCGCCTGCACGAGCCCCTGCACGCCGAAGCCGAGCCGGTCGAGCTCGGGCGCGTCGACGACGAAGCGCAGCCGGTCGCCCGGCGCGCCGAAACTGCCGCGCAGGTCGACGTGGTTGCCCGCGATCGTCAGGTTCGCGTTGCTCGGCAGGATCCGCGCGCCGACGAGCTGCACGACGCCGGCGCCGGTCAGCGGCACGCCGTCGTAGAGGCTGTCGCCGAGCTTGAAGGTCGCCTTCGTCGACACCTGCGGCTCGAACGCGCCGGAGGCCGTCAGCGTGCCCGATACGCGCGTCTCGCCGCGCCTGGCCGGCGCCTTCGCTGCTGCCTTCGCCGTTCTGGCGGCCGGCTTGCCGCCACCCGCGCCCGGCGCGCTCATCGCGGCGAGCAGCAGCGGGTCGAACGCGGTCAGCGTCGCCTTCGCGTCGTAGCTCGAATGCGCGTCGTGACGGAACACGCCGGTCAGGTCGATACGGCCCTTGCCCGCCGTCACGCGCGCATCGGTCAGCGCCGTCTGCTGCGACGTCAGCGCGACCTTCGCACGCGCGCCGAGCCCAAGCTTCGGATCGTTCAGGTTGAAGTCCACGGTCGTCACGTCGCCGGCGAGCGTCACGCCGAGCGGGCCGCCGAGGCGCATCGGCCGCAATTCGGCGACGAACGCATTGAGGTCAAGGTTCGCGACCTTCAGGTCGAAGCGGCCCTTGCCGCCCGTCAGCGTGCCGTTGCCGGTCACGCTGCCGTCGCGGATCAGTTTCAGCGCGAGGTCGTCGATCCGCTGCGCGTGTGCGTCGAGATTGACGGTCGCATGGGCGTCGACGACGGGCAGCAGGTGCTCGCCGAGCGTGCCGGGCTTCGCGTTGACGATCGACACCGGGCCGGTCACCGCGAAGCCCTTCGCCGGTGCGGCGCCGGCCGGCGCGGTCACGGGCGCCAGCTCCGCGCGCACCGCGAGATCGGCGGCCGGCGCGCCCGGCGCGATCGCCTGCGGGTTCACGTGATCGAACGCGAGCGACGCACGCGTGAGCGGCACCGCGCCGAACGGCGCGGCCTCGACGTGCGCGCGCCCGTTCAGCTTCATCCCGCTCGCGGTGACGTCGGCGACGAGCGCTTCGAGCGAACCCGATACGTTCGCGCTCGCGTTGACCGGTTCGTTCGCGAGCTTGCCCACGTAGGTCGCGTTGCCCGTCAGCGCGAACGGCTTCACGCCGTCGAGCTTCGCGCGTGCGGTCAGCGCACCGTACGGCGTGTCGACGCCGTCGAGCGCGAGCTCATGGTGACGGCCGTCGCTGCGGCCGTTCAGCGCGAGATGGTCGAGCTGCGTCGTCGATCCACCTTCGTGAATCGCCAGGTGATCGACGCGCAGGTCGTCGATCCGCAACTGCAGCGGCAGGCTCAGGTCCTGCGGCGTCGCGGCCGGCGTCGACGGACCCGGTGCGATCCGTACGTCGATCGTGCCCGCGCGAAGGTAGTCAACGGACAGCCGCCACGGCGCACGGGTGAGCGCCCAGCGGCCGTCGAGCCGGTCGATCCGCACTTCGGTGCCGGCGCCGCCGGGGCTCGTCCACGCGAAGCCGCGCACGCGCACGCCGGTTGCGAGCGAACCGCCTTCGAGCGTGCCCGCCAGCCGGCCGCCCAGCACGCGCACGGCCGTCTGCCACGCGAGGCGCGTGCCGCGCTCGGTCGTCGCGGCGGCCAGCACGAGCCCGGCCGCCAGCACGACGAGCAGCACGACCGTCACGAGCGCCCACGCGGCGATCCGGCCCCCACGCACGCGGCGCGGCGGCGCGTCGGGCGCGCGCTCGGGCGAGTCCGGATCGTTGGGCGGCGGCGTGTCGTTCGGATCCTTCGTCATGCGGTTCGTCGTGGCTCGTGCAACAAGGTCAGAAGGCGATGCCGAGCGTCAGGTACGGGCGCACGCTGTGGTTGCGCAGTCCGTACGCGACGTCGACGTTGATCGGGCCGACCGGGCTGCGCCAGCGCGCGCCGATGCCGACGCCCGGGTAGAACACGCGCTCGCCCCACGCATCGGTCGCGGTGCCGATGTCGAAGAAGGTCGCGGCGCCCCAGTCGCGGTTGAACCAGTGCTGATATTCGGCGGTACCCGTCATCAGGTACTTGGTCGGCAGCACGGAGCCGTCGACGCTGTTGCCGATGCTCTGGTAGCCATAGCCGCGCACCGAATTCGAGCCGCCCGCGCGAAACAGCAGCGACGCCGGCACGCCGCTCGAGCTGCCGCTCGTGAACACGCCGCCGAGCTCCGCGCGGAACACGAACAGGTCGCGCTTGCCGATCGGCACGTACTGCTGGCCGCGCGCGTAACCGCGGATGAAGGTCTGATCGGTCAGCACGCCCTTGATCGCGAAGCCGGCCTCCGCGTGGATCAGGTTGCCCGAGCGCGGGAACAGCGGATCGTCGACGTTGCGGCGCGTCCAGGCCCACTGCGGCACCAGCGCGCGGCTCGTGGTCGGGCCGGCGCCGTTCTGGTCGAGCCGGTCCTGGTAGAACATCAGCGAGTATGCGTAGTCGATGAACTGACCGGAGCGTGTCCGCTGCGCGCCGACCCGCGCGCTGTAGATGCGCGTGTCCGACACGTTGGTGTTCGTGTACGACGCGAGCACGCTGTTGGTCCATCCTTTCTCGCCTGGCGGCATCGACAGCTGGACCTGGCCGTACTGCTGGATCTGGTCGAGCCGGCCCGACACGGTGAGCGGCCAGGCGGCGCCGAATGTGTCGAGATACGTGTAGGATCCCTGCACGTGCGGGCCCGTATCGGTCGCGTAGCCGACGCCGCCGCGAATGTTGTTGTACGGAAACTCGCTGACCTTCACGTGTACGGGCGTGCGCTCGGGCTTCGCCGTATCGTCGCCGACGTCGATCGCGACGCTCGCGTAGTAAGGCGTGTTCTGCAACTGCCGCTGCAGCTCGGTGATCCGCTGCACGTCGTAGATCTCGCCTTCCGACAGCGGATTGACGTTCGTGACGATCTTTTCCGGATAGCGGCGCACGCCGTCGACGTCGACCTTGCCGATCGTAAACGTCGGGCCGCTGTCGAACGTGACGGCCAGCGTCGCGCGCTGCGTGCGCGGATCGACGCGCGCCTCCGACGACGCAATCTTCGCGCCCAGGTAGCGGCGCGACTGCAGCTGCCTGAGCGCCGCCCCCTTCGCGCCGTCCCAGTCGGACTGCGTGAACGGGTCGCCCGGCTTCAGCGAGAACGCGAAGCGGGTCGCGGCCTCCTGCTTCGGATCCTCGGTGCCGACCGGGCCGTTGAATGCCAGGTCGACCGTCGACACGACGGTCTGCGGCCCCGGATCGACGGCGACGCGCACGTCGCGCTTGCCGTCGCGCGTGCGCACGTCGGTGCGCACGACCGGCGAGAAATAGCCGGCCGTCGCGGTCAGGTCGCGCACCTGCTGCGGCGTGGCGGTCACGAGGAAGTCGAACTGGTCGTCGCTGATGTCGTCGCGCTTGGCGAAGCGCGCGATGTCGAGATGGGCCTCGAGGAGCTTGCGGATCGCGCGCGGCGCGTCGATGTCGACGTCGTACTTCGCGTAAGCCGGCAGCACCACGAACGCGGCGAGACAGCCCACGAGGGCTGCCCGGGCCGCCGCACCGGCGCCGCGCCACGCGCGACGACCGCGGTGACGCACCGCGCACGGGCTCGCCTCATGCGCCGTCTGTGCCTGCTGGTTCACCTGACCCGCCAAATATGACCTCGTCCTCGGTTGTCGTGATTGTGTGGAAAACCCCGTATTTGACCACAGGGCGACGGCTCTGCCCCCACGGGCGCCGCTTTGACGCCAGCACGCAACGAAGCGCGCGCGGGCCCGGCCGGTCGGGCCGCGGGTGTCGGCCAGCCGATTCGACGCGCGATTGCCGCCGGCTGTTCCCCGCGATGCGGTAAAATCCCGCCATCGCGAACCCGGCGCGTCGTGCGCCGCCCGAAACGGAAAGCCAAGCCATGCCGTACCAGTCCGACGTCACGCAATTCCTGAACCAGCTCAAGCAACAGAAGCCGACGCTCGAAGAAGAGCAGCGCAAGGGCCGTTCGCTGCTGTGGGACAAGCAGCCGATCGACCTCGACGAGCGCGCCGAGCAGCAGGAATCGCGCGTGAAGCAAACGTCCTACGTCTACTACCAGAACTTCTGACGACGTGAGCGCCGCCGACGAGGCCAGCGCCGCCCGGCAGGACGACGCGATTGCCGCGCCCGCGGGCGCCGATTCGACGCCCGACACGGTTGACGGTGTCGCGGCGTTCGCGCGTCTGTACGGCGAGCCGCTCTTCAAGCTGCCGCAGGATCTCTACATCCCGCCCGATGCGCTCGAGGTGTTCCTCGAGACGTTCGAAGGCCCGCTCGACCTGCTGCTGTACCTGATCCGCAAGCAGAACTTCAACGTGCTCGACATCCCGATGGCGCAGGTCACCGCGCAATATCTGGGCTACGTCGACCAGATCCGCACGTCGAACCTCGAGCTGGCGGCCGAATACCTGCTGATGGCCGCGATGCTGATCGAGATCAAGTCGCGGATGCTGCTGCCGGTCAAGAAGGCCGATACCGGCGAGGAAGCCGAGGATCCGCGCGCGGAACTCGTGCGCCGCCTGCTCGAATACGAGCAGATGAAGCTCGCCGCGCAACGCCTCGACCAGCTGCCGCAGCTCGGCCGCGACTTCCTGCGTGCCGAGGTCTACATCGAGCAGAGCATCACGCCGCGCTTCCCGGACGTCGACTCGGACGACCTGCGCGCCGCATGGGCCGACGTGCTCAAGCGCGCGAAGCTCGTCCAGCACCACAAGATCTCCCGCGAGGAGTTGTCGGTGCGCGAACACATGAGCCTGATCCTGCGCCGGCTGCAAAACGCACGCTTCATGGAGTTCGCCGACCTGTTCGACACGTCGCGCGGCGTGCCGGTCGTCGTCGTGAACTTCATCGCGATGCTCGAACTCGCGCGCGAATCGCTCGTCGAGATCACGCAAGCCGAGCCGTTCGCGCCGATCTACGTGCGCCTCGCGTACCTGCCCGCGTAAGGCGCGCCGCCGCGCCCGCACCACCCCCGCACACCGAAATGCACGCATCCTGCCGCCGCGCCCGCCCGCGCGGCTCGCTCGCGGTGCGCCCGGTCAAAAAGTGAACGATCGTACTTTTTTCGATGCGTCCGGCGGCCAAATCCTCTACAATCCGCCGACGCCCGATGCGCCGCCCGCGCGCCGGCGTTCTCCGCTTCGACCCCGACGCCGCTGTTGCGGCGCCAACGCGCGCCTGCGCGAGGAACCCGCTACCCGATCATGAAAGTCATCAGCTCGATCCAGGAACTGCGCGACCAGTTGCGCGGACAGAACCGCACGGCGTTCGTGCCGACGATGGGCAACCTGCACGACGGTCACCTGTCGCTGATGCGCCTCGCGCGCCAGCACGGCGACCCGGTCGTGACGAGCATCTTCGTCAACCGGCTGCAGTTCGGCCCGAACGAGGATTTCGACAAATATCCGCGCACGCTCCAGGACGACATCGAGAAGCTGCAGAGGGAAAACGTCTACGTGCTGTTCGCGCCGACCGAGCGCGACATGTATCCGGAGCCGCAGGAGTACCGCGTGCTGCCACCCGACGATCTCGGCGGGATTCTCGAGGGCGAGTTTCGCCCGGGCTTCTTCGCCGGCGTGTGCACGGTCGTCACGAAGCTGATGTCGTGCGTGCAGCCGCGCGTCGCCGTGTTCGGCAAGAAGGACTACCAGCAGTTGATGATCGTGCGCCGGATGTGCCAGCAGCTTGCGCTGCCGGTCGACATCATCGCGGCCGAGACCGTGCGCGACGAGGACGGCCTCGCGCTGTCGTCGCGCAACCGCTTCCTGTCGACCGACGAGCGCAAGGAAGCGCCCGAACTCGCGAAAACGCTGCAGCGCGTGCGCGACAGCGTGCTCGGCGGCGAACGCGACCTCGGCAGGCTCGAGCAGACCGCGCGCACGCATCTGGCCGAGCGCGGCTGGGCGCCCGACTACATCTCGATCCGACGCCGCGCGAACCTGATCGCGCCGAGCGCCGCCGAACTCGAAGCCGGCGAGCCGCTCGTCGTGCTCGCGGCCGCGAAACTCGGCGCGACGCGCCTGATCGACAACCTGGAAATCTGACGGGCCGCACGCCCTCGCCTCTCACGCATCACGGAGATACCATGCAGCGCCACATGCTCAAATCGAAGATCCACCGCGCGGCCGTCACGCACTGCGAGCTGCATTACGAAGGCTCGTGCGCGATCGACGAAGACCTGCTCGAAGCGGCGGGCCTCATCGAAAACGAACGGATCGACATCTGGAACATCAACAACGGCGAGCGCTTCTCGACGTATGCGATCAAGGGCGAGCGCGGCAGCGGGATGATTTCGCTGAACGGCTCGGCCGCTCGCCGCGCGCAACTCGGCGACCTCGTGATCATCGCGGCGTTCGCGATGGTCGATGAAGCCGAGCTGCAGGCCGGCTGGAAGCCGAAGCTCGTGTTCATCGACGAAGGCAACAAGATCAAGGGCCACCGCGATCACGTGCCGACGCAGAACTGGACCTGATCCACGCCGCGGCCGGCGTGTCGCGACGCGCCGGATCGCTGCCTCGGCGCCCCCGCGCGTCGTGACGGCCGGCACCGCGCGGCCGCATATGCAGGAAGGGCCTGATCCGACACGATGCCGGATCAGGCCCTTCTTCATTCACCCTGCTGCACCTGGCTTCGCCGGTATTCGGCCATCGGCGATCAAGACGCCTTGGCGACCTTCTCCGCTTTCGGCGCGCGACGCTCGGCCCATTCGACGATCGGCCGCCACTGTTCGAGATCCTTCTCGACGCGGCTTTTCGCGACGTCCCACAGCGTCAGGCCGTGCGCGGCGATCTGCACGTAGTTCTGCGTGTCGCGCACGTAGCCGAGCACCGGCAGCCCGAGCCCTTCGACGAAACGGTGCAATTGGTCGGACGAGCGCGTGCGCGCGTCGACCCGCATCCCGACGATCCCGACCTCGACGCTGCCCTTGCGCACGGCCTTTTCGCCGGCGAGGCGCTCCAGAAACTGCTGGGTCGCGAGAATATCGAACATCGACGGCTGCAGCGGCACGATCACCCTGTCGGCGAGCTGCAGCGCGACGTTGAGCCGGTTGCCGTGGAGGCCGGCCGGCGTGTCGATCACCGCATATTCGAGGCCGCGCGGCGGCTTCGACGGTGCGTCCGGATCGAGATTCCACGCCTCGATCGCCGGCAGGCCGGCCGGCCGCAGGTCGAGCCACGCATGTGCGGACTGCTGCCGATCCAGATCGGCGAGCGCGACCCATGCGCCCTGCGCCGCGAAATAGCCGGCAAGATTGGTGGACAGCGTGCTTTTCCCCACGCCACCCTTCGGATTTGCCACCACGATGACCGTCATGAATTCCCCCGAAAATGCCACGCGGCACCTGCCGCCTGGCAGGCGCCGCTCGATTGCGGATACAGGGAGCGATGATATCGGCAAACGGGGGGTCACCGGAACGGGTTGCGCCGATGCCCGCCCCTTTTAAGCGGTTCGCGCCGCGGCACGCGGTGCGCCGAGCGCGAATGCGCCGCCGCCCAGCAGCGCCTGCACGGCCAGCGTGACGGCCCAGAACGCCGGATATTCCCAGCCGCCGTTCGGCGACGCGAAGCTCCAGCCGTTAGGCAGATGCGCGGACACCGCGCCGAGCATGAACGGCAGCAGCACCAGCGCGGCGATACGCACGCGGAAGCCCGCGAGCAGCGCAAGGCCGCCGGCCAGTTCGACGAACGTCGTCACATACGCGAGCCAGCCCGGCAGGCCGATCGACGCGAAGAACTGCGCGGTGCCGGGCAGCGTGAAGACGAACACCTTCTGCGCGACATGCGCGAGGTACAGCACACCGAGTGCGACGCGCAGCAGCGTCGCGCCAAGATCGTTCAGGCGATGCGGGTTCATGGCGAATTCCTTCATGAGTGGATGAGAATGGATCGCACTCTATTCGAATCAATTCGACCAATAAACACGCGATATGGCTTTAACTGATTCCTCCAAGGAACGAATTGCGGCGTAAAAAGGGGCATGACCGATCATGCCCCGCTGCCCGCATTGGTTACTGACGTCAGCCGCCGCTTTTGCCTTGCGCGGCGTCACCCGAACCGGCCGGGCCACCGCCCGGCGCGTACGAGTCGCACGCATGCGCCACGGCCGACGCGCCCAGCAGCGCCGCGAGCAGCATGCCCAACCACCATCGAGCCTTCATCGTCGCGCTCCTTCGGCGGACCTCCGCCCATCTGAGTTGTACACGCTCCGCCGCAAAATGCCAGGCCGGGCACGCCAGGCGTCAGCGGAACTCCGCGTACAGCGCGCGCAGGTCGAGATGCTCGGCGAACGAATCGGCCAGCCGCTCCAGCGACGCCTCGCGCAGCGCCGGGTAGTCGATGCGCTCCGCGCCGTCGAGCCCCGCCCACGCGAGGAGTGCCGCACACGCGTCGGGCGCGTCGAACAGCCCGTGCACGTAGGTCGCGAGGATCTGCCCGTCGGCCGAGCGTGCGCCGTCCGTGCGCACGCCGCCCGGTGCGTCGCCCGCCGCCAGTTCCAGCGCGGGCGACGCGAGCGCAGGGCCGCGCGTGTCGCCCATATGGATCTCGTAGCCGTGCACGGCGGCCGCGCCGGGCAGCGCGAGATGCCCGGTCACGTTCTTCAGCGTCTTGTCCGGCTGCAGCGTCGTGTCGAAATCGAGCAGCCCGAGCCCCGGCACGCTGCCGGGCGCGCCTTCGAGGCCGAGCGGATCGTCCAGTGTGCGGCCGAGCATCTGCATGCCGCCGCAGATGGCGATCACCTTGCCGCCATAGCGCAGGTGCCGGCGGATCAGCGCGTCCCAGCCCGCGTCGCGCAACCACGCGAGATCGCGCTGCACGCTTTTCGAGCCAGGCAGGATCAGCAGGTCGGCATCCGGCACCGGGCCGCTCTTCCAGTACGTGAATTCGACCTGCGGATGCGCGCGCAGCGGATCGAAATCGGTATGGTTGCTGATCCGCGGCAGCGCGGGCACCACCACGCGCAGCACGCCGGCGTCGCCGCGCGAGGCGGCGCTGCGCGCCTGCGATGGCAGCATGTCTTCCGCGTCGAGCATCAACCCGTGCAGGTACGGGAGCACGCCGAACACCGGCTTGCCCGTCTGCGCGCGCAGCCAGTCGAGGCCCGGTTCGAGCAGCTTGATGTCGCCGCGAAAGCGGTTGATCACGAAGCCGCGCACGCGCGCACGCTCGCTGTCCGACAGGCACGCGAGCGTGCCGACCAGGTGCGCGAACACGCCGCCGCGGTCGATGTCGGCCACCAGCACGACCGGGCAGTCCACGCGTTCGGCGAAGCCCATGTTCGCGATATCGCCTTCGCGCAGGTTGATTTCGGCCGGGCTGCCCGCGCCTTCGACGAGCACCGTGTCGTAGCCGGCACGCAGCCGCGCGTACGACTCGAGCACCGCCTCGAACGCGACCGGCTTGTAGTCGTGATACGCACGCGCATCGAGGTTCATGCGCGCCTTGCCGTGGATGATCACCTGCGCGCCGCGATCGCTCGTCGGCTTCAGCAGCACCGGGTTGAAATCGGTATGCGGCGAGACACCCGCGGCGAGCGCCTGCAACGCCTGCGCGCGGCCGATCTCGCCGCCATCGGCCGTCACCGCGCTGTTCAGCGCCATGTTCTGCGGCTTGAACGGCGCGACGCGCGCGCCCGCGCGACGCGCAAGGCGGCACAGGCCCGCGACGAGCGTGCTCTTGCCCGCGTCGGACGTCGTGCCCTGGATCATCAACGTGCCGCGCGGCTGCGGTTCGGGTGCGTTCATCGTATGCAAGGTCGTGGCGAAGCAAAGGCCGCATTATCGCCCGCGCCGCCACGCGTGCGCCGTTACAATCACGCGATGATTCCGCACGACCTCACCTTCGTCCTCGGCGGCGCGCGCTCGGGAAAAAGCGCGCACGCCGAGCGGCTCGCCGCCGACAGCGGCCGCCCCGTCACCTATATCGCGACCGCGGCCGCGACGGCCGCCGATGCCGAATTCGAACGGCGTATCGCGCATCACCGCGCGCGCCGGCCGGCCGACTGGGGCTTCGCCGACGCGCCCGTCGACCTCGCCGGCACGCTCGCGCGGCTCGACGATCCGCGCGCGTGCCTGCTCGTCGACTGCCTGACGCTGTGGCTCACGAACCTGCTGTGCCCGCTCGACGGCGAACCGCTCGACGATGCGCAGTATGCGGTGCAGGTCGAGCGGCTCGAGCACGCGTTGTGCGGTGCGCGCGCGAAGGTGATTGTCGTCAGCAACGAAATCGGGCTCGGCGTCGTGCCGCTCGGATCGGTCACGCGCCGCTACGTCGATGAACTCGGGCGCCTGAACCAGCGCATCGCCGCGCTCGCGACGCGCGTGACGCTGCTGGTCGCCGGGCTGCCGCTCGAACTCAAGGCCGGAGCGCCGTCATGCTGATGCTGTCGCTGCCGGTCGTCGCGATGCTCGCGGTCGCGGCCGCGATCGTCGATCGCATCGTTGGCGAACCGGCCGGCTGGCATCCGCTCGTCGCGTTCGGCCAGCTCGCCGCGCGCATCGAGGGCGCGCTGAACACGGGCCGGCGCGGCCGCATGGTCGGCGTCGCCGCATGGCTCGCGGCGGTGGTGCCGCCGGTGGCCGTCGCCGCATGGCTCGCGGCCGTGCTGCCCTGGCCGCTCGCGGCCGCGCTGCACGTCGCGCTGCTGTGGTTCGCGCTCGGCGCGAAAAGCCTCGCCGACCATGTCGCACCGATCGCCGCCGCGCTGCTGCGGCACGACCTCGACGCCGCGCGCGCGCTGACCGCACGCATCGTCTCGCGCGACACGAGCGAAGCCGACGAAGGCGCACTGTCGCGCGCGGCCGTCGAATCGGCGCTCGAGAACGGCAACGACGCGATCTTCGGCGCGCTCTTCTGGTTCGTCGTCGCGGGCGGCCCCGGCGCGCTGCTGTTCCGGCTCGCGAACACGCTCGACGCGATGTGGGGCTACCGCACGCCGCGCTTCCTGACGTTCGGCTGGGCCGCCGCGCGCCTCGACGACGCGCTCAACTGGATTCCCGCGCGCCTCACCGCCGCGAGCTACGCGCTGCTCGGCGACACGGCCGCCGCGTGGCGCTGCTGGCGCACGCAGGCGCGCCACTGGGACAGCCCGAACGCAGGCCCCGTGATGGCTGCCGGCGCCGGCAGCCTGAACGTGCAGCTGGGCGGCCCGGCCGTCTATCACGGCGAAATCGAAGACCGTCCCGCGCTCGGCACCGGCGCGCCGGCGACGGCCCTGCACGTCGTCGCCGCGCTGTCGCTCGTCACGCGCACGCTCGCGCTGTGGCTCGCGCTGCTCGTCGCGAGCGGCGCACTCATTCTCGCTACCCATCATGTCTGACGCACGCATCCCGCACGGCGGCAACCTGCACGAAGCCGCGCGCCGCCACGGCATTCCGTACGATGCCTGGCTCGACCTGTCGACCGGCATCAATCCGGTCGGCTATCCGGTGCCGCCGGTCCCGGCCGACGCATGGCGCCGGCTGCCCGACGACGGCGATACGCTCGCCGCATGCGCGGCCGGCTACTACGGCGCACCCGATGCCGCGCACGTGCTGCCGGTCGCCGGCAGCCAGGCCGCGATCCGCGCGTTGCCCGCGCTGCTGCCGACTGGCGACGCCGGCGTCGCTACGCTCGCGTACGGCGAATACGCACCTGCATTCGCGCGCCACGGCCACCGCGTCGTCCCGCTCGACATCGGCGCGGACGTGCTGCCCGCAACGCTGCGCCACGTCATCGTCGGGAATCCGAATAATCCGACCGCCGAATGCGTTCCGGCCGAACGGTTGCTCGGCTGGCATGCTCAGCTGTCGGTACGCGGCGGCACGCTGATCGTCGACGAGGCATTCGCGGATACGGGCGCCGCGCCATCGCTCGCGCAGTTCACCGATCGTCCGGGCCTCGTCGTGCTGCGCTCGGTCGGCAAGTTCTTCGGACTCGCCGGCATTCGAGCCGGCTTCGTGCTCGCCTGTCCCGAGCGGGTCGCCGCGCTGCGCGACATGCTCGGCGCATGGACCGTGAGCGGCCCCGCGCGTCACGCGGTCGCCGCCGCCTTCGCCGATCGCGCATGGCAGGCCGCCGCGCGCGCGCGGCTCGCGGCCGACGGCCAGCGCCTCGCCGCGCTGCTGCGCACGCACGGCTTCGCGGTGCACGCGACGCCGCTGTTCAGCTGGACCGACGATCCGCGCGCCGCCGCGCTGCACGCCGCGCTCGCCGCACACGGGATCTGGACGCGGTACTTTGCGCAACCGTCGAGCGTGCGCGTCGGCTTGCCGGGCAACGAAGCCGAATGGCGGCGCGTCGCCGACTCACTCTCGCAGTGCGTCCCGACTCTGTCACAGGCATCCGCATGAACGCCTGCCTGTTGCGCCGGTTGCCGGCCCTCGCGTCGCTGGTCGCGCTCGCGCACGCGCCCTTCGCTCACGCGGACGTAACGACCCGCGACGATGCCGGTAATACGGTCGCGCTGCCCGCGCCGGCGCAACGCGTGATCAGCCTTGCACCGCATGCGACCGAGCTGGTCTACGCGGCCGGCGGCGGTGCGAAACTGGTCGGCACGGTCGCGTACAGCGACTACCCGCCCGCCGCGCAGGCCGTGCCGCGCGTCGGCGACAACAAGGCGCTCGACCTCGAGCGCATCGCCGCGCTGAAGCCCGACCTGATCGTCGTCTGGCGACACGGCAATGCCGAGCGGCAAACCGACGCGCTGCGTGCACTGCACATTCCGCTGTTCTTCAGTGAACCGAAACATCTCGACGACGTGGCCACGTCACTGCGCCGGCTCGGCACGCTGCTCGGCACGCAACCGGTCGCCGACGCGGCCGCGGCATCGTTCTCGCACGATATCGCTGCGCTGCGCGCGCGTTACGCGGCACGTCCGCCCGTCACGATGTTCTTCCAGGTATGGGATCGCCCGCTGACGACGCTCAACGGCGCGCATCTGTTCAACGAAGTCATCACGCTGTGCGGTGGTCGCAACGTGTTCGCGGCGCTGAAGCCGCTCGCACCGACCGTCACCGACGAGGCAGTGCTGGCTGCGAATCCGGAAGCGATCGTGACGACGAGTGCCGGCGCGACCCGTTCGGACGCCCCGCTGCCGAGCCTCGCGCGCTGGCGTGCGTGGCCCGCGCTGACGGCCGTGGCGCGCAACAACCTGTTCGCGATCGACGGCGATCTGCTGACCCGGCCGTCGACGCGCATCGCGCAAGGCGCGGCCGCGCTGTGCGAGGATCTCGACGCCGCGCGGGCGCGGCGGCCGGCGCGCTAACGTCGGGCTTCGATGCCCGTGCGCGCGTCAGGCGAGCAAGCGCTCGCCTATTCGTCCCAGTGGACGACTTCCCATGTGCGCGCAGCATCCTCCGTCCGCAACCAGACGACGCCGCCCGTCGGCACCGGTCGCGACAGCAGCGTATCGAGCGGCACGCGCAACGCATGCGACGCGAATGCGCGAATCACGCCTGCATGCGTGAGCGCCCATTGCTGCGCGTCAGTCCGCGCGACCGCGTCCGCGATCCGTGCGACGCGCGCGGCGAACCGCGCGACGCTTTCGCCGCCATGCGCGCACGCATGCATCAGGTCGGCCGCCCATGCATCGAGCGCCGCGCGGTCGATATCGTCCCAGCGCCGCAACTCCCACGCGCCGAAGTCCATTTCCTGCCAGCCGGCATCGCGCCGCAGCGGCACGTCGAGCGCCTGTGCGAGCCGCTCGGCGACCGACGTGCACCGCGTCAGCGGGCTCGTCCAGACCTGCTCGGGCAACGGCGCGCCGAGCGCCGCGAGACGCTCGCGCACGGCCCGCGCCCCCGCCTCGGCCGATGCGGCGAGCGGCACGTCGCTGCGTCCGTAGCACACGCCCGGTTCGATATCGACGGCCGGATGGCGAATCAGTACGAGATCCATCCGAGCACCACGAGATAAATCGCCAGCTCGCTCAACTGCTGCGCGAAGCCGAGGCAGTCGCCCGTATAGCCACCGATCCGCTTCACGAAATAGCGGGCCGCCCATGCGCGCACGAGCACGAGCGAGACGAAGGCCGCGAGACCCGCGCGCCAGTCCGGCCAGAACAGCCACGGCAACCCGAATGCGGCCGCGATCCAGGCCGCGCGTGCGCCCATGCGTTGCGCGACCGGTTTCGCCTTGCCTTCCGGCCGGACGTAGTCGAGCGACATCAGCAGGCTCACGGCCCCTGCGCGGCTCGCCGCATGCGCGGCGATCATCGTCCACGCGGCGCGCAGTGGCGGCATCGCCGCGAGCGCCTGCCATTTCAGGCCGAGCGCGATCACGAGCGCGACCGCGCCGAACGTGCCGATGCGCGAATCGTGCATGATGCGCAGCACGTCGTCTCGCGCGTAGCCGCCGCCGAACGCATCGCAGCTGTCGGCCAGGCCATCCTCGTGGAACGCGCCGGTCACGAGCAGCGTCGCGGCCATCGACAGGCCGACCGCGATCGACGCGGGCAACACGCGCAGGGCCGCGAGATAAACGAGCGCGCCCCACGCGCCGACACACGCGCCGACGAGCGGAAAGTAACGTGCGGCCTGATCGAGATCGCCGGCTGCGTAGCCGATCGCGCGCGGCACCGGCACGCGCGTGAAATAGCCGAGCGCGACGAAGAAATAGCGTAGTTCGGCGCGTACACCGCTCGCGCGCTCAGGCGTCACGATTGTCGACGCCCGCGGATTCGAAGCTCGCCATCTCGGTGAGGAACGCGACCGCCGCGCGCACCAGCGGCAGCGCGAGCGCGGCGCCCGTGCCTTCGCCGAGGCGCAGGTCGAGCGCGAGCAGCGGCTTCGCGCCGAAATGCTCGAGCATGCGCCGGTGCCCGGCTTCGTGCGACGCATGCGAGAACACGCAGTAGTCGCGCACGCCGGGCGCGATGCGCTCGGCGACCAGCAGCGCGGCCGTCGCGATGAAGCCGTCGACGAGGATCGTCATCCGCTCGCTCGCGGCCGCGAGATACGCGCCCGTCATCATCGCGATCTCGAAACCGCCGAACGTCGCGAGCACATCGAGCGGCGTGATCGCATGCGAATGCCGGACGAGCGCGCGGCCGAGCACCGCGCGCTTGTGCGCGAGCCCCTGGTCGTCGAGACCCGTGCCGCGCCCGACGCACGCGTCGATCGGCACGTCGAGCAGACGGCTCATCAGGCATGCGGCCGACGACGTGTTCGCGATCCCCATTTCGCCGAAGCCGATCACGTTCGTGCCGAGCGAGGCGTGCAGGCGCACGCGCGCCGCACCGGCGGCGAGCGCCGTCTTCGCCTCGTCGTGCGTCATCGCCGGTTCAGCCGCGAAGTTGCGCGTGCCGCGCGCGACGGGCAGCGACACGAGCCGGTCGGACACCGGCAGCGGCGACGCGACGCCCGCATCGACGATCTCGAGCACGCTCTGTGCGACGCCCGAGAACGCATTGATCGCCGCGCCGCCGGCCAGGAAGTTCGCGACCATCTGCGCGGTGACCGCCTGCGGATACGGGCTCACGCCCTCGGCCGCGATCCCGTGGTCGCCGGCGAACACAATCATCACCGGACGCTGCACGTGCGGCTTCTCGGTGCGCTGGATCAGGCCGATCTGCAGCGCGAGCGCCTCGAGCTGGCCGAGACTGCCGGGCGGCTTGGTCTTGTGATCGATCACATGCTGCAGGCGCTTTCGCAGCGTGTCGTCGAGCGGCGCGATTGCGGGCGGGAAGTCGGTCGGATTCGTCATCAGAAGGTTGCCTCGTTGGCGCGGCCGGTGCCGCGCATCGAAAGAATGAAGTTCATCGTCGCTCGGGCCACGCGGGCAGCAACGCGTCGCGGCCGTTCTCGCGGATCAGCACGAGCGGATAGCCGAACGCGTCGCTCGCGCGCGCCGGCGTCAGTACATCGTGCACGGGGCCCGCCCACGCATGGCCGCGGCCGTCGAGCAACAGCGCGTGCGTCGCGAAACGCCGCGCGAGATTCAGGTCGTGGCATGAGAACAGTACCGTGCGCGGCCCACCGTCGAGCCATGCGCTCAGCGCGGTCAGGGCATCGATCTGGTGATGCAGGTCAAGATGGGCGAGCGGTTCGTCGAGCAGCATCAGCGGCGCGTCCTGGCACAGCGTCGCGGCCAGCGCGACGCGCTGCCGCTCGCCGCCCGACAGCGACAGCACGTCGCGCGACGCGAGTGCGGTCAGCCCGAACGTCGCGAGCGCGTCGCGCGCGGCCGCGCGGTCGCCGTCGCGCTCCCAGCCCCAGCCGCCGAGATACGGGAAGCGGTTGAGCAGCACCGTGTCGAACACCGTCGCGCTGAACGCATCGTGCAATTGCTGCGGCATCAGTGCACGGCGCCGTGCGAGCTGTTCGGGCGGCCATGCGGCGAGTGGCCGGCCGTCGATCTCGGCATGGCCGCCGGCCGGTCGCTGCAGGCCCGCGAGCGTCGCGAGCAGCGTCGTCTTGCCCGCGCCGTTCGGCCCCGCGACGCACCAGATCTCGCCGGGACGGAACGCCTGCGTGAAATCGTCGAGCAGCGTCCGTTCGCCGGCCTTCAGCGTGAGATCGATGGCCGCATAGGTCATTTCGCCGGCCGTGTGCGGTGCGGCATGCGTCATCGCATCGGTCTCCTCAGCAACATCCACAGGAACACCGGCACGCCGATCAACGCCGTCATCACGCCGACCGGCAATTGCGCGGGTGCGATCGCCGTGCGCGCGAGCAGGTCGGCGGCCATCACGCCGCCGCCGCCCGCGAGCATCGCGGCGGGCAGCAGCATGCGCTGGTCGTTTCCGAATGCGAGCCGCAACGCGTGCGGCACGACGAGGCCGACGAACCCGATCGTGCCGGCCGTCGTCACCGCGGCCGCGGCGGCCAGCGACGCGACGAGGTAGATCCGCACGCGAACTCGCGCGACCGGCACGCCGAGCGCGAGTGCGGTCGCGTCGCCGCGCAGCAGCACGTTGAGCTGCGGCGCGGCCGGCAGCGCGACGCATGCGGCCACCAGCAGCGCGCCCCATGCGAACCACGGTGCCGTCACGCCGTTCAGGTCGCCCGTCAGCCAGAAAATGATGCCGCGCAGTCGCGCATCGGGCGCGAGCGACAGCAGCAGCGTGACGAGCGCGCCCCACCCGGCCGCGACCACGACACCCGTGAGCAGCAGCCGCGGCGACGCGTCGCGCGAGTCGCCGCGCCACAGCTCGCGGCGAGCAAGCCCGAGCACGAGCGCGACCGAAACGAGCGCGCCGGCGAACGCGGACGCATCGACGAGCCACCACGCGCCGCCCGCGATCATCGTGACGAGCGCGAAGCCGGCCGCGCCGCCGGACACGCCGAGCACATACGGCTCCGCGAGCGGATTGCGCAGCAGCACCTGCAGCAGCGCACCGGCCAGCGCAAGCAGCGCGCCGCATGCGAACCCCGCGAGCGCACGCGGCAGCCGGAGCGTGCACACGATGTCGGCGAACAGTGCGTCGCCGCCGTGCGGCACGAGCGACGCGAGCGCCTGCCACGGTGACATCGGCACGCTGCCGATCGACAGCGATGCGACGAACAGCAACGCGACCACGGCCGTGAGCGCTACCCAGATCGCAGCGGCACGCGCGGCGCTCATGCGCCGCACGGCATCGCGCACGCCGCGCGATGCTTTCGCTGACCATCGTTGCCGGCTGGGCACGGCACCGGCGTCGCGTTTCGGGGTGTTGCAGGCTTACGCAAGCTCGTCATCCTCGTCGAACAGGTTGTTGATGCGTGCACGGACGAACAGCGGCCCGGTGATGTCATCGCACGCGCGGCTCGAATGCCATCCCCATGTGCGGCAAAGCGAGTGTTGCACGGCCGGCGGCGCACTGCAGCGCGCACCGCGATCGGTACCCCGATTCCCGCGTTTCGCCGATCGCGTCCCGCAAGCGTTCGGCCGGCCGAACGTCGGTCGCACCGGCGCGACACGGCCACGGTCCATCGAGCCGCACCTGCGTGCGGCCGACATTCTGCGCAATATAGTGGAAGCCGCCGCGTCGGGTCGATCGGCATCGGCATCGCGGTTGCGTCACCGTCGGGCATGTTCGGCGCGGCGACCGCGACTTCCGGCGGCAACGGCGCGGCGGCGCGCGGCGCGACAGGTCCCGGCGCCGCAACGGCCTGCGTCGTCGCCGATCCGGGCGAACCAGCCGCCGCCGCAGTATGCGCGACGGCGAGATGCGGCACGCTGCGGCGTGCGCCGGAGGCCGCGCGGACGATTGGGGTCAGCATCGAAGACAAGTCCCGTGAAGCACTGCGCGCCCCGCGTCCCCGCAGGCCGTGCGTCATGAAGCCGTTCAGGCTCCTCGCCTCGGCCGGTATCCGGGCTGGCGGCGTACCGGCTCGCCTTCCCGCGCGTATCACGCGCAGTGGCCCGCGCCCGCGTGCGACCTGCACGCGTAACGCGCCCGAGCCGGCCTGCGTCGTCCGACGCGGCCGCTTACCGTTGCGGGGGCAGCGCAGGTTGGCGATCTCCATGCGGAGCACGCGCCCTGCTTCCCGTTTAACCGCGCGACACACGCGCGAGCACCGAGGCGGCGCCAGTTTAGGAGCGGGTCGCGCAAGCGTCAAGAAAGCGGCCGAACGTATGCCAGCGCCGCGTATTCGCGGCAAGAAGCCGGGGTGTTACGACTGGAAACGTTACAGATGTCGGAATGCGCGTTATTCCGCGCTAAAATGCTGGGTCTTTAGAGGACGCAGCAAATGCTCAACGAACTCGAAACCTTATCTCAAAATATTGGCCGTCTGATCTCGCTGAACAAGCGCTATCACGCGGAACGGCTCGCGCTCGAGGAGCAAGTCGCGCAAATGCGCGCGGAAGCGGACACGGTCCGCGCGGAACTCGCGCAACTGCGCGACGAACGCAATGCGCTCGCGGCCGAGCGCGACACGCTGTCGGCAAAGATCGATGACGCCCAGGTCAAACTGAACGCGATTCTCGAAAAGCTGCCGCGCACGAAGAACGCGGAGCAAGCCGACAACCAGCTCGACCTGCTGGATGCGCAGGCGCGCACGGATGGCGACGACGCGGCCAGCCACGGAGAACATGCATGAGCACCAAGCAGATCGAAGTCTCGATTCTCGGTCAGCCCTATCGGCTCGCCTGTTCGGCCGAGACCGAAGCGGCGCTGCTCGAGGCCGTCGCACGCGTCGACGCCGAAATGTCGAAGATCCGCGCGAACAGTTCGGTGCGCGGCACCGACCGTATCGCGGTGATGGCGGCACTGTCGCTCGCATCCGAATTGCTGCGACTGCAAACGAGCGTGCGTCACGGTGAAGCATTTCCGGCGGAGGAAATCCGTCGTACAATGCACCAGATGAACGAACAGCTCGGCGCGGTGCTCGCACAGCACGAGACGCAGTAACGTTTGATCGATGCGTCGATTCCCCTTGATCTCGGCGATCAACGGTGGTCAAATTGGCGCAACGAAACACAGTTCAGTCAGCTTCCCTGCCTGGTTCGCCAAGGTCATATATTCCTTGAACCAATGCCATGTGCACGGTTGCGGAAATTTGTAGCACGGGCGCGCGCGTCACTCTGTCTGATGTACCCGAAGTGCTGCTAACTGCGACCAATTCTGAACCTCAGGTTCAGGATGCCGGCCTAGCGGCCAAGGCGGGGGCCTATCCAACGGCATCGGGGATCCCCGATGCCGTTTCCTTTTGTAGCAGCCCTTTCTGCGTCGATTACGATCCATGCAATACTGGCTGATGAAGTCCGAACCGGACGAAGCAAGCATCGACGATCTCGCGCACGCACCGCAGCACTCGCTGCCATGGACCGGCGTGCGCAACTATCAGGCGCGCAATTTCATGCGCGACATGATGAAGATCGGCGACGGCGTGCTGTTCTATCACTCGAGTTGCCCTGAGCCGGGCATCGCGGGCCTCGCCGAAGTGTCGTCGACGCCCTACCCCGACCCCACCCAGTTCGATCCGAAAAGCCCGTATTACGATCCGAAGTCGACGCACGAAGCACCGCGCTGGCTGCTCGTCGACGTGCGCTTCGTGAAGAAGTCGCCGCTCGTGCCGCTCGCCGCGTTGCGCGAGCATGACGAACTCGCCGACATGCGCGTGCTCGCACGCGGCAATCGGCTGTCGATCACGCCCGTCACGCGCGCCGAGTGGCGCTTCATCACCGAAAGGCTGATGAAGTAGCCGCACGCGGTCGAGGCACGCGCAACCGACTCACTGCAAAGGTCAAATCAGGTCAACACGCGCCGCCGCCACGGAACTCGCGACGCGTTCGCGCAGCCTAAGCAACCGCTGTCGCCCGATCGGAACGACGGCCGTTTTTTCGTCGCGCGGTACGCCCGCGTCGCGCACGCGTGATCCGCATGCGCGCCCTCGCACAAGGAGTCCAACAATGACCAAGAAATCCGCACTCGCGCTGTCGCTCGCCCTCGCCGCCGCCGTGCCCGTCGCGCTGACGCTCGCGTCACCGGCCGCGCACGCGCAGACCGCGAACCCGCACTTTCCGGAACCGGCGGGCGTACTGTCGCTGTCGTCGCAGGCCAGCGCCGACGTGCCGCAGGACATCATCCACATCACGCTGTTCTACGAACAGCAGGCGAAGGATCCGGGCAGCCTCACGTCCGCGCTCAACCAGCGGGCCGACGCGGCGCTCGCGCAGGCGAAGGGCGTATCGGGCGTCACCGCGCACACCGGTGCGTTCTCCGTGTATCCGAGCACCGATCGCGACGGCAAGATCTCCGCATGGCGCGGTCGTACCGAAGTCGTGCTCGAATCGCGCGATTTCGCGGCGGCGTCGAAGCTTGCGGGCCAGCTGTCGAACCAGATGCAGGTCGCGAACGTCGAGTTCTCGCTGTCGCCCGAAGCACAGCGCGCGGCCGAGCAGAAGCTCACGACCGAAGCGATCAAGTCGTTCCGCGCGCGCGCGGACGAAGCCGCGAAGGCCTTCGGCTACAACAGCTACTCGATCCGCGACGTGAACGTCGGCGGCAGCCGCAACGTGCAGCCGTACCCGCGCATGATGGCGATGGCCGCGGCACCGATGGACAGCGCGAAGATGAGCGCGCCGATCTCGGTCGAAGGCGGCAAGGCGACCGTGTCGGTCACGGTCAACGGCTCGGTGCAGATGAAGTAACGCACGTCGCGCAACGCGCGGCAGATGCGAAAACGCCGGCCTTCGGGCCGGCGTTTTTCGTTCGAGATCCTGCGATCGATGCGCACGATCGGCGTGCGCATCCGCATCGCATCACGCGTCATGCGTCATGCGTCATGCGTCATGCGTCACACCGCTCGCGCATGACGCAACCGCATGACGCAGCAACATCACGCCGCCACGCTCGCCGCACGGCGGCGGTACGCCCACACCAGCAGCGCGATGCCCGCGAGAATCATCGGCAGCGACAGCCACTGCCCCATCGACAGGCCGAGGGCGAGCAGGCCGAGGAAGTCGTCCGGTTCACGCGCGAATTCAACCGTGAAGCGCGCGAGCCCGTAGCCGATCAGGAACAGCGCGGAAATCGCACCCATCGGCCGCGGCTTGCGCGAGAAGAAGAAGAGCACGAAGAACAGCGCAATGCCTTCGAGTGCGATTTCGTAGAGCTGCGAAGGATGGCGCGGCAACATCTGGTACTGCATGAACACGTCGGCGAGATGCCACTTCTCGACGAACGCCGGATGCGCCGGCAGCCACGCCGCGTCGTCACGCATCGCACCCGGGAACAGCATCGCCCACGGCGCGCCCGGATCGGTCACGCGGCCCCACAGCTCGCCGTTGATGAAGTTGCCGAGCCGCCCGGCCGCGAGCCCCGTCGGCACCATCGGCGCGACGAAATCGGTGACCTGCAGCCAGTGGCGCTTGCGCTGCCACGCGAACAGCGCCATCGCGAGCGTCACGCCGAGGAAGCCGCCGTGGAAGGACATCCCGCCTTCCCACACCTTGAACACGTCGAGCGGATGCGAGAAGTAGAAGTCGGCCTTGTAGAACAGCACGTAGCCGAGCCGGCCGCCGAGCACGGTGCCGAGCACGCCGTAGAACATCATGTCGTCGATGTCCTTGGCGGTCCAGCCCTGCGCCGCGACGTGCGGCAGCTTCAGGCGGATCCGGCCGACGACGATCGCCGCGATGAAGCCGACGAGATACATGAGGCCGTACCAGCGCACGGCCAGCGGCCCGAGATGGATCGCTACGGGGTCGAAATTCGGGTGAATGATCATGGGTTAGCGATGAAGTTTTCGAATGCGGTACGGCGCTCGCACCGGCGCCGCACCGCGCATTGGACGGCGCTGGCGCGCCATCGTTCGCATCATTGTGCGAGACCGTGCGCGCGCACGACGTCGATGAAGCCGGCGAGCACCGGGCTGACGTCGCCCGTGCGCCACACGAGGCCGGTCTCGACGACCGGTGCGTCGCCGGCGAGCGGCCGGTAGACCACGCCGGTGCGCCGCAGGTTACGCAACGACTGCGGCACCAGTGCGACGCCCATGCCGGCCGACACGAGGCTCACGATCGTCTGCATCTGGATTGCCTCCTGGCCGATGCGCGGGGTTTCCCCCGCCGCGCCGTAGCAGCCCGTAATGATGTCATAAAAGCCGGGCGCCAAACGACGCGGGAAGATGACGAGCGGCAGCGCGGCCAGCTCGGCCAGATGCACGGGTTCGTCTTCGGGCACGCCGGGCGCCACGGCCGCCGGCATCGCGACCACCAGCGGCTCGCGCACGACCGGCAGGTACGACAGCCCGGCCGCGTGGCGCGGCGGCACGGGCGGAATCACGAGCCCCGCGTCGATGCGGCCGGCGACGAGTTCGTCGATCTGCACGTCGCTCGTTGCTTCCGCGAGCTGCAGCCGCACGTGCGGATAGCGTGCGCCGAACGCGCGCAGCAGCGACGGCAGCAGCCCGTAATCGGCGGTCGACACGAACGCGAGCGACAGCGAACCGGCTTCGCCGCGCGCGAGACGCCGCGCGAGCGGCGGCAGCGCATCAGCCGACGCGAGCAGCCGGCGGACGTCGGGCAGCAGCGCCGCGCCGACCGCCGTCAGCGCGACCGAGCGCTTGGTACGCGCGAACAGCGCGACGCCGAGCGCGTCCTCCAGCGCCCGGATCGCCTGCGATAGCGGCGGCTGCGTCATCGACAGGCGCTCGGCCGCGCGGCCGAAATGGCGCTCGTCGGCAACGGTCACGAAATAGCGCCACTGGCGCAAATCGGGCGTCGGGTCGGCCATGTCTCACTCATTCGCAAAATGACTTAATAACCGACAAATAATATATTGGACATTCCAAACCGGAAACTCCATTCTTGATTGATCCAAACCGGCGCGCCGTTCGCGGGTGTCGCCAATACAACGATGGAGCCCCCCATGCCGTACAACCGTCGCTCGAAGCACATCACGCAAGGCGTGGCCCGTTCGCCGAATCGCTCGATGTATTACGCCCTCGGCTACCAGAAGGACGATTTCGACAAACCGATGATCGGCATCGCGAACGGCCACTCGACGATCACGCCGTGCAATTCGGGCCTGCAGCGGCTATCGGACGCGGCCGTCGCGGCAGTGAAGGCGGCCGATGCGAACCCGCAGATCTTCGGCACGCCGACGATCTCGGACGGCATGTCGATGGGCACCGAGGGCATGAAGTATTCGCTCGTGTCGCGCGAAGTGATCGCCGACTGCATCGAGACCTGCGTGCAGGGCCAGTGGATGGACGGTGTGGTGGTGGTCGGCGGCTGCGACAAGAACATGCCGGGCGGGATGATCGCGCTCGCGCGCCTGAACGTGCCGGGCATCTACGTGTACGGCGGCACGATCCGGCCCGGCCACTGGAAGGGCCGCGACCTGACGATCGTGTCGTCGTTCGAGGCGGTCGGCGAGTTCACCGCGGGCCGCATGTCGCAGGAAGATTTCGAGGGGGTCGAGCAGAACGCGTGTCCGACGTCGGGGTCGTGCGGCGGGATGTACACCGCGAACACGATGAGCTCGTCGTTCGAGGCGCTCGGCATGTCGCTGATGTATTCGTCGACGATGGCGAACCCCGATCAGGAGAAGGTCGACTCGGCCGCCGAATCGGCGCGCGTGCTGGTCGAGGCCGTGAAGCGCGACCTGAAGCCGCGCGACATCATCACGAAGGCGTCGATCGAGAACGCGGTGTCGCTGATCATGGCGACCGGCGGCTCGACCAACGCGGTGCTGCACTATCTGGCGATCGCGCACGCGGCCGAGATCGACTGGACGATCGACGACTTCGAGCGCATCCGCAAGCGCGTGCCGGTGATCTGCGACCTGAAGCCGTCGGGCCAGTACGTGGCGACCGACCTGCATCAGGCCGGCGGCATCCCGCAGGTGCTGCGGATCCTGCTCGATGCGGGGCTGCTGCACGGCGACTGCATGACGATCACCGGCCGCACGATCGCCGAGGAGCTGAAGGACGTGCCGGGCGTGCCGCGCGCGGACCAGAAGGTGATCTTCCCGATCGATCGCGCGCTGTACAAGGAAGGGCATCTCGCGATCCTGAAGGGCAACCTCGCGAAAGACGGTGCGGTCGCGAAGATCACCGGCCTGAAGAACCCGGTGATCACGGGCCCGGCGCGCGTGTTCGACGACGAGCAAAGCGCGATGGACGCGATCCTCGGCGACCGGATCCGCGCAGGCGACGTGCTGGTGCTGCGCTATCTCGGTCCGCAGGGTGGCCCCGGCATGCCGGAAATGCTCGCGCCGACGTCGGCGATCATCGGCAAGGGGCTCGGCGAATCGGTCGGCTTCATCACCGACGGCCGCTTCTCGGGAGGCACCTGGGGGATGGTGGTCGGGCACGTCGCGCCCGAGGCCTTCGTCGGCGGCACGATCGCGCTCGTGCAGGAAGGCGACTCGATCACGATCGATGCGCACCGCCTCGTGCTGCAGCTGAACGTCGACGACGCCGAGCTCGCGCGCCGGCGCGCCGCGTGGAAGCAGCCGGCGCCGCGCTACACGCGCGGCGTGCTCGCCAAGTACGCAGCCCTCGCCCGCCCGGCGAACAAGGGTGCCGTCACCGGCTGATGCGGCACACAGGTCATGCGACCCCATTGCGGACGGCCGCCGGGGAAACGCGCAAAACGCGCTTTCCCTTTGCTTTTATAATGCGCGGACCGTGAAGCCGGCCGTTCCGCCGGTGGAGAACCGCATGAAACAGACGATATCGCGCGCGCTGCTCGTGGCGCTGCTGACCGGCAGCGCGTCGGCGGCACACGCCGACCAGGCGAGCGACGGGCTCGTGCTCGCGCAGCGCAAGAACTGCATGGCCTGCCATGCGGTCGACAAGCCGCTGATGGGCCCGTCGTTCCACGACATCGCCGGCAAGTACGCGGCACGTGCCGACGCCGTCGATTACCTCGCGCAATCAATCGTGAAGGGGAGCGTCGGCGTGTGGGGCGGCGTGCCGATGCCCGCCAATACGCAGCTGACGAGCATCGAGGCGCGCACGCTCGCGCAGTGGGTGCTGTCGCTCCACTGAGCCGGATGACCGGGCGCACGCACACACGCCGCGCTTGGCGCCCGGCACGGTTCCATGCCGCACGTTGCAACCGGATCGGCGATCGTCAGCGACGACGATCTGAGCCGCGCCCGCGGCGCCCGCGCACGACAGTCGCCGTGCGCTCAGCCTGAACGACCCGTCCGGCGGTGAGCGATCTCTTCGTCGACCGCGTCGCGAACCCATTCCATCACTTCGGTTTCGAGCGCCAGCGCCACTTCGCGCGTGATCTGGCCGACCAGCCAGGCCGTATGGTCGTGCAGCGCATCGCGGCAGCGCGCCTCGATGGCCTCGCGCCCTTCCCCGGTCAGATAATTCGTCAGCCGATTGCGCAGACGCTCGGCGATATGGTGCGCGTCCTCCGGCGTCAGCGCGGCGGCCGCACGCGACTCCGAGAGCGCTGCGTGAGCAAGATGATCGGTGGCCAGCCCGTCGGCAGCCGGTGCGACCACGTGGGACGCCATCGCTGCGCCGGGCTCGTGCTGCGTCGCGGCAACGCCGGCCTGCTGCCCGTCGTCATCGGCCAGCGCGGAGCGCAATGGCGCCAGCGCCGCAGCCGACTCCTCGGCGACGACGTGCCCGGCGGCACCGGGTTGCGCCGGCGCATCGCTGTCGCCCGGCAGTTCGACGGCCGGGACGTCCGGCGTCGGCACCGGCTCGATCACCACGAATTCGGGATCGGTTCCCGCGCGGTCCGGCGCGGCGGACACCATGGCCGGATGGCCTGGCGCGACTACGTCGGTCAGCACCGGCACGGCGGCATCGTCGCGCGGCGGCGCATCGGTCGCGGACGAACGCGCCGGCACCGGCTTGCCCGGCACCAGCACGTCGGTCAGTGTCGGGATCGAAGAGGATTCGGCTTGTGTCACGGGGACGCTCCGTCGACGGTTTCGGCTAGCTGCCTTGCTTGTAGTTGTTCAGCGCGTATCCGCGATCGCGGTAGAAGCGGTAGCGTTCGCGGCCCGCGGCCAGTTCGTCCGGCGCATTGCCGACCACCTCGAGCAGGCGTTCGAAGCGCGCGAACTGCGCGGGCACGGCCGCGCCGAGGTTCAGCAGCACGTGGTGATGCGGCGCCTGGTCGAGATCAGCGGTCAGCACGATCGGCGTGTTGGCCGCGTGCGCGCTGTCGACGCCGCAGTGCGGAATGAAATCGAGCGGCGAGAACGTCCAGAGCCGCTCGTCGAGCGCGCGCAAGCGCGCGGGTTCCGCGAGCACGACGACCGGCTGCCCGGCCTGGTAGGCCTTGCGCAGCAGCCGGCATGCGTACGCGAGCGAATCGCCGACGTTCGAATGGAAATCGATTCGCGTCATTGCCCGCGCACCCGCATCGTCGTGAGACCTGCCATCACTGGCCGGCGCGGTCGATCAGGAACTGCGCGAGCAGCGGCACCGGACGGCCGGTCGCGCCCTTCGCCGCGCCGCCCTTCCATGCCGTGCCGGCGATGTCCAGGTGCGCCCAAGGATAGCTGTCGGTGAAGCGCGACAGGAAGCACGCCGCCGTCACGGCGCCGGCCGGACGCCCGCCGATGTTCGCGATGTCCGCGAAATTCGACTTCAGCTGATCCTGGTATTCGTCGTCGAGCGGCATGCGCCACGCCGGATCGTTCGCTTCGCGCGAGGCGTCGAGCAGCTCGCCCGCGAGTGCATCGTCCGTCGAGAACAGGCCGCTGTTGTGCCCGCCGAGCGCGATCACGCAAGCGCCCGTCAGCGTCGCCACGTCGATCACGGCCGCCGGCTTGAAGCGTTCGGCATAAGTGAGCGCGTCGCACAGGATCAGGCGGCCCTCGGCGTCGGTGTTGAGCACCTCGATCGTCAGCCCCTTCATGCTGGTGACGATGTCGCCCGGCTTCGTCGCGTTGCCACCCGGCATGTTCTCGCAGGTCGGCACGATCGCGACGACGTTGATCTTCAGGCCCATTTCGGCGACCGCACGCATCGTGCCGAGCACCGAGCCCGCGCCGCACATGTCGTACTTCATCTCGTCCATGCCCTCGCCCGGCTTCAGCGAGATGCCGCCCGTGTCGAACGTGATGCCCTTGCCGACCAGCACGACCGGCGCGGCCTTCGCGGCGGCGCCCTGGTAATGCAGCACGATGAACTGCGGCGGCTCGACCGACGCGCGCGCGACCGACAGGAACGAGCCCATCTTGAGCGCCTGGATCTGCTTCAGGCCGAGCACCTCGACCTTCAGACCCCAATCCTTCGCGATCTTCTTCGCGGTATTGCCGAGATAGGTCGGCGTGCACACGTTGCCGGGCAGGTTGCCCAGGTCGCGCGTGAGGTCCATCCCGTTCGACAGCGCGACGGCCTGCTTGACCGCCAGCTTCGCCGCCTTTTCATCGGCCGGATTGACGCTGAACACGACGCGCTTGAGCGCATGCGACGCCGGTTCCGGCTTGCTCTTCATCTGCATGAAGCGGTAGGTCTCGTTGCGCAGCGCGAGAATCGCCGCACGCACGCCCCAGTCGGAGCCGCGCTCGTCGACCGGCAGTTGCGCGAGCGAGAACGTGGCCTGGACCACCTTGGTCGCCAGCAGCGCGCGCCATGCGGCCGTCGCCGCGTCGTTGTAGGCTTTCTGATTGAAAGCATCCTGCTTGCCGAGGCCGACGAGCAGCACGCGCGACGCGCCGATGCCCGATACCTCGGGCAGGAACAGCGTCTTGCCGCGCTTGCCGTCCATGTCGCCGGCCTTCACCACGCGCGAGATCAGCCCCTTGGTGGCCGTGTCGATGTCGAGCGCCGCGCCCGAGAGAGTCTGCGCCTCGAAGATGCCGAGCACGATGCAGTCGGACTTCCCGGTCAGGAACCCCTTGGCCTCGCCTTTGCTCCAATCACAGCCTTTTA
This sequence comes from Burkholderia sp. FL-7-2-10-S1-D7, assembly GCF_001524185.1. Lineage (NCBI taxonomy): Bacteria > Pseudomonadati > Pseudomonadota > Betaproteobacteria > Burkholderiales > Burkholderiaceae > Burkholderia > Burkholderia sp. FL-7-2-10-S1-D7. The sequence goes on along the minus strand of NZ_LOWY01000022.1, from coordinate 19,603 downwards.
TGCTAAAGTCCATCGCGCTTGTCCTCGGATAAAATCTGGGCTAAGGATGAAAGCCGCAATTATCCGCTATTTTTCCCGTGGCGGCGCGAGCGCTCCACCACGCGTGCGCAGCCTCCCGCCCTCTTCTCATCAAGAATGATCTTCGAACGCTCCCTCCAGCGCGAGCTTGCGTATACGGCTGGCGCCGTGTTCATGGTGCTGCTCACGATCATGCTCACGACGATGATGATCCGCATCGTCGGCTATGCCGCGTCCGGCGAAATCGATCCGCGCGACGTGCTCGTGCTGATCGGCCTGACCGTGATCGGCTATCTCGCCGTGATGCTCGTCGTCACGCTGTTCGTGTCGATCCTGTTCGTGCTGACCCGGTGGTACCGGGATTCCGAAATGGTCGTCTGGCTCGCGTCGGGCGTGAGCCTCACGCGCCTGATCAAGCCGATCGGCGTGTTCGCCACGCCGATCGTCCTGCTGATCGCATTCTTCGCATTCGTCGGCTGGCCGTGGTCGAACCAGCAGAGCAAGATGATCAAGGCGCGCTTCCAGCAGCGCGACGAGATCTCGCTGCTCGCGCCGGGCCAGTTCCGCGAATCGGCGTCGAACCATCGCGTGTTCTTCATCGAGAAGATGTCGCCGGACCAGAGCAAGGTGCAGAACGTGTTCGTCACGTCGACCGAGAACGGCAAGGTCAACGTCGTGGTATCGCACACGGGCCACACGGAAACGAAGGACGGCGATCGCTTCGTCGTACTGGAGGACGGCCGCCGCTACGACGGCACGCCCGGCCAGCCGAACTTCAAGATCATGGAGTTCCAGCGCTACGGCGTGAAGATCACGAGCACGCCGGTCACCAACGTACCGACCACCAACAGCACGCCGACGCCCGACCTGCTGCGCAACCCGACGCGCGACAACCTCGCGGAATTCGCGTGGCGCGCGGGGCTGCCGCTGATCGCCATCAACCTGATGGTGCTCGGCATTCCGCTGTCGTACCAGAACCCGCGCCGCAGCCGCACGATCAACCTCGTGATGGCCGTGCTGATCTACCTCACGTACTCGAACCTGCTGAACGTCGTGCAGGCGCAGATCGAGCAAGGCAAGATGTCGTTCGGCGTCGGCCTCGTCGGCCTGCACCTGGTCGTCTCGGCGATCATCGCGTTCATCTTCTGGTTGCGCGTGCGCAATCGTCCGCTGTTTACACGCGCGCTGTTCGGCCGCTCGGGAGCATGATCGATGCGGCTCTATGAAAAATACTTCGCGCGGCAGATCTACGTCACGTTCGTCTTCATCCTGTTCGCGTTCTCGGGCCTGTTCTTCTTCTTCGACCTGATCAGCGAACTGAACTCGGTCGGGCACGGCAACTACAAGTTCGGCTACGCGGTGCTGCGCGTCGCGCTGCAAACCCCGTCGCGCTTCTACGAGATCATCCCGGTCGCCGCGCTGATCAGCGCGATCTACGTGTTCGCGCAAATGGCGGCGAACTCGGAATTCACGATCTTTCGCGTGTCGGGCCTCGCGACCAACCAGGCGCTGCGCTCGCTGCTGAAGATCGGCATTCCGCTCGTGATCATCACCTACCTGATCGGCGAATTCGTCGGCCCGTACGCCGACCAGCTGTCCGAACGCGTGCGGCTGCAGGCGCTCGGCGCGTCGGTGTCGTCGAACTTCCAGTCGGGCGTGTGGGTGAAGGACACGCTCGCGGCCCGCGAGAACGGCGAGCAGGTCACGCGCTTCGTCAACGTCGGCAGCCTGTCGCCCGATTCGACGATCAGCAACGTGCGCATCTACGAATTCGACTCGAAATTCCAGCTGCAAAACGTGCGGATCGCGCAGACCGGCCGCTACGAGCCGCCCGGCCACTGGCTGCTCAAGGGCGTGACGGAAACCGAACTGACGCCGATCAAGCCGGTCAGCGGCGCACCGGCCGACGCGCTGAACCCCGTATACCGGTCGCAGCAGGTGATGCTGCCCGAATACCGGCTGCGCTCGGACCTGACGCCGCAGATCCTGTCGGTGCTGCTCGTGTCGCCGGAACGGATGTCGCTCATCAACCTGTTCCGCTACATCCAGCACTTGCGCGAAAACCAGCAGGACACGCAGCGCTACGACATCGCGCTGTGGCGCAAGCTGCTCTACCCGTTCGCGGTGTTCGTGATGCTCGTGCTGTCGCTGCCGTTCGCGTACCTGCATACGCGCGCCGGCGTGGTCGGCGTGAAGGTGTTCGGCGGCATCATGCTCGGCATGAGCTTCCAGCTGCTGAACACGCTGTTCTCGCACATCGGCACGCTGAACACGTGGCCCGCGCCGCTGACCGCGGCGACACCGGGCCTCATCTATCTCGCGCTCGGCCTGTTCGCGCTCAAGTGGGTCGACCGGCACTGAGCGCCGTCACGACGGAGGCTTCGACATGAATTCGCACGGCATCGTCCTGTTCGGCCACGGCGCACGCGATCCGCGCTGGGCCGAGCCGTTCGAGCGGCTCGCCGCACGGCTGCGCGCGGCCGGCTCCCCTGCCCCGCACGTGTCGCTCGCGTTTCTCGAGCTGATGACGCCGTCGCTCGATACGGCCGTTGCCGCGCAGGTCGCGGCCGGCTGCACGCGCATCACCGTGGTGCCCGTGTTCTTCGGCCAGGGCGGCCATGTGCGCCGCGACCTGCCGCAGCTCGTCGACGCGTGCCGTGCCGCGCATCCGGGCATCGAGATCCATTGCGCGACGGCCGTCGGGGAAGACGACGGTGTGCTCGACGCGATCGCACGCTACTGCATCGACCAGCTCGGCCGCGACGCATAAGCGAACCGGTGGCCCAAACAAAAAAGCGCTGGCTTCCGAAGCCAGCGCTTTTTTTGCGCCTGCGAACCACGCGCTCGACTCAAGCGGCGTCCTGCAGCGCATCGCCCGCTTTCACGCGCCGCACGCGTTCGGCGAACGCATCGCCGATCATCAGCAGGCTCGGTTCCGCCGGGTCGAGCCACGCCTGCGCGTCGCCCGCCGCCATCTGCGCAAGCGTGAGCGTCAGCGTGCGCTCGCGCGCGGTGCTGCAGGCCTCGACGATCGCCACCGGCGTCGCGGGCGCACGGCCCGCGTCGATCAGTTCGCGGGCGATGCCCGGCGCGCTGTCGCGGCCCATGTAGTAGACGATCGAATCGGCACGCGCGGCCTCGCGAATCTCGTCGCTGCCCGGTGCGCGGCTGTGCGTCGCGAACGCGACGCTGCGCGACACGCCGCGCAACGTCAGCGAGCGCTTCAGCGTCGCCGCGCCGGCCAGCGCCGCGGTGATGCCCGGCACGACCTCGTAATCGATGCCGGCCGCCTCGAGCGCGCGCATTTCTTCTTCGGCGCGACCGAACAGCATCGGATCGCCGCCCTTCAGGCGCACGACGCACGCATGCTCGCGCGCCGCGTCGACGATCTGCTTGTTGATGAAGTGCTGCGCGGTCGAACGCTGCCCGCAGCGCTTGCCGACCGCGATTTTCCGCGCGTTCGGCGCATAGTCGAGCATCGCCGGCTCGACGAGCGCGTCGTGCAGCACGACGTCGGCTTGCTCGAGCAGCCGCGCGCCACGCACCGTGATGAGGTCCGCAGCGCCCGGCCCTGCTCCGATCAGATACACCTTGCCCATGTTTGTCGCTTCGCTTGTCCTGCTCGTGGACGGCAACCGGCGCGCGCCGCCCGCGCGGGCGGCGCTAAACGCCAGTTATGCCGAGAACGCCCGGATCATGCCGGCGGCGACCGTATGATGCGTCGCCTCGTCGATCAGCACGAACGCGCCCGTGCCCGGGTGCGCGTCGTACGTGTCGCACACGATCGGCTTCTGCAGCGTCAGCGCCACGCGGCCGATGTCGTTCATCTTCAGTTCCTGGCGGTCGGTCGCGTGCGACAGCGTATGCACGTCGAGCACTTCCTTGACCGCGCCGATCTTCGCGAACACCGTGCTCGTGGTCTGCTTCAGCAGATACTTGCGCTGCGGCGACAGCGGCGTCTCGTCGAACCAGCACAGGTCCGCCTCGAGCTTCTTCGCCGGCGCGACCGTCTCGGCGGTCGTGACGAACATGTCGCCGCGCGACACGTCGACGTCCTGGTCAAGGCGGATCGTCACGGTCTGGCCCGCGAATGCGTGTGCCACCGACGCGGTGCCGCCCGGCACCGGCGCGACGATCTCCGCGATCGTCGCGGTGCGGTTCGACGGCAGCACGACGATTTCGTCGCCGACCTTCACCTCGCCCGATTCGATCCGGCCCATGTAGCCGCGGAAATCGTCGGCCGAGCTGCCGTCCTGGCGTGCGACCCACTGCACCGGGAAGCGCAGCGCGTCATGGGCCTGCGTCTCGACCGGCAGCGATTCGAGCACGTCGAGCAGCGGCTCGCCCGCATACCACGGCATGCGCTCGCTCGCGCCGACGATGTTGTCGCCCTTCAGCGCCGACACCGGCACGAAACGCACGTCTTTCAGGCCGAGCTGCTTCGCGAGTGCAACGTACGCATCGCGGATCTCGTTGAAGCGCGCTTCGCTGTAGTCGACGAGGTCCATCTTGTTGATCGCGACGATCACGTGCTGGAGCGCGAGCAGCTTCACGATCGCGCTGTGACGCTTCGTTTGCGGCAGCAGTTCCGCAACGCCGTTCTCGACCGTCACGCGCGTCGCGTCGACCAGGATGATCGCCGCATGCGCGGTCGATGCGCCCGTCACCATGTTGCGCGTGTACTGCTCGTGGCCCGGCGTGTCGGCGATGATGAACTTGCGCTTCGCGGTCGCGAAGTAGCGGTATGCGACGTCGATCGTGATGCCCTGCTCGCGCTCGGCTTCGAGCCCGTCCGTCAGCAGCGCGAGGTCGATCTCGTCACCGACCGTGCGCTTGTTCTTCGCGCGCGACAGCGCGGAAAGCTGGTCGGACAGCACGGCCTTGCTGTCGTACAGCAGGCGGCCGATCAGCGTGCTCTTGCCGTCGTCGACGCTGCCCGCGGTGATGAAACGCAACACGCCGAGGTCTTCGGTGTTCTCGATGATGCTCATGATGTGAATGTCCTCGTGTGCTTCAGAAATAACCTTGCTTCTTGCGCTGTTCCATCGCGGCTTCGGATGCCTGATCGTCCATCCGGGTCGCGCCGCGTTCGGTGATCTCGGTCACCGCCGTCTCGGCGATGATCTTCTCGACGTCGTCCGCATCGCTCTCGACCGGGCACGTGCAGCTGATGTCGCCGACCGTGCGGAAGCGCACCTGCGCGAGTTCGCTCGTCTCGCCGTCACGCATCGGCGTGAGCGGCGTGACCGGCACGAGCAGACCGTTGCGGCGCACGATCTCGCGCTGGTGCGCGTAGTAGATCGACGGCAGTTCGAGGTTCTCGCGCGCGATGTACTGCCACACGTCGAGCTCGGTCCAGTTCGAGATCGGGAACACGCGCAGGTGCTCGCCCTTGTGCAGGCGTGCGTTGAACAGGCTCCACAGTTCCGGGCGCTGCGCCTTCGGATCCCACTGGCCGAATTCGTCGCGGAACGAGAAGATCCGCTCCTTCGCGCGCGCCTTCTCTTCGTCGCGGCGCGCACCGCCGATCAGCGCCGTGTAGCCGTGCTGCTCGATCGTCTCGAGCAGCGTGACGGCCTGCGCGGCGTTGCGCGAATCGGTTTCGCGGCGCAGCACGACCGTGCCGCGCCGGATCGAATCCTCGACGTGGCCGACCACCAGCTCGGCGCCGAGCTCTTGCGCACGACGGTCGCGGAAGTCGATCACTTCCTCGTAGTTGTGGCCCGTGTCGATGTGCACGAGCGGGAACGGCAGCGTCGTCTTGCGGTTCGCGCCGAGGCCGAACGCCTTCAGCGCGAGGTGCAGCACGACGACCGAGTCCTTGCCGCCCGAGAACAACAGCGCCGGCTTGCTGCATTCGGCAACGAGTTCGCGCAGGATGTGGATCGACTCGGCTTCGAGCCAGTCGAGGTGGCCCATGCGGTCGTCGGCACCGGTGGGCGGGGCAAAGGCGGATTGCTCGAGCGTCGTGCTCATGATTTCAGTCCTTCTCTTCTGGGTTCGTGCCGCCCGCTGTCGCAGGCGGCGCAATATTCGGTTTCTTGTCGGCTTTCAGTGCGCGGCGCCGGTTTCGGCATTCGCGGGAATCGGCGTGATCGTGATGTGCAGCCCGCATTCCTTCGTGTCGCGCGACTCCCACCACCAGCGGCCCGCCCGGCTGTCCTCGCCGGGGCGGATCGCGCGCGTACACGGCTCGCAGCCGATGCTCGGATAACCGCGGGCATGCAGCGGGTTGACCGGCACGTCGAACGCCTTCAGGTACGCCCATACGTCGGCTTCCGTCCAGTCGGCGAGCGGGTTGTACTTCGCGATCCCGCGCGCTTCGTCCTGCTCTTCCTCGTGCAGCTCGGCACGCGTCACCGACTGCTCGCGGCGCTGGCCCGTTACCCACGCACCGACGTCGGCCAGCGCGCGGTTCAGCGGCTCGACCTTGCGGATGTGGCAGCACGACTTGCGCAGCTCGACGCTTTCGTAGAACGCGTTCAGGCCGTGCTCGGCGACGTACTGGTCGATCGCGTCCTGGCGCGGGTGAAACTGCTCGATCTCGTAGCCGTAGCGCTCGCGCACGCGGTCGATCATGCCCAGGGTTTCCGCGTGCAGGCGGCCGGTGTTCAGCGAGAAGATGCCGATCGACACGCCCTTCGACAGGATCGCGTGCGTGAGCAGCATGTCTTCCGCGGCGAGGCTGCTCGCGAACTTCACCCTCTCGTGGCGCGCGCCGATCTGCGCGAGCAGTGCGTCGAGGCGCTCGACCTTCGCGGCGAGTTCCGGCGTCAGTGCGGTCGCGGTGCTCATGCGTTCACCTTGGCGTCGGCCGTGGCGGCGCGGCGGCGGAACAGCGGTGCCGGCTCGTCGAACGCGCCCTGATAACGCTGCGTGAATTCGCCGAACGCGTTCAGCGCGTCGCGGATGTCCTTGTCGGCACGCACCGCGAATGCGTCGAAGCCGCAGCGCGACATGTACAGCAACTGGTCGCGCAGCACGTCGCCGATCGCGCGCAGCTCGCCGGTCCAGCCGTGGCGCTCGCGCAGCAGGCGCGCGATGCTGTAGCCGCGGCCGTCCGCGAAGCGCGGGAAATCGACGGCGATCAGCGAGATCGCACCGAAGTCGGCCACGAGATCGGCCGGCTCGCTGTCCGGCGCGAGCCACACGCCGAGTTCGTCCTTCGTCTTCGCGGCGACGAGCGCCGCGCGCTCGGCCTGCCACAGGGCGAACGGCACCAGCACCTTGCCGGCCGGCAACGCGTCGACCGCGGGCAGCGCACCGTCTTCCGCCGCGCGCACGACCTGCCATGCGTCGTCGATCACTGCGCGGTTCTTGATAATCGAAGCCATCTGCAAATTCCTTCTACCCGGTTGGTTACGCGTTCACTGCCTGGCGCGCTGCATACACGCGCTCCTTGAACGGTGCGATGCCGATGCGGTCGTACGTGTCGATGAAGCGCTCGCCGTCGATGCGTGCCTCGACGAACGTGTCGATCAGCTTCGCGATCACGTCCGGCACTTCCTCAGCGGAGAACGACGGCCCGATCACGCGGCCGAGGCGCGCGCCGTTGCGGCCCGTGCCCTGCTCGCCGCCAAGCGACACCTGGTACCACTCGGCCCCGTCCTTGTCGACGCCGAGGATGCCGATGTTGCCGACGTGGTGGTGACCGCACGAGTTCATGCAACCGGAAATGTTCAGCGACAGGTCGCCGAGGTCGTACACGTAGTCCAGATCGTCGAAACGTTGCTGGATCGCCAGCGCGATCGGGATCGACTTCGCGTTCGCGAGCGAGCAGAAATCGCCGCCCGGGCACGCGATGATGTCGGTCAGCAGGCCGATGTTCGGCGTCGCGAAACCGGCTGCCTTCGCCTTTTCCCACAGCGCGAACAGGTCGCGCTTCTTCACGTTGGCGAGGATCAGGTTCTGCTCGTGCGACACGCGCAGTTCGCCGAACGAGTACGCGTCGGCCCAGTCGGCCACCAGGTCCATCTGCGCGTCGGTCGCGTCGCCCGGGGCCACGCGGTGATCCTTCAGCGACAGCGTGACGGCGGCATAGCCCGGCACCTTGTGCGGCGCGACGTTGCGCTCGACCCAGCGCGCGAACGCCTTGTTCTCGAGCAGGTGCTGTTCGAACGATGCGTCGGTGTCGGCGAGCTTCTCGTAGACGGGAGGCTTGAAGTATTGCGACACGCGGTCGAGTTCGGCCTGCGTGAGCGTCGACGGGCCGTCCTTCAGGTGCTGCCACTCTTCCTCGACCTGCTGCGCGAACTTCGCGGGCGACAGCGCCTTCACGAGGATCTTGATACGCGCCTTGTACAGGTTGTCACGGCGACCGTAGCGGTTGTATACGCGCAGCACGGCTTCGCAGTAGGTCAGCAGGTGCTGCCACGGCAGGTCTTCCTTGATCACCGCGCCGACGATCGGCGTGCGGCCGAGACCGCCGCCCGCAAGGATGCTCGCGACCACTTCGCCCTGTGCGTTCTTCTTCAGGTACACGCCGAGGTCGTGGATCTGCACGGCCGCGCGATCGTGCTTCGAGCCGGACACCGCGATCTTGAACTTGCGCGGCAGCCATGCGAATTCGGGATGGAACGTCGACCACTGGCGCAGGATTTCCGACCACGGACGCGGATCGATCTCCTCGTCCTGAGCGACGCCGGCGAACTGGTCGGCCGTGATGTTACGGATGCAGTTGCCCGACGTCTGGATCGCGTGCATCTGCACCGACGCGAGCTTCGCGAGGATTTCGGGCGTTTCCTCGAGCTGGACCCAGTTGAACTGGATGTTCGAGCGGGTCGAGAAGTGGCCGTAGCCGCGGTCGTGTTCGCGGGCGATGCGCGCCAGCATGCGGAGTTGCTCGCTGCGCAGGTTGCCGTACGGAATCGCGATGCGGTGCATGTACGCGTGGCGCTGCATGTACAGGCCGTTCTGCAGGCGCAGCGGACGGAACTCGTCTTCGCTCAACTCGCCCGACAGGCGGCGGCGCACCTGATCGCGGTACTGCGCGACTCGCTCGTCGACGATCGTCTGGTCGTACTGGTCGTACTGATACATTCGGGGACCCCAGGGTTTTCGTGGTGACCGCGCGACGTCCTAGCCACGTCGCGCCCGAATCTCCGTTCCGCCGTCACCGCCCCCATCCGCTGCCGGGTGGATTGCTAATGACGAAAACAGATATCCATATTTGAAAAACTCCGGTGAATCGTAATAAACTCGCCTTATATTTCAAACGACTAAAAAATTCTGTTGATATGCGGAAGGGTTATAAATGAACCTGCACCAATTTCGCTTCGTGCGCGAGGCCGTCCGGCAGAATTTCAACCTCACCGAGGCCGCCAAGGCGCTCTACACGTCGCAACCGGGGGTATCGAAGGCGATCATCGAGCTCGAGGACGAGCTCGGCGTGGAGATCTTCACGCGGCACGGCAAGCGCGTGCGCTCGCTGACCGAGCCGGGCAGGATCATCCTCGCGTCGGTCGAGCGGATTCTTCAGGAAGTCGAAAGCCTAAAAAGGGTCGGAAAAGATTATGCAGCGCAGGATCAGGGCAACCTGACCATCGCAGCGACCCACACGCAGGCCCGCTACTCGCTGCCCGCCGCGATCGCCGAATTCAAGAAGCGCTTTCCGAAGGTGCATCTGTCGATCCTGCAGGGCAGCCCGACGCAGGTCGCCGAGATGGTGATCCACGACCAGGCCGATCTCGCGATCGCGACCGAGGCGATCGCCGACTATAAGGAACTCGTGTCGCTGCCCTGCTTTCAGTGGCACCACGCGGCCGTCGTGCCGGCCGACCATCCGCTGCTGGAGCGCAAGCCGGTCACGCTGGACGATCTGGCGCAGTATCCGCTGATTACGTATGACGACGCGTTCGCGGGCCGCAAGAAGATCAATCACGCGTTCGCGCTGCGCGGGCTGTCGCCGGACATCGTGCTCGAGGCGATCGACGCCGACGTGATCAAGACCTACGTCGAACTCGGCCTCGGCGTCGGGATCATGGCCGACATCGCGTTCAATCCCGAGCGCGACCGCAACCTGCGGCTGATCCCGGTCGGCCACCTGTTCGGCAGCAACGTGACGCGCGTCGCACTCAAGCAGGGCGCCTACCTGCGCAGTTATGTATATACGCTGGTCGAACTGCTGTCGCCGACGCTGAACCGCAAGCTGATCGAACAGGCGCTCAAGGGCGAATCCGAATCGTACGAACTTTGAGCGGCGTGTATAACCACGGGGGCGCATCTCGCGCCCCTTTTTGCTGTCCGACGGAGAATCCCGCATGACGCCTCCCGCCCTGTTGCGCCGCGCCGCCGGCGCCGCCCTCGTGCTCGCCTGCGCGGCCGCGCATGCCGACCTGAAGGTCGGCGTCGACCTGTCGTCGACCGGCCCGGCCGCCGCGATCGGCATCACCAGCAAGAACGCGATCCTGATGTGGCCCAAGACGATCGCCGGACAGCCGCTGCAGGTGACGGTGCTCGACGACGCGTCCGATCCGGGCGCCGCTGTGCGTAACATCCGCAAGCTGGTCGACGAGGATCAAGTCGACGTCGTGGTCGGGCCGAACATCACGCCGGCCGCGCTCGCGGCGCTCGACGCGGTGGCGGCCGCGCAGACGCCGATGATCACGCTGGTCGGCTCCGGCGCGATCGTCGAGCCGCAGGAAGGCGCGCGGACCTGGGCATTCAAGATGGCGCAGAGCGACAGCGCGATGGCCGACGTGATGACGCGCTACATGGCCAACCACGGCGTGAAGACGGTCGGCTTCATCGGCTTCGCGGACAGCTACGGCGACAGCTGGCTGAATGAATTCACACGCTTCGCGGAAGTCCGCAAGATCCGCGTGATCGCGACGGAGCGCTTCAACCGCACCGACGCAAGCGTCACCGGCCAGGCGCTGAAGCTGATCGCGGCGAAGCCGGACGCGATCCTGATCGCGGGCTCGGGCACGCCGGCCGTGCTGCCGCAGCGCACACTGATCGAGCGCGGCTACAAGGGCGCGATCTACCAGACACACGGGATCGCGACGCCGGAATTCATCAAGCTCGGCGGCAAGGACGTCGACGGGACGCTGTTCCCGACCCAGCCGGTCGTCGTCGCGCGTACGCTGCCGGCCGACCATCCGGCCCGCAGGGCCGCGCTCGCGTTCGTCGATGCATACGAGGCGAAATACGGCGCCGGCACCGTCACGCAGTTCGCAGGCGACGCGGCGGGCGTGTACCCGCGCCTTGCCGACGCAGTCGGCCGCGCGCTCAAGGCCGCGCAGCCCGGCACGCCGGCCTTCCGCGCGGCGCTGCGGCGCGAGCTCGAACGCGCGCACGAACTCGTCGTGCCGAACGGCGTCGTCAACACCAGCAACAAGGATCATGTGGGGCTCGATCAGCGCGCGAGCGTGATGGGGATCGTGAAGCACGGCCAGTTCGTCTACTTGAGCCAGTAGCACGGACAGCCGCCGGAAAGCTTGCCCGGTGCCCCGTTTTCCGCCATAATTTGCGTTTCGCCGCGCACAATCGCATGCGCGGCCAGGATCAAAGCCCAGGTGGTGAAATTGGTAGACGCAGGGGACTCAAAATCCCCCGCCGCAAGGCGTGCCGGTTCGATTCCGGCCCTGGGCACCATGACATAGTTCCGGGAGGTTCCCGGAAGTACCGAAACCCGCGTCAGCTCTAGGCTTTCGCGGGTTTTTTCGTTTCGGAAGGTCCCAAGTGGAACCGGGAAAGCCCCAAAAATCGGGGGTAAGATCGGGGGTACGGTTTGCCGATTTGGGGGTAAGCCGACGACAGGGACCAACATATGCTTTCAACACCCCTCACCGACGTCCGATGCCGCACCGCCCGCTATGCAACCGGCGGCACCGGCAACAAGCTGTTCGACGCCGGCGGCCTGTTCCTTGAGCTCCGTGCCAGCGGGGCGAAGAAATGGCGTCTCAAATACCGGTTCAATGGCAAAGAAAACCTACTGACGTTCGGGGACTATCCGCTCGTTTCCCTCGCCGAGGCTCGCGCCAAGCGCGACGAAGCCAAACGCACGCTCGCGGCCGGCCTCGATCCCGCGATGCAGCGCGATATGACCCGTCATGCCCAGATCGTTGCCACCCAGAATACGTTCGAAACCGTAGCCCGCGAATGGCATGAAATGCAGCACGGCACTTGGAGCGCCGACCATTCTCGTCGCGTCATCGATCGCCTCGAAAACGACGTGTTCCCTCACCTCGGTCGGCGACCCATCTCTGAAATATCCGCGCCCGAGCTCCTAGCCGTGATCCGGCGTATCGAGAGTCGCGGCCCGCTTGAAACCTCCCGAAAAACGCATCAGACATGTGGCCAGGTGTTTCGCTACGCGATCGCCACAGGCAGGGCAGAGCGCGACCCGTCGCCCGATTTGCGCGGTGCGCTCAAAACACGTCCCGTTAAGAACATGGCCCGTGTCAGCGAAGGAGAATTGCCGGAGCTGCTGACGGCGATCGACAACTACGACGGCGACAAGCGAACCAAGCTGGCGTTGCGTCTGCTTTCTCTGACGTTCGTCCGCACCGTCGAGCTGCGCTTCGCAGAATGGTCATAATTTGACCTAGAGCGCGCCGAGTGGCGCATCCCGGCTCCGCGTATGAAGATGCGTCAGCCACACATCGTTCCGCTATCGAGACAGGCGCTCGCCGTCATCCAGGCTATCCGCGACACGACGACGAACAAGCGCTGGCTGTTGCCTAGCCCGCGCAACCCGGAACAGCCCATCAGCGAAAACACGATCCTGTACGCGCTGTATCGCATGGGCTTTCATGGCCGCATGACCGGGCACGGCTTCCGGGGGCTCGCGTCGACCATACTCAACGAACGCGACTTCAATCCGGACTGGATTGAGCGTCAGCTTGCGCACACCGAGCAAAACAGCATCCGGGCCGCCTATAACCACGCGCAGCATCTACCGGAGCGGCACCGCATGATGCAATGGTGGGCTGACTATCTCGATCAGCAAAGCGGAGCGAACGTCAAACCGATGGACACTGGCACGCTGCGCGCTGCCTAACTTCTCGCAACCTACCGCTTGCGGAGTCGCAAGACGATTCAGTGCCAGCAACCTTTTACGTCCAGCACGCGAGACCGCGACGGAATACCGCGCCCTCAGGGCCGCCGGAAGTACGCGCCCCCCGGGCAAACTACAACGATCGGCAGCGAGGGCCGTGGTGCGTCTCCTGATGCGCCAGAGGGGCATTCGCGGGGCGGAATCAGGCCCGAAGATGCCGCCCGCGCCCCGGCGCGCGCAGTTGTGACCCCGCCCCACCTGCCCGTAAAAATGAACGGTTTTTGTGCATACATGCGCTGGCGTCTCCGGGCCGCCCAGCGCGGGCCAATCGGCGACCGACGGGCCAATTCTTCTATGCACTTTTATGCACCTTGGTTATGCAGTCTCGGCGTTTCTTCGCCTGTGCCTCGCAATCCGACAGAACTGTGAGCGCCGGTAGAGGTGCTGGGGTATCGTTTGCGGACGCGTTCGGAGCGACGCGTACTACGGGGGACACATATGCCAATTGACGACAGACTGGTGCTGGCGGGCACCGCAGCGAACGAACTGTTCGAGACGATTCTCGCCCGAATGGAGATGGACGACACCACACAGACCCGTGCGGCCGGGATGCTTGTCGCGTCCATTGCGGAGATGGCGAACGCGGCAATGCTTCTTATGGGTACGCCGTTGCAATCACACGCGCCCGTATTGCTGCGTTCGATGCTGGAGGCGCTCGTCGATCTGAAATGTTTGCTGGCGGACGATGGGTATTTGGATCAGCTTGAGTTCAATGACGCGCTGCAACTTGTCAGGGTGTTTCGCGACTTTGCTGAATCGCCGGGCTTCATGGAGAGCGAAGAGCGCCGCCAGCAACTCGCCGAAATGCGGACGCAGACGGAAGCGCGATATGAAGCGTTGCGCTCGGGACACGCCGAGGTCAGCACACGAGACCTGTTCGCCAGAGCAGGTATGCCTGCCGACTACGTTGCATATAGGACGTATTGCTCCTGGACGCACAACAAGCTGTTCGCGTTGCGAGGGCGACACGGCGCGCACGGCACGGTGAGAACGGGGCAGCCGATGCCCGACGATATGCAGCGAAGTGTCATCACGAACTCCGTGAGCATCTACGCGCGCGCGATGCAAACGGTTCCTGAGTTCACCACGAACGTCACTGCGGAAGAAGTGCGCGAGGTGATTGGCGCAGTCGACGAGGTCATTACTCAAGCGCTGCCGCCTGGTTGGGGGCGAGATAGATGGGTTTCGCGTGCGGTGCCGCAGCGTTCAACTTGCGACACTCTGGGCTGATGCAAACAGAGCAGGCAAAATGACTCGACTCGCACCGGCCGGAGAGGTGCGACGTCACAAGACAAGAAGTGCCGCGGTGCTTTCTCGGGCCGCGCAGAGTGCCTGGCCGGCTCGACATCCCAGCCGTCGTGGCCAGGATTGCCTGGCGTTTCACCAGGTAGAGGAACCGTGCAAAGTCACGCGCGATTATGGGCCTACGTTTGACAGAAGATAAGAGATAATTTGGGAACGTTTGTCGAGTTCATGACCCGTACGCGATCCGGCGTGGATACGACAACAATTTGCCAACGGCTACGGGGAATGGTGAGATGTGTCTTATTTTCGTTTGAGATGTGCTTACACCTCACCAATCGTCACCTATGTTTTCGGGTCGGTTGCTGCAGATAGCATTCGCATCACTTCCTCAAGCGCTTCGTTTTACAACCTTACCAAACTTCCTTAGGGAGAGGTCATGAGTTTGACTGTTCATAGCGTTGAATCCGATCAGGTTATTAGAAGTACCTTTATTAGTGCGCAAGCGGACTACGAATTTGCACTAGAAAACCTTGTCCCCCTGATCGGGAGGCTTGATATTCAGCGCGAAGTTCAGAATCCGAGATTTTACGAACGACTGGCAAAGGACATAGTGAGCGGCTGCATTATGCCGCCCATTACACTCGCCATTGTAGACGAAGATGCCGTCAAACCAAGAACCAAACCCGAGGCAAAGAAATTTGTAGTTGAAAATATCAGCAATTTCTTTGTCCTTGACGGTATGCAGCGGCTTAATACAATGGATCGCGCACACAAGCGCTCACCCGACACATTTCCATTGGAAAGACCGGTATTTCTAAATATCCTGATTTGCCATTCCATGGATTTATTGCTATACCGAATGATCACCCTAAATAACGGCCAAAAGCCAATGACGGCCCGCCATCAAATCGAAATTGTTGCGTCAAATTTGTATGACTTTGACGGCACTGGGCTGCACGTCCAGGCCGAAAAAAGGGTGGCAGGTCAAAAGAGAAAGAGAGGCGCATTTAAGAAGGCAGACCTAATCAAGGCGTACCTTGCGTTCTTGAGCGAAAGCGTCAACGTCGATAATGATAAAATAATCCAGGAAAAGATGGATGAGCTTCTCGCATCAAAGATTATGAACTCAGACATTACATCTTCTGAGAGCAGCTTTGAGGACGTGGTAGCGCAAATAGATCGACTCTATGATCAAGATGAAACTAGAGACTGGATAATGAGCCAAAACAACCTCATTGGATTCTGCGCTGGCGCCCGGAAATCGGTCTCCCGCATTAGCAAATTAGCCGATGATAAGATCGCAAGCTCAATTTCCGTTTTTGAGGACGCCTTTTCTGGGATCAACGTTTCGAAAATCAAACTTGGAAATGCCCGCAGAAAAGCGGTTCAACATTTCATCGAAAATATTTCACGCATGGTGAAACTAGACTCAGAGGAGATGCTTGACGAGATTAGCCAGGAGATTTGATGAATGTTCTCTAACGGGTATCTCAGCGTAGATAATGCGAATCGGTTGCGCGACGAGGGGCGAGCAAAGATATTGCAGCTAACCCCTAAGAGCCAGTCTTCCCTTGTTCTTTTTAGAATACTGCTTGGCGGAGTAAAAATCGACGCCGGAGGCAGAACCGCGATTCAATCAAATAATTTCTTCGTAATTGATTTCCCAAAAATAAATGGGTTTACTATAAATTCCGACATTTTGCGAGCCTTCCCCGGATTGGGGGAGCAAGATAGATTTGGGAATTTTTTATCGTATACGGTCGCCGCATCTCTGGATCGCTTCTTTCGCGCCACAGGGACAAATAAGGGTTTTTTCGAGGTTTTGCTGAATGAGATGGCAAGGTCGTTTGTAGCCTCATCTACCGGCAACGACCTTTCGGCGTTCGTATATGTATACCGAGCGCTAGAGCACATGAGCTATGCATTACCCTTCTTTCATGCGCGCCATGCAAACAATTATGTCAAGGCGTTTAATGATTTGAGGAATTTGATAGCATCAGGAGATGCTGAGTTAAAATTTTGCGACAAATTTATAGGATATCTATTCTCCGGAGATCCCGTATTTTCCAGTCACAAGTATCGATTCAAATTTGACGGTGGATTCTCCACAAAATACGAAAAATATCTGAAGAACGTCCATTCCAGACACTGCACAATAAATTCTAGCGTTGTGGAAATTCCATTTCTACAGTCATTCGGATTCCTCGTTGACGTAAGAAATAAATTTTTTCATCACTTATCGGGTAGCAACCAAAGCGCATCCTCGAGGGAGATTGAAGATGCCGACGTGTTCTTTCGGCCGATTAATCGAGTTGCCTGGTCTATCATTTCTCTGGTGCTCGGGCGGATGATCGCTGCGGAAATGTAGAATTAAATTGGCCATTTGATCGTCACTGTTATGAGTCGCATTAGTCATCCGTCACGACGACTAGCGCTCAATTCAGAACTCACTCGAGTATGTCATTATGCGCCTCCAATCCTAGCAAGGACCTGGTCACGCCACCAGCAATTTGAAAAGTGGTAGCAGGAAGGGAGGAATGTAAGTCGCAGTTCCCTTCCCGCGTGCGAGAGGGCTTGCTAGAGCAGTTTTAATGCACCCGCTCCAACGAAGCCCCTAATGCTCACACGCGCTCCGGCAACGTGCAGTCGGTATCGAGTGTCGGCAAGTGCAGTAGCTTCGCCTTGTACTCGAAAAGCTGATCGTCAGGTACATCGAAGCGTCGCAACCAGTCATCGCTTTCGGCCGTCGTAGCGAAATACGGCGATGCCGAGCCTGGCTGGCCGATCTGCAACTGCCATACGGAAGGAATGCGCACCGATTTGAGGGCTGCATTCAGGATCACGTAGTTAGGTGGCGGAACGGGCGTCCCGTTCTCATTGCCGTCGGCCGGCGAGCCAGATTCAGGGCGCCGGCCAGCCTGGATCACAACGCCGCCGTTCAGATCGTAGAGCGCGTACCAGTTTGGAGGCAGTTCGTTTCGCAGGGTATCGAGCCCGCCAGCCTTGTCGAGCAGTTCCTTGTCGAGCGCAGTAAGCCAGCCGACCGTCTTGATGCCGTCACGCAGGCGTGCCGCCTGCAGTAGCGGTTCGCCAACGTCAAGTGCAATCATCTGCTTTGCGAGCTGGTATTCCGTCGGCACGTTTGCTGCCGTTTTCGCGAGACTGAGATTCACTGCGTATCCGGCATACCCACTGACAACTTTGAGCCGACGGGCGAAGTCTACGAACAGTTTCTGGAACGCAGCAGGGTTCTCGGCGATGTACAGCAGCGACGTGGAAAATGTCAGCGTGTTCAGACCTGCATGCGGGCGAGCCTCGCGCCAGCGTTGCTGACCGAACACCTGAAAATGCCAGAACCCAGCGTCGGCTGAGGCATCCCCTGATGTCACGTATGCGGTCAGTGCGGCCTTGTCGGAGTAGGACGTGAATGTGCCGGAGGGAAGGTTTCCGCCCTTGATCTTGACGGGTTCCTTGCCGTCCTGCCAAAGCCATTTCAATTCGTCCTTCGCGATCTCGCGATATTGCTCGTAGCACTCCGATATCGCCCGGCGTACTTCAGGGTCCGCAGCGTTACGAAAAAACAGTGCGCCACGCACAACGACGGCAGCACCAACATAGTCGTGCTTGTCGGTCGGCTCGAGCGCTCCACCGGGAATCAGCGCTTCGAGCTGATGTGCTTTCGCGTATTCGATGAATGCTTTGTCGGTCATGTCAGTTAGAGAACTGGAACGGGTACAGAAGGAGGCATGCCGCCTCCTGGGGCGGGGTCAGCTCCGGTTTGGTTGAGCAGCTTCCTCACCTGCCTTCCAATCGACGAGAAGGCGTCGCGCAGCGCGTCGGCGGTCGGACTGGATGACTCTTCGCCTCCGTCGTCGGGGCAGCCACAGGTCGCCGGATCGAGTTCCGTGACCTTTGCGTGCGGGCCCGCGATTTCTTGGTAATCCGCTATCTGCTCGATGTCACGTTTGTCCGGCGGGAATTTCATTTCGACCACGCCGGATAGATTATCTTGCGTGGGCGGCTTTCCGGGGTCTTTGACGATCACGACATCAGGTCGTCGAATCCAGCCAACGCCAGGGACGTAGCCTTCCGGGTAGTGAGCCTTGATCCAGTTCGGAATAAACCCGTGCGGCTCGAGCGGATTTCGCGACGACATGATAGGCGCGGGCGGGTATTCGTTCATGTTGTAGCTGATTTCAGGCTTGTAGATGCTATCGCCCCTAGCATCCAGCGCGTTCAGCTTCGTCGCCACGCATGCCTGCTTTAGTCGGGCGCCGACAATGCTGATGTTCGGGCCTTTCTTGCATTGGCAAAGCGCTCCGCAGAGTACTTTTTTGTCCTGTTGATCGAGATCGCCGCCGAGATACACCTTAGTCGTCGTACCTTCGGTCGACATTCCGCCGGGGACATCATGGCTCATTCAGGCTTCTCCCGACCAAATATCAGGGAGGCCGGCGAGTCTGCGTGATGCCACTGAGTGTAACCGTCGGCATCGGTTGTGCCGCTGATGGTCTGACCCTCTGGCGTTCGCAAACTGTACGGGCTATTTGCGGCCGGTTGCCCGTCCGCGCCGACGACCTGGAATCGACCGCGATATCGCTCCGTTGAATCATCGGCCTCATGCCGTGCTGACATCGTGGTCCCGCCAGAACCCACGGGAACGTTCGCAACGGCATTGCCCTGGCTAGCAATCAGTGTCGCGCCACATGCGGTCATGTCCCCCTGAAATGCCGCTCGCCGACCATCGAAACTCATACCGGGATTCTTGCTGGTGACGATCGGAAATACCCCCTTGCACTTCGGGCAGGTGACCATCGTGCCAACAAACGCAATCGGCCGACCGTCGATAAAAGTAATCGCTCCGGATGACAGTACAGTGCCACCGTGGTCCGTATGATCGCCCTCTCGAATGAACGCGAATCCCATGCTGAACTCCTATGACGAAATCCGCGGGGACTGTAGCACGCGATATCGATACGTAACCACCCTGTCAAAGTTGACGGGGAGAACGTGCGCAGCGAATTCATACGCCCCTCTGCACCAGCCCGTCGCAGGCCGACACAAAGGGGGAATGGGATGCGCCGTCAGTCAGGGTGACCTGAGACGTTTCTTGTAGCCATCCGGCAAGTGAGTTCTCTTTTATCCTAGGGACAAGGAGGACTCGATGAAGAAGCGATTTACCGACGAGCAGATCATCCGCATCTTGCGCGAGGCCGAGAGCCGGGATGAGCCGGTGAAGGATCTATGCAAGCGCCACAACATTTCGGAACAGACGTTCTA